>JADKBM010000016.1:673286-1009930 GCA_016715115.1 Acidobacteriota bacterium
CACAAACACGACAACCGTCACCGACCAAGTCGGCAAACAGCGTCGTTCGATCACAAATGCGCTTGGGTAGCTTTCCGCGTTGACGAGCCAAACGGTGCAGGCCAGCTTGGGACGGTTGCGAGTCCGAACCAGCCGACTTATTACTCATATGACGTGCTGAACAACCTGCTCACCGTCAGTCAGGGAGTCCAGACGCGCACCTTCGTTTACGACGCGCTGTCGCGGTTGAAATCGGCGGCTAGCCCCGAATCGGGAACGATCCTGTACGCATATGATCCAAACGGGAATCTGACGAGCAAACAAGATGCCCGCTCGATCACGACGAGCTACGCGTACGATGCGCTCAACCGCGTGACGCAAAGAACTTATTCCGATTCGACGCTTCCTGTTTACTATAATTACGACAATCTGAGTCATGCCAAGGGCAAGCTGACCAAGGTCACGACCGGATCAGGTTCGACGCCGTTCTCGGTCACCGAATACACAGAGTTCGACGCCGTCGGCCGCGTGAAAAAAAGCAAACAGACGACGGACGGAACCGTCTATAATGAGATGGAGTACACGTACAACCTTTCGGGCGCTCTTCTCGAAGAGAAATATCCGTCGGGAAGGATTGTCAGGAACGTGCTCGACAACGAGGGCGATCTGTCGATGGTTCAGAGCAAGAGAAACGCCGATTACGGCTTCTGGAACTACGCGAACCATTTCACCTACACCGCCGCCGGCGCGGTTTCGTCGATGCAGCTCGGAAACGGTACGTGGGAGAAGACTGCCTTCAATTCACGCCTCCAGCCAACCCAGATCGCTCTCGGCAAGGTTCAGAACACGACCGATCTGCTGAAACTCGATTACACCTACGGCGTCGTCGAAAGCGGCACGCTCAATACGGCAAAGAACAACGGCAACATTCAGTCTCAGGCGATCACGGCTCCGACTGTCGGCAGTTCGACTGGCTTCACGGCGGTTCAGGCCTATACGTATGACTCGCTGAACAGGATCGACGACGCGACTGAGAAGATCGGATCGACCGAGACCTGGAAGCAGGATTACACGTTCGACCGTTATGGAAACCGCAACTTTGTCGAAGCGAACACGACAACGATCCCGAAGAACTGCGGGACATCGCCGAATTTCACGGTTTGCGCCGCGGATCGGAAGGTGTTCAACCCGTCGATTTCGCCGAACACAAACCGGATCAATCTCGATCAGGACGGCGACAGCGTGAATGATTACGCGATCGACAATTCGGGCAACACGACCCGTGACGCGTTAGTACGCAAATTCACGTACGACGCCGAGAACAAGCAAACCAAGGTTGAGTCGATCGATTCAAACGGCAACGTCACGGGGACGATCGGTGAATATTTTTATGACGGCGACGGTCGCCGGGTCAAAAAGCACGTCCCGTCGACCGGCGAAACAACCGTCTTCGTCTACAACGCATCTTCAAGACTGGTGGCTGAATACTCGACAATCCTGAACGAAACCCCGCAGGTGGCATACCTGACAAATGACCACCTCGGCAGCCCAAGGATCAACACCAACGAAAACGGCGCCGTCATTTCAAGACATGACTACCGCCCGTACGGCGAAGAAATCACCGAACGCACGCACACCCAATACATCGCCGACACGATCCGAAAGAAATTCACGGGATACGAACGCGACCGCGAGACCGATCTGGATTTCGCACAGGCGCGGTTCTATGAATCCGGATACGGACGCTTTACGAGTCCAGATGATTTTCTTAACATGATTTACCCTGCCAAAACACAAAACTCCAATTTGTATGTTTTCGTCAGCAACAACCCGCTCAGGTACATTGATCCCGATGGACAAATTGAAAAGAACCCTGACGGAACAGTGAAATTTGACGCGAACAAGGTTGATGGCAAGGATGAGGTTGAACGTCGGGAAGTCGCGCGTGCAAAATTGAAGGATGGGCGAACAGTAATAATCTCTGCCGAATATAAGATTGGAAAGATTTACACGGACAAGAAGAATGCCGTAGACGCGATGAAACTCAATGATAAGCCGAACATAAAAATCACTTTTGAGGACAGTGACGGGAAACAAATTGAAGTTCGTAGTGTATCCCTTGCCGACCTGAAGAAAAACAACAAACTTGATCCCGTCGCGAATTGCTTCGGAACTACATTTGGGCAGGGAGAGGTCTGGATAAATAGTCGCGATACAGTGAAGGCAATCATCGACGACGACGGTTCCAAAGAAACTGATACTCCGAAGGCAGGAGATGCCGGTTTGTATTTTTCGTCGAACGAAGTTGATTTCTCGACGGTTGGCCATGCGGTGCGAGTTTCTGAATTGGGCGACGCCGGAGAGGTTCGTAAAGTCACAAGCAAGGATGGTAGTCAACCGATACGCCAAGCCGCATCGGGTCCTGGACCCAACTCTGCTTGGAACGATAAGAATTCAAAACTAAGGTACTTTACTCAGAATACAGCGAGTCAATAGTGATGCGACGGGAATCCGTCGGAGGAGTTTTTCAAATGAGAATAGCCATTATGTCGTTACTGATCTTCTCTTTCGGTTGGCTGGACTGCGGCACCAGATTGCAGCTTGGCTGGATCCTCCCGACCGAATGCATTCATTCCAAGAATAAGTTTTCAAAGGAAATAAAGGTTGGTGTTGATACGTTCGACCCATTTATTGTCGATTGGATTGACGATATTGAGTATTCCATAGCGTATGATGAGAAAACGCGCGAAATAACGTACATCAACACATCGGACCCGGACTTCATAACCGGTAACAATCTAAAGGTCGGGAGCTGTCTCAGACTCAAACGTGAGGATATCACTATTGTCCAAGGCTGGGAGATATACGGCCCCGCCACAAATGATGGTTGGTATCCGGTAATCGGATACAACACGGGCCGACCCGAGACCGTTCACGAAACCGACATCGGGAGGATCGTCGAGGAAGCAGACCCGATGCTCGCATTCGCAAATTCATCCGTGATTGAAGTAAGAATTCGGTCATTTACAAAGGCGAAGTAAAACACATTCGCGCGAACTGTCATGGTCATCGAATGGGCATCATCTTTAGCGAGAGTGTGAATCCAAAACGAATAGAAGGATCGAGCCCTGACGAATTGTCAACAAGAGTTAAATTGCATGCATGACTCGAGTTGATAGAGACCCGAGCGACTCACGAACTGTCGCTGAACCTGGAGTTGTTCGAGATGCAATGCTGAATCCTTCTCGCACGATGAAAACTCAGTTACGAGTACTCAGAATGAAAATTGCAATTCGGGCACAGATCGCGGTCGTCGTGTTTCTATTGACTTTAAGTTCGGTCGCAAGCTCACAATCCAAAAAGCCGGCGACAGTGCGCCTGGAGGGGGCCGTGAAGGCATCCGTGAATAGTCTGATAATCGGTGCGGGTATTGGACCGCATTATTATTCGTACATCTTTGCCGCGACACGAATCGGAAAAAAGAAGTTCAACGATCCGCCATTGATCAGGCTCGTTTACAGGCAGTTTCAAATGGACAAGTTTCCCGAGCGAGATTTCTATGAATTAGGAGAGAGATACCGCCTGAAAGCGATTCGCGATACCACGTGTGATTCTAAACCGGCAGACTTCGGATATGAGCAATTCGGCGATGATCGGGTCAGCGTTATGAAGTTGGTCGATGATAGGGCGTCCGACATGATTGATGAGGCCGCAGTGCTGGACTGTTATACATTTACAATGACTGAATTCAAGCGGTTGCATTAGGCGTGAAAATCAAGATAGGTCTTGTCGCATGCTGATCTTCGAACTCTACCGGGTGAGGGCGCCAGAAATCCGAATTTGACCGGCGCGATCAACACTTACTTAATCGAAAGACAAAATAGGTTGAATAGCGGGTCAGTTTTGCGGCCAATCGGAGCGCAACTTTGTCGAAGCGAACACGACGACGATCCCGAAAAACTGCGGAACATCGCCGAACTTCACGGTCTGCGCCGCCGACCGGAAAGTGCTCAATCCGTCGATCTCCCCGTCGACTAACCGCATCAACCTCGATCAGGACGCGGATAATGTGAACGATTACGCATTCGACGCCGCCGGCAACACGACGCGCGACGCGCAGTTTCGGAAGTTCACCTACGACGCTGAGAACAAGCAGACGAAGATCGAATCGGTCGACGCCAACGGCGCGGTCACCGGCACGATCGGTGAATATTTCTATGACGGCGACGGCCGCCGCGTCAAAAAGCACGTCCCGTCGACCGGTGAAACAACCGTCTTCGTCTACGACGCATCTTCACGCTTGGTGGCAGAATATTCGACGAATTTGAACCAAACCCCGCAAGTGGCGTATCTGACCAACGACCACCTCGGCAGCCCGCGGATAAACACGAACGAAAACGGCACCGTAATTTCAAGACATGACTACCGCCCGTACGGAGAAGATATCACCGAGCGATCGCACGCAGAATATGTCGGAGACACGATCCGCAAGCAATTCACCGGCTACGAGCGCGACAGTGAAACGGAATTGGACTTTGCTCAGGCGCGTTATTTTCAATTTGGGCATGGTCGTTTCACCAGCGCGGACGACGTTCTGAATGATTCCCACGCATCCGTGCCTCAAAGTTGGAATTTATTTGTATATTGCGGCAACAACCCAACAAACAAAATCGACGTTAACGGAAAAGAGACTACTAACAGTTCTGATCCTAATTCACGTTTAAGCGATGAACGCTTGGAGTTGATTTCTGGCGACCTACGAAGGAAGACGGGGGCAACCAAAGGACCGAAGGGCACGTTCCAAATTTCGTTTACCGATCCGTCGCGCCGACAGAAGTTTGTACGATGGAAACTCGAAGGAAGCAGATAGAAATGAAAGATTACAAGAGTCGCTTTCGATGTATGGTTTTGGTCAGCGGGTTGTTGCTCATTTTGAGCTCCGGTTGTTTGGGGCAGAGCTATAGATCACTAGCTACGGCGATTGAACCGGTCGATGCAGACGGTCTATCACCCGACCTCGACGTGCCGGATGGGTTCGGATCCTGGTGCGGTGGTCGATCCGCGCCTCCGGGTCAACGGTTTCGACGGCCTGTGGGTGGCGGACGCATCCGTTATTCCGTCGGTCCCGCGCGGCCACCCGAACGCCGTCGTCGCGATAATCGCGAACCGTTTGGCCGATTGGATCCAGTAAGCCGCAAAAGGAACTTCGGCCGGGATAAACCCATGTGTCACCCGCCAACAATTCAGGCGAGCGTGTGTAACGGGGTGCTATCGCAAGTTCGGGTGCTCCGCACGCTTGAAAACACATTGGGGATTTGAGGAGCCCTACCCAAATTCTTGCTCGATTCACTTTCGGGTCGAGGGCTTCGGTTGTAGAATTGGAGCGAATGACGCGCCTGAAATCTTTGATCATCGTTTTCTTTGTCGCGCTCGCCCTTTTTGGCCTCCGTACGGGCGGTGCTTCGGCGACGGCCTATCTCGCGGTTCCGCGCGGCGTCGCGGCGACCGACGGCGATCATATCGACAAGGTCAACGTCAGCTGGTTCAGCGTCCGCGGGGCGACTCGGTATCGGATTTTTCGGAACACCACGAACGACACGGCCAACGCGTCGGACGTCGGAAACACCGCCGCGAACTACTTTTTCGACGCTTCGGCGGCCGTCGGACAGAATTATTTTTACTGGGTCCGGGCCGAGAACGATCTCGCGATCAGCGATCTGAGCGCCGCCGACCAGGGCTTGCGCGCCGACGGATCGTTCAATTCGTCTATCTTCTCGGCACTTTCGCCGCCGCCCGTTCCTTTGAACAATCCGGTCACGGCTGCGAAAGCGAGCCTCGGCAAAACGCTTTTTTGGGACGAACAGCTTTCATCGACGCTGACCGTCGCCTGCGGCACCTGCCATCGACCCGCATCCGGAGGATCCGACCCGCGCACCAACGCAAGAAATCCCGGATTCGACAATGTTTTCAACACTGCCGACGACGTTTTCGGCTCGCCCGGCGTTCCAAACAACAATCCGGACGGAACCTATTCGGCATCGCCGCTTTTCGGATTCGCGGAACAGGTCACCGGCCGCCGCGCGCCGTCATATCTTAACGCCGGGATCACGACGAACGGTAGTTTCTGGGACGGACGCGCCACCAATACTTTTCGCGATCCGCTAACCAACGCGATCCTGATCAACGACTGGGGCGGACTCGAAAACCAGGTTCTGGGACCGCCTCTGAGCGCGGTCGAGATGGCCCACGGAAATCGAAACTGGACGCAGGCCGCCGAACAGATCGCCAATTCGAAGCCGCTCGCGCTCGCGACCGGCATTCCGCCGTCGCTTCTTGACTGGATCGACGGGCGTTCATATCCGGAACTTTTCGAGGACGCCTTCGGGACGCCGGACGTGACGCCGTCGAGGATCGCGCTGGCGATCGCGACCCACGAACGGACTCTTTTTTCCGACCGCACTCCGCTCGACCGTTGGGCCTCGGCGAACGGCACTTTGACCGCCCAGGAAGACCGCGGCCGCGATGTTTTCGTCAACGTCAACTGCAGCTTCTGTCACGGCGGCCCCGTGCTCGCGGATCAGAACTTTCACAACGTCGGCGTTCGCCCGCAAAACGAAGATACCGGACGCTTCGCGGTCACCGGAAACACGAACGACCGCGGCCGATTCAAGACAGCGAACCTACGGAACGTCGAGCTTCGCGGCTCATATATGCACAACGGGCGGTTCTCGACGCTCGAAGAGGTCGTCGAATTCTACAACCGCGGCGGCGACTTCGACGCGACGAACATCAACCGCGGACTCGTCCGTCCGCTGAACCTGACGACGCAGCAAAAGGCCGACCTCGTCGCGTTTTTGAAGCGTCCGTTAACCGATCAGCGCGTCCGCGACGAGTCGGCGCCGTTCGACCGCCCGCGCCTGTACACTGAATCGGGCCGGGCTCCCGTCGTCGAAGGAACCGGCCGCGCGGGAACCGGCGGGTTGATTCCGCAGGTAACGGCGATCGAACCGCCGCTTGCAGGCAATCCGGGTTTCACGGTCGGCGTTTCGCGTGCTTTCGGAAACTCATCGGCGGTTCTGGTGATCGATTCGAGCGATCCCGGCGCCGGAGCGTCGATTCCAGCAACCGGTTCATTCGCTCGCGTGACGGTCACGACCTCGAACGACGGTTTCGGCTCGGTGAGTTTGCCGATCGCGAACGATCCGGCATTGGTCGGCCGGACGTTCTTCGGCCGCTGGTATGTGAACGACGCCGGCGCAGCCAACGGTTTCTCGGTATCACAGGTCTTCCGATTCACGGTTTTTGCGCCGGCCTCGACCGCATCGAGACGAACGAATGCCGATTTCGACGGCGACGGCCGGACCGATCTTTCGATCTTTCGTCCGGCTCCCGGAGAATGGTGGATCTCGCGCTCGGCGAACGGCGGGAATTTCGCCGCACAGTTCGGCGCCTCGTCCGATAAGATCGTTCCGGCCGATTTCACCGGCGACGGGCGAACCGACATTGCCGTCTGGCGGCCTTCGACGGGCGAATGGTTCGTTCTTCGTTCGGAAGATTCGACCTATTATTCGTTCCCGTTCGGGGTGGCGGGCGATATTCCCGTTCCGGCGGATTATGACGCCGACGGCAAGGCCGATGCGGCCGTCTTCAGGACGTCGAACTCGAACTGGTTCGTCAACAGATCGACCGGCGGAACGATCGTCAAACAGTTCGGAGCCAACGGCGACCTGCCAGTGGCCGGCGATTTCGACGGCGACGGACGGGCGGATACCGCGATCTACCGTCCGTCGCTCGGCGAATGGTGGATCGACCGCAGTTCGAACGGAGTTATTGCCTTTCAATTCGGCAGTTCGACCGACAAACCCGTTCCGGCCGATTATACCGGCGACGGAAAAACCGACGCCGCCGTTTGGCGTCCGTCGACCGGCGAGTGGTTTGTCCTTCGCAGCGAGGACTCGAGCTACTTTTCGTTCGCCTTCGGTTCGAGCGGCGACACGCCGGCGCCCGGCGACTATGACGGCGACGGAAGATTCGACGCCGCCGTTTTCCGGCCGACGAACGGAACCTGGTATCTCAACCAGTCGCGCGCCGGGATTTCGATCCGGCAGTTCGGACTCTCGACCGACCGGCCGGTTCCGTCGGCGTATGTTCCATAGGTCGCGATTCGGCGAGATCGCCGAGCATCGAATCTGTTGACCCATTTTCGCGACGAATTCCGTTTTTTGGATTGAACCGGGTTCTATTTGGAATCTATTTCCCGCGAAATACGCTGAATACGCGAAAAACAGATTAGAAAAATGCCCATTTTTTCGCGTTTTTTCGCGGGAAGTTCCCTCCGACGCGCGATTTGGGTCGAATCCGGGAGAACCAAAAAAAGGAGCAAAGATAATGAAAAATGCAAAGACTTTGGCGGTCGCGGTCCTGTTGCTCGCGGCGCTCGTTCTGGCCTGCGGCGGCGGAAAACCCGCGCCGGTCAAATATCAGGGTAACTGGGTCGGCGCCGACGGATCGACGATGTATCTGAACAGCGACGGCGGCGCCGGCTTCAAGATCGGCGGCAAGGAAGTCACCGGTGGCGGCGCTGAATTCGACGAATCCGGAAAATCTTTCAAGATCTCGCTTTTCGGTATCAGCGAAACGTTCAAGATCGACGAAGAGCCGAATGAAAAAGGCGAAATGAAGCTCAATGGAGTCGTTTACAAAAGAAGGTAGATTCGTCTGGAAGTCGGCGACACGGAGTTGTAGAATCTAATTGTCCGACGAACTTTTGCCGAACGGACGCGTTTTGTTCCGTCTGTTGCTTCCTGATCAGACCGCCCGCGACGACAGACCTTTGCCGGATCAAACTTTGAATCGGGAGGTCGAAGTATGTTCACGCTTGAACAGCCTTCAATGGCGCTCAACTCGACCGAGATCAGCTGGTCGAAGATCAGTATGTGGAACACTTGGGAGGTGGATCGCGCACAGACGCGCGAGCATATCGTCGAATGGGTCGCGACGGTCGCGAGCGGCGCTCCCGGACACAAACTGAAGAACGTCGTCATCAATTGTCACGGGTTGCCGGGCTGGGTCGGGATCGGGCAGGGATTCAACCGGACCCACCTCGGCCTGTTTCGGCAATGGGCTGGAAAGGTCGACAAGATATGGTTCGTCGCTTGTCTCGTCGCGCGGATTCCCGACACCCAAATGATGGCTTCGCTGACTGCGAGCTATCCCGGTTTCGGCGCCGGCGACGGCAATGTCTTTTGCTCGGAACTGGCGCAAAACGCGCAGTGCCACGTTTACGCGGCGACCGAGGAACAGCGCAACCGCGGCGGTTATTCGACCGGGCAGATGCCGACATTTGAGGGCTTGTGCCTGTCCTACAGCCCGTCGGGCCAAGTCACCTGGTCGCACCGATATTCGTCCGACTGGGCGGACAACCAGGAGTAACACGCACGCAAAAATTGCACGGGAGACGCGATCGTCGCCCGTGCAATTTCAGTTGAACTCCGTTTTTCGTTGACCGGGTTAACGCGGCACGAAGTTGTAGATGATCACGCCGGTGACCTTGACTGGTTGTCCGCTGAGCGTCGTCGGAGTGAACTTGCTGATTCGGGCCGCATCGACCGCCGCCGCGCGGAGCAGCGGGTGACCGGAGACCGCCGCCGCAGAAGTTACTCGTCCGGCTTCATCGATCGTCACTTGTACCTGCACCTGACCGCTCGCGCGAATCGCCAAAGCGGCCGCCGAATAATTCGGTTTCGGCAAACTGATCGCATTTCCGTTAACCACTCCGAGAGATACCGTCCGCGCGACCTTCGGAGTCGGGTCGGGCGTCGCTTTCGGTTTTACGACCACGTTGTTGAATTCATCGACCGCGGGCTTTTTGGCGGTCGGTTCTTCGCAGAGCCCGCAACCCTGATCCGGATTGCCGCCGGTGCGTCCGACGCCTTCCGGAATCTGGTTCTTAAGGCCTTTGACGACATTGTCGATGCCGTACTGACGGGCGGTAATGACGTTTTTCTTGCCCATCGACTCGTCCGGAACTCCCGAACGGTCGAGGTCCTCATAAAGATCCTCGAGAACGACCTTGTTCGACGCCTTCGAGACGTTTCGTTCGGGCCGTTCGGGCTTTGGCGGCGGCGCTTCGTTTTCGACCATTACCGGCGCGATGAGATTCGCCATCTCAAAATCGCCGCTGCCGACGCCGTAACTCTTCGCGAACAGGCTGTAGGTCCAGCCTCCGACGAGGACCGCAGTCAAAACTCCGAAGGTGGCGAACAGAAAACTGTTCTTGCGCGCGTTTTCGCGGTGGTGATTTTTCGATTCGATCAATTGGTTAAGCATTTTCGTTTCCTCCTGTATTTGCCGGTCCCGTTGGTCAAAATTCTCCGAGACTCTTACAATCGTTTTCGGCGTCGTATTTCTCGCCGTCGATCAGTTAGACACCCAGGCGAAGGAATTGTTCCCGTTATGGACGGAAAAAATCGAAACGACATAAAAACCGGCGCGCGGGTCGCGATCGTGCTCAAAGAAGACCAACGAACGGGCCGTCTGACGGAAGGAACCGTGAAGGATATCCTGACGAAATCGGGATTTCATCCGCACGGGATAAAGGTCAGGCTCGCGAACGGACAGGTCGGACGCGTTAAAACCGTCCTGACGAATTGAAAGGCAGGGTTATTCAATGTTTGAAGCGCACTTAGCGCTTCCAGTAATTCTTGATCTTGAGGTCGAGCATCGGGAACGCGCAGTACTCGCAGGCGCGGCCGGACCCGCGGATCTTTTCGACCATACGGATCGCGGCATCGGCGTTGCGCGTGTGGACGACGATCGTCGCCGCGCGTTGGATCTTTGGGTTTTCACACAGGAACAAGGCGATCGCGTAACCCGTGCGGTCGTAATCGTCGTGATCGTTCGTCTCGTAGTGTTCGGGAAGAAGGTCGTGATCGAGAAAGATCGCGTCGTAGGAAGACCCGCTCAAAAACGCGCGGGCCTCTTCAACCGTTTCGGCGATATCGATGGCGTCTCCCGCAAAACGCTTCTGAAACCAGCGATGCCGACGACGATCGTCATCGAGCAAAAAAACGCTGATCGGCAAACGGTCAACCTTGACTTCGGCGAGGCCGAATCGGACCAACAAATTTCGAAAGTAACTCATAAAACAAATGCGTTTTGAATAACTAAATATAACAGAACCGCACGCTTTTGAGAAAGTTTAGGGTCGAAGCGCTGATCAACGCGAATCGTGCGGGTGTTCGGGAAAAACAGCTGGCGCGGCCCTCGGTGATCCGCGGCGTTTTTCCAGGCTTCTCCGATTTCACCAACTCCGAAGGTCGGTGCTATAATCCGACTCTCGTTTCTTGTTTGCAAAATGCCTGTCAGATCGGCCACAACCAAACCGTCCAATGTTGAGGCGGCGTATCTTTCGCCTGAGGATCCCGAAATGCGCGATGAACCGGAAGTCTGTCCGAAATGCTACGGCGCGGGATTGGAGGTCGTTCCGGGAAAGGGCGCGCGTCCGTGCGTGTGCCGGCAGCGAAAGAAAACGCAGACATCGGATCTCGAAAAGGTCCGTCTTCCGAAACGATACGAGGCGTGTCATTTTCACAATTATCGCGCCGCGACGCCGAGCCAGGAACGCGCTTTCAAGTATGCTTCCAAGCTCGCGCTCGACTATCCGGCCGTCGACCGCGGACTGCTTTTGATGGGCACCGTCGGAGTCGGGAAAACGCATCTCGCCGTCTCGATCTTGAAAGGTCTGACCGAACGCGGCTTTTCCTGTCTTTTTTACGAATTCGGCGCGCTGCTCAAGGAAATTCAGGATTCTTACAACCCTTCGACGCAGACGTCGGAGCTCAAAGTTCTCGCGCCGATACTCGAAACCGAGATCCTCGTCCTCGACGAGATCGGTGCTTCGAAACCGACCGAATGGGTCCGCGACACGATGGCGCATATCATCAATTCGCGCTACAACGACCGAAAGCTGACGATCTTCACGACCAATTATCTCGACGAGCGGCGCAACGACCGCGAAGAGACGCTCGAAGACCGGCTTGGCGTCCGCCTTCGTTCCCGACTCTTCGAAATGTGCCGCACGGTTTCGATCATCGGCGAGGATTATCGCCGGAAATTCGATCAGAAGAGAGGCTGACCTTTCGCCACGAATCTCAAGAATTTAGACAAATTGATTTTCCGCGGTATCCCTTTTTGGCCACGAATCTCACGAATTGCACAAATTGATTTTTCCGAGATTGATTGTTGATCCGCGCAGGCCCGGTATCCTCGTCATTCCATTGCTTTTTTGCGTTTGGCGGTTGCTTCCCGGCTGCGCTCGTATGCGGAAAACACACGATAACCGAGCAATCCGGCAAGGACCAAGCCGAAGACGCCGGGGTAAAAAACATCGGATTTGACGATCATCCAAAAATGCACGACGCCGAGGACCGCGGCGACGTAAGTGAGTTTGTGAAGCCGCGCCCAGTTCTTGCCGCCAAGGCGTTTTATCATACTGTTCGTCGAAGTGACCGCAAGCGGGACAAGCATCATAAACGCGGCCATTCCGATGGCGATGAAAGGACGCTGCCAAACGTCATCGACGATCAAGGTGACCGCCAGCGACTTGTCGAATATCGAATACGTGACGAGATGAAGCGCGCCGTAAAAGAATGCGAACAGACCGATCATCCGGCGCAGCTTGATCAAATCGTTCCAACCGAAATACTTCCTGACAGGCGTCACCGCGAGCGTTAGGATCAGGAAAATCAGGGTCAGCACGCCGGTCGTCCGCAAAAAGAACTCGATCGGATTCGCGCCGAGCTTTCCGTGCCAAGCGTCATACGCGAGCATCGCCGCCGGCACGAGCGAGTTCGAAAAGACAATGAATTTGTTAAAACTGATCATTGAAAAAAGGCTGAGACAGTATTTCAGCCACAACCGACACCGGAACGCCCGCGATCAGGCACTCAACCGACACCTGAAACTGCCGAGATCAAAAATGCTTCTTGAGATTCATTCCCTCGTACATTTTCGCGACCTGTTCGCCGTAGCCATTGAACATCAGCGTCGGACGCGAGCCCAGTTCGCCGATCCGACGCTCCGTCGCCTGTGACCAGCGCGGATGCGCGACGCTCGGATTGACGTTCGAATAGAAGCCGTATTCGTCTTCCGCGGCTTTGTTCCAGGTCGTCGGCGGTTCCCTGTCGACAATCGTGATCTTGACGACCGACTTGATGCTCTTGAATCCGTACTTCCACGGCACGACAAGCCGGATCGGCGCGCCGTTCTGATTCGGCAGTTGTTTGCCGTAGAGCCCCGTCGCGAGGATCGTCAGATCGTGCATCGCTTCGTCTAGCCTTAATCCTTCGACATACGGAAAGTCGATTCCCGCCAGAAACGACGCCTGCATCCCGTTGCGTCCTTGCGGGAGTTTGACGTTCGGATTGCCTTTTCCGGCGCCTTCGTAAAAAGTCTCGAAGGCGACGAACTTCGCGCTGCCGAGCGGTTCGACCGCGTCAAGCAGGCGCTTCAACGGAAAACCGACCCAAGGGATCACCATCGACCAGCCCTCGACGCAGCGAAACCTGTAAATGCGTTCTTCCTGTTCGAATCGAAGCAGATCATCGATATCGAACACCTTCGGCTTTCCGGCCAAACCGCCGACCTCGACGGTCCACGGCCGAGTCACGAAATCCTCGGCCGCACGGCCGACGTTGGTCTTGCTCGTCGAAAACTCGTAATAGTTGTTGTACGTCGTGATCTGCTCGAACGTGTTCGGAACCTCTTCGGTCGCCGCCGCCCGTTTGACGTCCTTGATCTCTTTGACCACAACTTCTTTCGGCGGCTGCTGATTGAAGACGCGATACGTGAGTCCGGTCGCGAAGGTCGTTCCCGCCACAAGACCGGCGCGAATGAAGTTGCGACGGTTCAAATACACGTTTTCCGGCGTAATTTCCGACGATTTGATCTCGGGATTTTTCATTGCTTTGATTCTACTACAGGCGCTCCGGCAGAAACCATAATCGCTGCCGGCCTCGGATTTATTCCAAGTTTGGCATTTGGACTCATTGCATTGCGATCTTTGTTCAAGCTTTTGCCGAGCGGCCTCGGTCAGGACAGATCGTGGAGCGGAGCGGAACCCAGGTGTCAGCCGCCAACAATTCAGTCGAGCGTGTGAAACACGCGGACCTGTTGCAACTAAGAGAGTTGGGCGTGTTACACACGCTTTGGAAGTCGGTGCGATCAGCCACCACGTTTCGCTTCGCACGCTTGAAGAAGTAGATTCCGAGAGGCTCATTGAGTTACATATTACGATTTGTCTTTACCGGGCAGTCGCCTCGGCTTGCTGATCTGGGTTTATTAGATCCCGCATCGGCACCGTTCTTGAATCTCGATTCTTGCATCAAAACGTTCAGGACAGCATTGTTATCGAACCCCGGATTGTCCAATGGCCTGACCGGATTACGACGCGAACGGACTCCGGAGCGACGTCGATTTTCCGAATCAACGCCAACGAGTGTAAAATCGAGACAGCGATTCAATTTGGTTTTCCGAGTGTTTTATGCAATTTTACCGCCCGCTCAAACTGTATTTCGTGGTGCTTTTGTTGTGCCTCAGCGTTGTCGCTCAGACTCCGACTCCGACACCGACGCCGGATCCCGAGGCGGAAAAGGCGGCGCTCGAACTCGAAAAAGGCGCCGTCGGCCTGCTTGACGAGGCGGTCGCCGAAGCGGCGACGCTGAGATTGCCCGAGAATCGGGCGCTGATCCTGACGATGGCCGCCGACGCTCTGTGGTCGCGTGATGAAAAACGCGCCCGGGAATTGTTTCACCAGGCGTCCGATCAGGTGATCGCCGTCGTCAACAGCGCTCCGACAGGTAATTCGCAGATACAGCAATTGATTTTACCGTTCGGCCGCGAGGATCTTTTCTCGCTGCGGCAGATGCTCCTGATGACGCTCGCCCGTTACGACGCCGATCTCGCGCTTGAATATCTGGCAGCGACGCGGCCGCCCGATGTTGCCGCGGAGCTGCAGGAATACTACGGCTCGAAATCGGGCTCGGCGGCGCGCCGTTCGTTTTTCAAGGCCGAACGCGAACTGCGCTTTGAAGAATCGCTGATCGCGCAAACAACGGTGCAGGATCCGGAAAAGGCCGCCAAACTTGTCCGCGAGAGCCTCGCCAAGGGACAATCGTCGCAGATCCTCGGACTCATCTTCAAGATCGCCGAAAAGGACGTCGGGCTTGCGAACACGCTGATCGGCGAGGTTTTTTCGAAAACCATCGAATCGGACCTCTCGAAAAGCATCAATGATTACTTTTTCGCGATCTCTCTGCTTCGGACCTTTTCGCAGCCGCTCAAGGATTCGCCGACCAACAAGTCGCTTTCAAAGCTGCGGGCCGACGAACGCCTTCTCAAAGACCTTTCCGTAAAGATCGCCGACCGGCTCGCATCATCGACCAGTTTCACCGATCTTTCGCTTTTTGCCTCGGCCGTTCCGTTGATCGAGAGATTCGCCCCGGAAAAGTCCGCGAGCGTCAAGATCAAGCAGGCCGCTCTCAAGAAACAGGCGCCCGACGGTTTTAGATCGCTCGATATGCCGCAGTCGGTGACCGATCCGGCGACATCGAGCGCGCAATTGATCTCGGACGCGGCGAAGGCCGATCCCGCAGTCCGCGGCATCATTTACCGGACGGCGGCGATGCGCGCGGTTTCCGGTGCCGATATCGAAAAGACGCGGGCCCAGTTGCAGGATCTGCCGCAGAGCAAGGAACGCGACGATGCGATCGCCGTGATCGATGTGCGGCTTGCCCAGATGCAGCTTTCGCTCGGCAAGATCGATGATGCCCGACGGATGATAGACCGGATGCCGCCCGGGATCGAGAAGATCCGGCAGATAGTCCAATTGGCCGTCGCATCGTCTCAACTGGCAACCGAGGACGGCAAAGAAAACGCGAATCTGCTGATGGACGAGGCGCGCCGGGCGGTCCGCGACTATCCGGAAGACAAGGATGACGCCGATGCGCTGATCGCGCTCGCCGCCGGTTACGCCGTCATCGACCCGGAGCGCGCGTTCGCGATTCTCGGACCGATCATCGGGCAGTCGAACGATGTCATCAACGCGAATGCTTTGATCGCCAAGTATTACAAGCAAGATCAGCTTTTTCGTGAAGGAGAAATGCTGATGACGGCGAATCTCCGCGCCAACGGATCTCGATTCTACCGTTACGGTCGGGAGATCGGGCTCTTGGCGCGGGCCGATCTCGACCGCACCAAACACCTCATCGATCAGTTCAGCCGGGCCGACGTGCGCGTTTTCGTGAAAGCCTTCATCGCTCAGGGAATTCTAAACGAACGGGTCGGATTCACCGCCGCCACGCTTAACGAATAAAGCCCGGTGAAAGTCCGGTTTTCGAACGCCCGCGGGCCTTCTTTCATTTTAGGGAACAAGCGGCGATTCCGACGCACTTTGTTCTTTCTAATTTTCGTAGAAAGCGGTTATAATCGCCGAATCATATTCTTTAACGGACGTTAACATACAATGCTTCTTGTAAATGAACTTTTGAATAATCGTTACCGCATCGTCCGCCAATTGGGCCACGGCGGAATGGGTGCGGTTTACGAGGCTCAAGACAGTGTCTTCGATACGACCTGCGCGATCAAGGAAATTATGATCGATACTGCGAAAGCGCCGAGCGCCCAGCAGCAGGAATTGATCAAGTCGGCGTTTGAGCGCGAAGCAAAGCTGCTGGCGAAGATCAAGCACGAAGTCGTGCCGCACGTCCGCGACTATTTTTCTCACGACAGCCGTCAGTTTTTGGTGATGGAACTGGTCGAAGGCAAGGACTTCGGCGAACTGATGGAAGACCGCAAGGTACCGTTTCCGGTCGAAGACGTCGTCCGTTGGATGCTGCAGCTGCTCGACGCGCTCGATTACCTGCACACGCAGAATCCGCCGATCTATCACCGTGATATCAAGCCGCAGAATCTGAAGATGACGCCGCGCGGAAAGATCAAGCTTCTCGATTTCGGGATCGCGAAGGGCGGCGCGCCTGAACCCGCAAATTCGTCGTCGATCGGCAATCAAACGTTCGTCGCCGCGACGCTGAACTATTCGCCGATAGAACAGACCTACCGCGTTCTCGATCCGGTTTTTCGTGAAGTTCTGTTGCAGCGATTCGAGTCCCGCATCAAAGTCGTGATGGATCAGGCTGCGGACGCCCGCTCGGACATCTATGCGCTCGGCGCGACGGCTTATCATATGCTGACCGGCACCTTGCCGATCGATTCGCTCAAGCGGACGACCGAAGTTTGGTCGGGAAAACAGGATCCGCTGGCGAACCCTGCCAGTCTGAACTCTCAGGTCCCGCCGGCGCTGGCGAATCTTTTAATGAAGTCGATGGAGATCGATCGTGATAATCGTTTTCCGTCCGCCCTCGAAATGGAGCTGGCACTCAAAGAGGCGATGGGCAGCACCGCGGACCGGCCGATAACCGCGAGTTCGGAGGCGGCACCGACGTTCTTTCAGGCCTTTGACACCGAACCCGAAGCACGCGTTCCGTCGGTCACCGATGCGCCGACGATGCAGATTCCGGCCGATCAGATCGGCCAGCAGTTTGGCTCGCCGATCTCAGAACAGACGATTCAAATACAGCCGCCTGCGGGCAGTCCTTTCAATACGGGCGGTCAGCAACCGCCTCCGACGGGCAGTCAGTTCAACAGTCAACAACCGATCGGAAGCCCTTTCAACACCGGCGGCCAACCGCAACCGCCGCCGACGGGTGGTCAGTTCGACAGTCAGCAGCCGGTTGCGAGCCCCTTCAATACGGGCGGTCAACAACCCATTGGTAGCCCTTTCAATACCGGCGGCCAGCAACAGTCCGCAACCAATCAGTTCAACACCGGCGGACAGCCTCAAAATTCGGATCCGATCGTGATTCCGAGCGGGAGCAATACCGGTCAGCCCGGAACCTTCGGCGCCGCGGCATTTGCCGGCGGGCAGCAGTTCGCAAGTCCCGCCGCGGCCCCGAAAAAACGCGGAAAGGCTTTGTTTATCGTAATCCCGCTGCTGGCGTTGCTATTCCTGGCGGTCGGCGGAGCGGGCGCCGGTTACTGGATCTGGAACCAGTCGCAAACTGTCACCGCGTCGCCGACGCCGACGGCGACGCCGGCCTCGACAGTTTCGCCGTCACCGTCATCGACGGAAAAGGCTACGAAGACGGAAACACCGACTCCGACTGTTTCACCGACCGCTTCGCCGTCCGAGACGAAGACCGTAACGACGGTGCCGACGACCGTCAAGACGCCGCCGGTAAAGACCCAGAAACCCAAGACCCCGGCGCCGAAAAGAAACTCGGACTGCATTTTTACGGGGGACTGCTGATCAACGGACATCCGCACGCCTTCTATGGCCATCGTAAACCGGGTGGTTTTCTTGATTCGATACGTCGCGAGACGTATTATGCAAAAAGAAAACCAACGGTCCGTCCGATTCCGGAGGGTTGATTTCAAATTTAGGTCGATTAATTCGAAATTGTTATGAAACGAAAATTTGCTTTATTACTGGTGTTCGGCACCATGTTAGTCGGGTCGCTGCAGATGATCGAGGGCGTTTCGGCCCAGTCTCGTCTGACGCTCGCAATGATTCTGACGGGTTTGCAGACCAAAGGCACGACACCCGAAACAAGTACGCTGGCGAAGCGCAACGTCTATATTCAGCGAAAGGTCGAAGCGTCCGGGGTGACGTTTCGTCTCACGCCGGATCTTGAAAATGAGCTCCGAAACGCGGGTGCGACGCCGACGCTGATCGCGGCGATCCGCCGGGCCGGACCGACGACGGTTCAAACGCCGACACCGACCACGACAGGTCGCCCGCGCGCGATCTTCAAGAACCTTTGGATCGATTACGACGTCACCGAGGGTGGCCAGATCGGGATGCGGATCCACGTCAAGTTCACGACCCTTTCGATGCGAAGCCTTGATTCGTATCTGGCGATCTACTTTACGAACAGTGCGGGAGCCCCGCTCAAGGATCGCAACGACAAGTTCAACAGTTCGTCGGGCGATGTTGCCGTCTATCGTGAGATGAAACCCGGTTACGATTCCACGGATTACGATGATCTGACGGTCTTTATGCCTTACGACGAACTCGATCTGAACCCCGGAAAATACACGCTCGGGATGGACGTTAAAATCATCTACAAGGCAGGCGGGCTGATCCAGGATCTGACCAAGAAAGCATTTGAGTACACCAAGAGCGACGTTATCGAACGCGATTCCGAATCGGTCAGCGCAACCGTCAACCGCGTCTGGATCGACTATAACGTAACGCAAGGCGGCAAGCGCGGGATGCTCATCCACGTCAGCTTCGAGGTTACGGGACTTCAGGGCATCGACTCGGCACTCGCCGTGCGTGTTATGAAAACCGACGGAGGTTTCCTGCCGAGCAGCAGTTCGGGATATTCGAACGATGACGACGAACTCGAGATCTTGTATGCGATGAAGCCCGGTTACCCGACGAGCGTCTTTAAGGACGCGACCGTTTTCTTGCCTTACAACGAGATCGTTATCGGCAAAGGAAAATGGGATTTGAAGTTGGATTTTGACCTCAAATACGAGGATGGCGAACTCATCAAGCATCTCGATGTCTATGAATTCGAGTTTACCCGGAATTAGTTCCCGAACAGGTTCGATCCCAAAAGCGCTTCGGCATCGGAGCGCTTTTTTCATTTGACGAAAGAATCGAAAAGCAGATCGCGTCCGTCGGTCGAGAACGTGGCCGTTCCGGATTCGCCGGTCGTCGTCACGATCGCGCCGGAATCGCGCCAGCGCTCGACGACCTCGCCATCGGGGTGTCCGAACGGCGACTCGAGTCCGACCGGGATCAAAGCGTAAACGGCGCGGGTTCGAGCGATGAATGCCGCGACCGACGATGTGCGGCTCCCGTGATGCGGAACTTTGACGACATCGGCGCGGATGTCGATCCCGTCGGCAATCAGGTTTCGTTCGGCATCGGATTCAATATCGCCGGTGAACAAAAATGACCGTTCGCCGAAGATGATTCGGAGCACGACCGATTCGTTGTTTCCGGTGGCGCTGACGCCGTTTTCGGTCGGATGAAGGACTTCGACGCGGGCTCCGCCGATGTCGAGCAACGCGCCGCGCCGAACCTCGGACACCGGAATCGCCCTGGCCCTCAGAACGCTCACAAGCGCACGAAAATCGGGGTCGTCGGGGGCCTCGCGGCCAATGAACACGTTTCGAACGGCGAAGTTTCGCGCGACATCCGCCAGGCCCTGAATGTGATCGGCGTCGGCGTGCGTCGCGACGAGATAATCGACACGCGAGAGCCCCCGATGCCACAAAAATCTCGAAACGACCGCTTCGCCGATCGTCATCCGGTCCGGCTCGAACGGCTCGCTCGTCCCGTCCACGCGTTCGACGCTGAGTCTTTGATAGTTGGGCCGTCCGCCGCCGTCGATGAGCATAGTTTCGCCGTTCGGAAACGTGACAAGCGCCGAATCGCCCTGACCGACATCGATGAAATCGACGCGCAGACGGCCGTCGGCGCGCGGCGCGCTGAACGGATGAAACGCGACGATCGCGACCAGACAGACCGCGGCTGTGATCATACGGCCGTTGCGAACCCGCGGCTGTGGCGCAAGTTCGAACGGGTTCCAGCGATTCAAACGCCACGCCAGGACGATCAGCGGAAAATAGAAGAGAACATAGACCGCCTGGAACGGTCCGGTGTAGACCGGTGAACGAAATCCGCCGAGTCCAAACGCCGCGAACATGCGTGGTCCGAACAAAAGGACGGAGTTCAGCGCGTCGGTCAGCGCGACCAGCGGAACCGCCGCGTATTCGCTGAAGAGCGAAACGACCAAGGCCGCGAGACCCGCGAAGCTCTCGATCGCGAGAAGAAACCCGACCCAAAGATTGAGCGCGACCGACCCGAACGCGACACGGTTGAAATAGCAGACGGACAAAGGCAGAAGCGCCGCCTGCACGATCAGCGAAACAACCACTCCTTCAAAAAAGTAGCGAACCAAAATCGGCGCGAACTTCGCACGTCCCGACTTCAGCAAGTTCGCCGACCAGATATTGCGCCGCGAATCGATCTCCCAGATCTCACTTCGCCAGTAGATCGATTCGCAAAACCTGATCAGCAAAGGCGGCGCGCTGGGCGGGAACGGATGTTCGGCGGTCGGTCGCCATTCGCCGATCGCACGCATCTTCTCGATCAGCGGAAACGCGGCGGCGACGATTGCGCCGACGCTCACGAACGTCAGTTGAAACGAAGGCGAGAACAGCTCGGACGGGCGCCACACGAGAATCGCGAACGCGCACATTCCGAACAGATTCAACAGGTTGCCGTCCCGGTAGATGGCCCGCGCGAAAAGCACGACGGAGAACATCAGCGCCGCGCGGACAACCGGAACCTCGGCGCCGACGGCAATCGCGTACGCCCAGATCATCGAACCCGCGATCAGCAGCTGTCGCCAGCGGCTTTGCCTCAAGAAATGCAGGATAGCGACGATCAATCCGCCGATGAATGTGATGTGAAGCCCGGAAATCACGAGAATATGAAACGTCCCGCCGTCGCGAAAGAGCTCCGCGGTCTCGCGGTCGAGGAACTGCTTGTTGCCGAGCAGCGACGCGATCAACACGCCGGCCGTCGAGACGCCGAACGCTTCACGAAACGCGCCGATCAGGCTCTTCCGGGCTCGGTATAGGACCTCGAACGGACCGCCGCCCGCTTCGAGCTTGGTAATCAGAAATGGGCTCTTGATCGTCCCGGCTGCGTCGATCGACTGCGCATCGAGTTGCGCGATCCGCGAGACAGTTCCGGGATTCCGAAAGTTCTCGTCACGGTCGAGTCGGACGACGATATCGACCATATCTCCATAGCCGAGACCGAGATTCCTGTAATCCGACTCGATCTCCTGGTTTGCCGCCGGCGCAAAGAGCTTGACGCGCCCCGTCGCACGCTGTCGAGCTCCGCGGACAACGACCGAGTCGACGCTAACCTCGATGAAGCGTCCGCCGACCGCGTCTTCGGGTTCAGCGACGAGGACGCCCCGAACTTCGAGTGGTTCCCTGGAGCCGATCGCGCCGCGTTCGAACATCGAACGTATCCGGTGCGAAGCCGGGACGTCGAGGGCGTAAGCGGCGGCGCCTGCCGCAAAAAATGCGAGAAGCACATAGCCGCCGGAATACGAACGACCGGTCGAGACGGCGCCGAGGGCCGCGAGGATGCAAACCGGAAGCGCGGCCCAAAGCGGGATCGAAACGAACTTCGCGACGATGATCCCGGAAGAGAAGGCGGCAACGAGCCACAGAAACGGAAAGCGTGAGAACGCCCTGAGCGAGGATTGGTCCAACATAAATTGTGATTGTCCGGGTTAGCGGACGGTGACGGCGTCTCGGATCTTGCGAAAGCGGCCGTCGCTCATTCCGTGGACGAGGATGACGTCCGATGTCTTGCGAAACGGTCCGAATTTCTCTCGATGTTCAACGATTTTTGCAGCGAGTTTCGGTCCGATATCGGGCAGCTTTTCGATCTCGGCGACCGTCGCGGTATTGAGGTTGAGACGCTCTGTCGCTTCTTTTTCTTTAGATTCAACAATTAAACCTTGTTTAGGCGCGTTTTGGCATCCACAAAGCGCCAAAACGGCCAAAATCAGTGAAGCCGCAAGCTTAATTGTTACCGTGCAAATGTTGCAATCATTAGAGTTATGAGGTTGCATATTTGGTTTGTCGAGGGTATGTGCAAAATGTTAAAAGTTCATTACATTGCAACATTTAACCGTGTGGAAAAGAGGTTTTCCACAGAGTTTTCCACAGGAATCTGTGGAAAACCGAGGATGAAATCTACGGGCCTAACTGCCCATTTCTTCGAGATCGGCGAGGTCGTCGTAAGCCTTCTGAAGGATCGGCCGGGCGCGGGTGCTGCCGTCCATTTCGCCGATGTATCCTTCGCGGACCATCGCGTCGAGAATCGCCGCCGCGCGGCCGTATCCGATCCGCAAATGGCGTTGCAATAGAGACGTCGAAGCGCGTTTCGCGCCGACGACACTTCGGACTGCGTCCCAGAAAAGCGGATCCTTGCGGCCCGGAAGATCGCCGGAATCGTCGAGTTCCTCGTCGGTCTTCGTGATCGACGTGTCGTATTCCGGTTTGCCCTGCGCCTTGATATGTTCGACGATCTTGTGGATCTCCTTTTCATCGACGAACGCCCCGTGAACGCGCACGAGCTGCGAGGTCGCCGGCGGCAGGAAAAGCATATCGCCGCGGCCGAGAAGACGTTCCGAACCGTTGGCGTCGATGATCGTCCGCGAGTCGACCTTTGAAGAAACCCGGAAACTGATCCGGGCCGGAAAATTGGCCTTGATCAAGCCCGTGATGACATCGACCGAAGGACGCTGCGTCGCGAGAACAAGGTGAATTCCCACCGCGCGCGCCATCTGCGCCAGACGCGTGATCGACTCTTCGACTTCCTTTCCCGAAACCATCATCAGATCGGCAAGTTCGTCGATGATGATCACGATGTAAGGAAGCGTCGGCCAGGGGTTTCCGTCGTCGTCGAACATCTTCGCCGCGTTGCGTTTCTTGACCTCGACGTTGTAGCCGTCGATGTTGCGGACACCCCAGCCGGCAAGTTCCTTGTAGCGGCGTTCCATCTCGGAAACCGCCCACCGCAAGGAGATCGCGGCGCGCTTCGGGTCGGTGATTATCGGCGTCGCGAGATGCGGAATGTCGGCGTAAACGCCGAGTTCGAGCCGCTTCGGATCGACCATAATGAACTTGACCTCGTCCGGTTTCGCCTTGTAAAGAACTGAGACGACGAGCGTGTTGACGCCGACCGATTTGCCCGCGCCGGTCGCGCCGGCGATAAGCAAATGCGGCATCTTCGCCAGATCGGCGATGTAGTTGAGCCCGTCGATGGTCTTGCCGAGCGCGATCGTCAGCAACGAATTCGAGTCCTTGAACTTGCGCGACTCGATCACCTCACGGAGCTGGATCGTTTCCCGTTCGCGGTTCGGAACCTCGATCCCGACATAGGCTTTGCCCGGAATACGGTCGATGCGGATCGACTCGGCTTCGAGTGCGAGGCAAAGATCGTCCGAAAGCCCCGTCACGCGCGAGTATTTGACGCCCGGGTCGGGTTTGAACTCGTAGGTCGTGACGACCGGGCCCTGGCAAATATGCATCACGCGGCCGTTGACGTTGAATTCCTTCGTTTTTTCCGCGAGTTCCTCGGCAATCGCGAGCAGTTCTTCATCTTTCTGCTCGATGCGCGCCGCCGGCGGAACAAGAAAATCCGTCGTCGGAAGCAAATACCCGTCATAGTTCCGCATTTTCTTTGCCGGCTTGAACTCTTCGGGCTCGAGGTCGCCGTCATCGATCCGGATCGCCTCGAGATCGCCTGTCTGACGCACAGGCGAGATCGGGATCTTCGCGCTTTCGGCGATCAGGTCCTCGAACGGCGGCGCATCGTCATCGATCGCCGGTTCGTCCGCGCCCGAAATGGTCGGCGGGACGATCTCCGATGGTTCGAACGGCGCGACATCGTCGGCCGGAACGGTCGCGGGTTCGGATTTCGGCTCGTCGAAAATCGCCGCAACACTTTCGCGGATCTTGACCTCTTTGGTCGGAAACGGTACGGTGTCGCCCTTCAGGATCACCGGCGCCTCCTTTTTCGCTTTCGGAACCGGGAGTTCCTTTGTTTCAGCTGTGGCCGCGATGCTTTCACGTCCGCGGCGCTTGGCGCGCCATTCCGCAATGTGAACGCCCAGATTCCGGAACGCAAAACTGAAAGTGCCGAAAAACCAACCGAGGGACAGATTGGTGATCAGGATCAACGCCGCGACCGCGACGGCAAACAAGAGCACGATGGTGCCGATCTTGCCGAGCAATCCGAAAAACATCTGTTGGAAAAAGACGCCGACCACGCCGCCGTGAAATCCGAACATCGCCGCGAGGCTGGACAGCGCCGCAACGAAGACGACGTAACCGATGACGTGCCCAACGGAAACCCGCAGATCCTGAGAGCGAAACACGCGCCAGGCCATCAGCGCGACCAATCCGGGAAGCAAATAGGAGATCACCCCGACGGCCGACATCAGCGCCTCGGCGAAGTTCGCACCGACGACACCGATCCAGTTCTGCGTTTTCTGGGTCGAAGAGGTGTTGAAGGTAGGATCGCCGACATCGTACGAAACGAGACACAGAAAAACGAGCAACGCCAACGCGACAAGGATCACGGCGATCACCTCGTTCGTGTGCGTGTGCTTCTTTCTGGTCTCGGCTTTTTTTCGTACGGCAGTTGCCATCTTATTCAATCGTTGCTGCTGGTTCTCTGATCATTTCGACGTCATCGGCGCTCTTTCCTGTTCCGGCCCGGCGGCACTACGCGCAAAGGATCAACCACCTTTCTTAAAGATCAGGAACTCCTTGATAAACCCGTCGATCCCGCCGTCGAGGACTGATTCGACATCGGTCACTTCAAGCTTCGTCCGCGTGTCCTTCACCAGCCGGTATGGATGCAAGACGTAATTTCGGATCTGCGAGCCGAACGAGATGTCCTGCTTCGTCGCCTCGAGCTCGGCCGAATCCGCGAGTCGTTTCTCGAGTTCGAGTTCGTAAAGCTTCGACCGCAGGACCTGCATCGCGACGGCGCGATTCTGGATCTGCGAGCGCTGATTCTGGCACGTCACGACGATGTTCGTCGGAATATGCGTGATGCGAACCGCCGAATCGGTGACGTTGACGTGCTGGCCGCCCGCGCCGGACGAACGATACGTGTCGATGCGAAGATCCTTGTCCTGGATGTCAACCTCGATATTTTCGTCGATTTCGGGCGAAACAAAAAGCGACGCGAAACTGGTCTCGCGGCTGCCACCCGAGTTGAACGGCGAGATCCGCACAAGGCGATGGACTCCGGCCTCGTTCGCCAGCAATCCGTATGCGTAATCGCCCTCGACGCGGAAGGTGGCCGACTTGAGTCCGGCCTCGCTCCCCGATTGCTCGTCGATCATCTCGACCTTGAAGCCTTTCCGCTCCGCCCAGCGGAGATACATCCGCAGAAGCATCTGCGCCCAATCCTGGGCGTCGGTGCCGCCGGCGCCGGCCTGGATCGAACAGATCGCGTTGTTCGGGTCGGTTTCGCCGGAGAGCAAGCTCTGCGTTTCGGCCTCGGCAACCTGTACTTCCAAACGCGCGAGAACGGTTTCAAGTTCCGTCAAAGATCCGGGATCGGTCTCGGAGAACTCGATCAGCACTTCGGCATCGCCCAACGACGATTCGAAGTCTTCCTGCAGTCCGAGCGCACGCTCGAGGCGCGAACGCTGTTGGACGATCTTTTGGGCCCGTTCCGAATCGTTCCAGAAGTCGGGTTCGGCTATTTGTTTTTCAAGAATATCGAGCTCGTTCCTTTTGCGAGGCGCGTCAAAGAAACCTCCCGAGTTGCTCGACCTTAACTCTTAATTGTTCGAATTTGGATTGTAATTCTGATAATTCCATTGTGTGTTTCGTGAAAAAAATGAGTTCAATAATTTATATCACAAAAACCGACGGAATTGGGATTTACGATTTGGGAATTGGGATTTGGGAATTGGGATTTGGGATTTGCGATTTGCGATTTGCGATTTGCGATTGGAGCGCAACCGTCCCGGTTGCAATGAGCGCTTCGCGCGAACCAACCTCAAAATGGCGATTCCGGATTCCAGATTCCAGATTCCAGGATTCCAGGATTCCAGGATTCCAGGATTCCAGGATTCCAGGATTCCAAGATTCCAGATTCCAGATTCCACGATTCCACGATTCCAAGGATTCCAAGGATTCCAAGGATTCCAAGGATTCCAAGGATTCCAAGATTCCAAATTCCAAGGTTAAGGTTCGAGATTCCAAGATTCCAGAATTCCAAGGGTTCCAGACTGGGAATCCCGAATCGCGTTGCAATCGCGTCGAGTCGGTACCATCTGCGGTAGCGGATGGTTGGTTGCGGCACTCACGGACCGAAGTATTGATGCCAACCGATCTTCAACCATCCGCTACCGAGGCTGTGTCGAAACCTTCAGAAGTTTGAGTTCATAGATCAAAATCAAACGGCTTTCTTCTAATTGCCACTAGCTTCAGCTAGTGGGCAGCGTAACCCCAAGACTTTCTTGGCTTTAGCCCAATACTGCGGCTAAAGCCGGGATCAGGTTTGAATCTCGATCCACTAGCTGAAGCTAGTGGCAATTCATAAAACCGAAGACAAATCGGAGTTTTGACACAACCTCTACCGCAGATGGTACCGACAATTTGGAATCTGGAATTTGGAATCCGGAATCTTGGAATCTTGGAATCTGGAATTTGGAATTTGGAATCCGGAATCTGGAATTTGGAATCTGGAATCTGGAATCTGGAATCTGGAATCTGGAATCCCAAATCGCAAATCCCCAATCCCCAATCCCAAATCCCAAATCCCAAATCTCCCTATCCGCTCCTGTCCGGACGAAAGCGAATAGCTGCAACGAGCGCGATGCTGAGAAGCGAACACAGCCACGCGAACAAGTCGCCGAAGCGAACGTAGTTGGTCTGCGAACCGTCGGACCTTCGCGCCGTCCAGAGGCGCGCGGCCTCGGCGTACGCTTCAGGCGTATCGGAGACCGTGCCGTCCCGGTCGATGTACGCCGTGACGCCGACGTTCGTCACACGCAACAGCGGACGGTTCGTCTCGACGGCCCGGAAGACCGAATTCGCCAAATGTTGCCGCAGAACGGCGGTTTTGCCGAGATAGCCGTCGTTCGTCATCTCGATCAGCAGGTCCGCGCCGTTTCGGGCGTATTCGTTCGACAGTCCGCCAAAATGCGATTCGAAACAGATCATCACGCCGGCCTTCGCATCGCCGACCGGCAACAGGTCGTACTCGTTTCCCTTCTTGAAGTTCCCGACGAACGCCGGCATCCAGCTCGCGACCGGTTCCGGAAACGGGATGAATTCGCCGAACGGCAAGAGAAAAATCTTGTCGTATTGCCCGACCTTTGCGCCCGTGTCGTTGATCATCAACGCCGAATTCATCAGCTGCTTCCCGTCAGGACTCGCCTCCGCCGAATTGAACAGAACGGCCGTTTTGTTGCGTTCGGCAAACTGCCTGAGAAACTCACGGAGCTTTTCGTCGTCGCCATATTGGAACAACATCGGCGATTCCGGAAAGACCACAAGCGTCGGCCGGTCGTCGGTGCGCTCTGTGAGCTTCTGTTCGGCAAGCTCGATATGTCTCTTGAGGAGCCGCTGATATTTCTCGAACGTCAGTCCGTCCATCGGAACGTTTGGTTGGACAGCGACGACGTACGTTTCACTGGACTTCGTCTCAATAGGACGGACGGCTCGCAGGATCGAAGTCGATTCGACAACAACGACGCCGGTCAGAACGACGAACGCGGCTGCGAGGAGGATTCCCCGTGCGGTACTCCCGCCGGGTTCACGCCGGATCAGGGATGCGGTTGTCGAGATCACAAAGAAGATCAACGCATTGATCGCGACGACATAAAATCCGACGAGGTAAACGCCGCCCATCCGCGCGAGCGCGAGCGCGGGCGAGCCCGAAAACGCCAGCGAATAGCCGATCGCGTTCCAGTTGTTGCCCGAAATCCACATCCGCAGGAATTCGCCGAACACCCAAAGAACCGGAAAAAACGCGATCGCCGGCGCGCCGAAACGCCTAAAGACGTATGCCGCGGCGGCGGAAAAGAGGGCGACGAAGATCCCCGCGCCGGCCGCGGCGCAGAGCATCAGAAAATAAACCGGCGGCCACGGCAGCGAAGCGTATGTGATCGGCGCGAACGTAAGCCAGGAACAGGTGCCGAAAAAGAATGCAGTGCCGAAGATCCAGCCGATCGAAAACGATCGCCCGACGGATTCCGACTCGCGACGGATCGCAAGAAACAGAGGGACGAGCGCGACGAACGCCAACGGCCACGCTTCGAAATCGGGAAACGCGAATGTCAGCAGGACCGCGGACAAGAACGACAGCGCGGCGTTTTGCATCGCCGGCATCAATTCCCGCAATTTCCGAAAGAGTTTCATCGCGTCGCCATTTTAGCAAAGTTGCGGGTGCCGAACGATTGAACGCGGCGTTTTGAGCGGTTTTCGTTCAATTTGACCGCGGCCCGTTCAGTCTGAACGGTCAATCTGACGACGCCACAAAAATTGTCAGCCGAAAATGACGATTTTTGTCAGGCGCGCGTCCCGAAGTTGGAAGAATTTCAGTCAATTTGATTTGGAGCCGTTTTTATTGGGCTTGGTGGCGGTAAGAGCCCGGACAAAGCGGTCGAAACCCAAGTAAATAAATGATTTAAAAGCGGGTGAGCCCGACTCTTTCGAATCGGGCTCATAAATGGAAGGACAACTGAAGGAACGCTCGGAAGGTGGTCAAGCACAGTGGCAAACCGCGCTCGGAGAAGTGGTGGCGGCGGGGTCTTGATCAAGTTGCATCAAGCTAGCCGTTTATAGCTAATGCACTTTGCGTGCCAAAGCGATTTGGGATTCGGGAATTTGGATCGTGGATTGGGGCAACTGCCCTAACTGCTTATGTTTATTACAGTTAGCAAATCACGCGCCAACGAAAGCGAAGCACGATACCGAATTATTCACCCGCAATCCCAGATCGCCACTTACACTATTTGGTAGAAGTCCGAATCGGTTGCGGAATTACAAGCCGGAATCGCCGCAAGAATGCAGAACCCCGCACGAAGTAAGGAGGTACGGCCGCGGAGCGGTCGAGATGCCCGCGGTTATGCCGCGCGATGGATTGGTTTGGCGCGACGCAGACGGAGCGTTTGGTATCGAAGCCCCCCAAATCCGCAATCACAAATCCCAATTCCCAAATCGGCATCACTTTGCCGAACAACGCTCGACCATCCGTTGCAAGCCTTGAACTTCCTGATTTTCGCCGTCGATCTCCTGGACCGAACGCAGATAGTTTTGCGCTTGGAGACAGTCTTTGCGGTCAACATAGATCTTGACCAGCGCGATATACGCATTGGTCAAACGGTTGTCCCAGAAGAGCGCCGTCTTGAGCGAACTGACGGCCTGGTCGAAGTCCGTGCGGCGAATATGGATCATACCGAGAAGGTAGTAGCTTTCGGCGCTCATCGGCTCGCTCACAAGGACGCGTCGAAGAACCTCGATCGCCTCGTCGTCGCGGCCGTCGCGATAGTGCTTGCGCGCCAGGTTGAGCAGCGCTTCGGTCTCGTTGACCGGAGTCGGTGTCGGCGTCGCCTGGCGTTTGATAAGGATCACGCTGACGAAATCCTTGCGCGGTGGCTGCGTGATCCGCATACCGATGGTGTCGACCGTTTTCGCGCGGCCCCATTCGACCTGAAGCTTGGCGTAGCGGTCGCCGGCGACCAGAAATTGCCGTGCCATATTGTCGAAATCCGCGGAATTCGCTTCTTTCAGTATCTCGGTCGCCTTCGCCAGCAAAAAGTACGACTCGCCGTCCTTCGGCGAGATCGCCAGCACCGGCCGCAGCTGCAGAGCCGATTCGGCGTATTGGTTGTTCAAAAAGAGTGCGAAGCCATAATTGAACCGCACGTCCGCGGCGTCCGGCGCCGAATCGAGCGCCTTCTTCAAATGGTCGATTCCTTCGGCGAGAAGCGCCGACGCCTTGGCCTTGTTCTTTTTATCGGCCCGCGACGCCTGCACCGCGATCGCGCCGATCGTGTTGTAGACGCTCGTCAGTTTGAGGTCTTCCGCGAGCGGCCGCAAAACCGCGAGCGCCTGTTCGTAATTCTGCTGTTGCCAATGGATGAGTCCGGTGTAAAACGCCGACTCGGCATACTGCGGAGCCTCGGCGGGAATCCGTGCGAACGCGTCGATCGATTCGGCGAACTTCTGGGACGCGAGATAGTGGTGGCCGAGTTCGAGCGCCGCATCGGCGTAGATTCCGCCCTTGGTCTTTTCGTCCTCGGCGTAGATCCTCAGCGCGTTCTTCAGATAACCCTCGCGCGAGATCGCGTCGGAGTCGGGCGTCAAAAGCCCTTTGATATATGCTTCGAAAGCGCGCGCCGGGACTTTGTTCGCCTGCTCGATAAAGTCGTTCAAGCGGAACGGCAGCGCCTTGTCGCGCTGATAGAGAATCCGGTAGGCCATCTGCCCCTGCATCGTCTGCAGGTTGAGCAACGCATCGCTGAGATCGATGTCGCGCGTGATCTTGCGGCCGTCCGGGAATTCTTCGCTCAGGAACCGCCCTTCGTTGACGCGTATGATCTTCGCCGTGACGCTGATCGAAGCCACCGTTTCACCCTGTGCCGGAGAGATCGTGTAGCGTCCGGCGATCAGAATCGTCGCCTTCGACTCGCGCGCGAGCTTGAGCGCCGTCGCGAGGCTCGGCAGGATCGTCAGCGGGACGCGCAAACGCTGCTGGATTATCTTGCGCTCGTCGTTGCTGACAACGTTGAGGCTCGGGACTTTCAGGAGTTCCGACAGCGACGAAGCGAAACTCTCGCCGACCCATCCGAATTCCGCCTTGCCGGAGGCGTTCTCGAACGGCAGCACGAGAACCGTGTCGTTCTGATTCGACTGCCCGAAAGCGGCAAACCCGGCCGCGAAACAGACAATTAGAACTGATAAAGACTTCCTGATCATAATTAAAGAATAACCCACAGCCGTTAAACGCCGCGACACCCGAAATAGATTCGTAAATTCAACGCCCCGCGAAAGACGCCAAAAACGCGAAAATAGGATTTTCCATCGTGTTTTTCGCGTCTTTCGCGTGATTCGCGGGCAACCTCCCTTTCGCGGGCACGGGTTCAAAAAAAATGATCCGCTCCGTTGAGAGCGAATCATTTCTTGAGATGCGAACTAATAAAGAATGGATGGTAGTCGGTACGGGATTTGAACCCGTGTCGCCGCCGTGAAAGGGCGGTGTCCTAGACCCCTAGACGAACCGACCACATTTTGCGAAAAGTGATCAAATAAACTGTCTCCGCGTTCCGCGATCGCGCAAACTCCAACAATTCTAACCACATCGCTCAACAAAACGCGAATGATAAGACTAGCGCAACAGCTTTTTTCTTGTCAACCCAACTCTTTGGAAATCAATCAGAACGCCGCTTGTTTTTTGCCAACTTACGCTCGCTCCTCAAAGCAGGCCGGACAGATCAATTCTCTTCATTGCCGCCTCGCAATCAGGGCAGAAGGTAGTGCGTGGGGCGTTGTTGGAGGTAAATCCGAACATTACGCATCCCGCGATGTCCGTATTCCCCGGCACCTGGTAGCTTGGCCCGTCGTTGGCCAGCGTTCGCGCGAGACCGCTGCTGCAGTGGTCTCCGTTGTGGTTGTATCGGAATTGATGCGGATCGAGTCCGGTTTCGGCAACATTGGCGACCATTCCCATACAATGGCCCAATTCGTGGATGATCGCATTCAACTGACCGCCGGGAGGATTCACTTTGAAATCTCTCGCTGCCGGCATAATGATGATCCCGTTGGCCTCCGCCGCTTGCAGGCGCGCCATTCCGTTGACGAATTTGTTCAACACGTAGACTTCGATCGTGATCGTTCCGGCCTGCTGCGGGACCGGGAGGCCGTTGTGCATTAGATTGTTGACCTGAACGTCCGCTTCGACGAAGGCACCCGGCCGATTAATCGGATCGGCAACGATCGGTGTGATGGCCGCAAAATCGATCGGGATGGTAATTCCGTTCACCCCGGTCGGACCGGCTACTCCGGCTGCCGTATTGGTGGCGACGGGCGCGGGCGTCAGACCGGCGCACGTGCCGTTGTCGACCGCGATATTCAACGTAGCATCATGAGCGCCGTTCGCTTTCTTGATCAGGATGACCAATTCGTGCTGGCCGCCGACATCGAAAAGATTTGTGATTGCGCCGTCGTTTGACAGAACCCCACGGATCTTACCGGCAACCGTATCCCTGCTCTCGTTCAACGCGACGGGAACATCGATCGCTTTCGGCGAGCCCGGCAATCCGGCCGCGGTTACGACGACGCGCGCGTTGCCGGCGCGCGTTATGCGGCCGTCAAGCGTCGACGTCGCGCTCTGCCGGTGAAGCGTCACTGACCCGCCGACGTAGTACTGGTTGCCGGGTATTGCCGGGTTGAGCGGTTTCGCATTTTCGAGAAAGCCGTTCGGCCCCAGGTTATGGTACAGCCCCTTCCGAAGATCATAGTGAACGCCCCCGACGTTCGTGTCCGCTTGATTGCGGATCTGAATCCGCGCCGGGCCCGTTCCGGTTCCGACCTGAGCAACGACCGCCGTAGTCTTTATCACGCGCGGAGTGACACACATACTGATCAGCGCGATCCGCGCCAAAAAAGGATCGAGATCCGGGTATTGTCTCCCCAGCAGATTGGCGCAGGCGACATTCGTCGCATCCCGGACGAGCGTAGTCGTCGATCCGTGCGACGGGCTTTCGGTACCGAGCAGTTTAATGGACGGATCGGCAACCTCGCCGGCGAAGATCCAGCGCGTGAAGTTCGGAAGAAACGTGTTGTCCAAAGCGTTTGAGATCTGCCCGGTGCCAACCGATTGCGGGTCCGCATATCTTAAAACCGAATAGTACATCGCCCGCCACGAACGGATCTCGAAACTCTCCGCCTGATTTTGGTCGTCTCCCCAGGCAACGATCTTGTAGCGGTCGCCGACCGCCGGAGACAGTTCAACTTCCGTGAAGAAACTGTTGTTCAGATCGCGCTGTCCTTCGATCACCGGCCCTTTGACGAATTCGAATTCGCCGAGCGCCGCCTCGGCCGACTCAAGACTGTAGTTAAACGAGGGCTTCCGGCCCTTTTCGGCATCCGAATAAACGGCGTTGTTCCGATGCGCAAACAACTGGACGTAGCACTTGTCTCCCGGGACGCCCGCCGCGAATTCGACCTTGACGCGGACCTTTCGTCCGAGCCGGTCGATATTCCTCGTATGGACCGGATCGATCCATTTCGCATCTTTCGGAAGGTTCGTATATTGAACGCCCGCAGCCGCCAGATAGGTCACGCTGTCGCCGTCCAGGATCTTGACGGCGGTGACGCTTTGAAACGCCTCGACCTTCCAGTTCCACCCGCGGAGACGCATAATGCACATTCCACAGAAATTCTCCGGAGCGAGGTCGTAATTCATCAGACAGTCGTCGTCCTTGACGTGGCAATGCGGTTTCGGCGTCGGAGTAATCTTGCCCGCCTCAGTCTTAAACATCGCGTGCGGCAAAAACAAGGCATGCGCGAGCTCGTGTTTGATGATCGATTCCGGAGTCTTCGCCGTCTTCCCGTCCGATTCGCCGTCAGAAACGGTTGCCATAAAGGCCACGGCCCGATCGCGCGCGCGAAACGGCGCATTGTTTCCGTCGCCGGTCAACTCGGGATAGACCGCGCCCTGAACCTTCGGCATTTTAGCTGGAATCTGCGTGTTGTCGGTGTCGTCGGCGAAACTGTAGCCTTTGTATCGTCCGGGAATGTGAAGAAGAAAAATACCTTCCTCGTCACGATGCCTTTGCGCAGCATATTCCCAAACAATCTCGCCAATCAGCAACAAAGCGAACGTCTTCTGATACTTGGCAGTATTGCGGCCGACAAACGTCTTGCGAAGTTCGCCCACGACGCGATCGCAGACCGGCTTGCGATCGAGCATGCTGCCGTCAGCGAAAAATCCATTCAGGAAATCAGTCAAGTTCCTGTGCCGCTCCCGTGCATTATCGCTGTCCGTCCGGGCAAATACATTGATGTCGAACGAATTGCGTTGATCGTGGGCTGCGGCCGCACGCCCAAACGCGGCCGCTAGAGGAATCTTGGCTGACTCCGGCAGATCGGACGACAGCGTCTTCTTCCACCCGGTCTTTTCCGTGTATTTGACGGCCACCTCTTCATTGTTCGGAAAGACGATCTTGATCGATTCCTTGTACATCTTATGGTCGTTCACTGTTTGTGAGACGACATTGACCTGATGCCCCCAGCAGCTACGGACAGCAGCGCTGAAATTCAACGCGCCGACCGCGTTCGATGACTGGCCCGTCACCTGTTCGCCCGGCGTCAGAGCCGCGCCGGTCGAATAGAGTATGAACTGACCTTCGGCCGTACTGATCAGATCTCCCGTCGCGCCGCTTGTCTGCCCGGTTACCTTTTCGTCCATCAGATTCGCCAGTGGGTTGGCAACCTTCCGCATCGAATTATCCCGGAACAGGGTCTCGATATCGCTCTTGATCGCGTCCCAGTCGCGAAAAACGATGCCGGGGGAATCGGGCGGCGGATTCGTGTCGACCGCAAATCGCGCCATCATCGAAAGTTGCGGCAATTCGGCGATCTCATCGACAAAATGTTCCTTGCGGCAAACCCTCCCGAGCGCGGTTCTGAGCGCCGAGACGTACGCGCCGTTGTCGACCGGCAACGGGTTGACCTCGACGACCATATCGAGTTCTTTCAAATAATCGGTCTTGACCGCGTTGTCGAGGGTGGCAGGTGCCGAAGCCGGATTTCCGCGACGCAGCGAGTTGAGATTTATCCGCCGGAAAACCTTGAATTCGCAGGGCTTCGTCCGGATGGGCGGAGGCGCCGCGATGTCGGCTTCGTCATCCGTTTGGCTTTCAAAATGGAGGTACGCCGCGATCTTGTATGCATCGCCCGCGAAGCGTGCCGGCTGAAAGATACCGGCGCTGATCCCTCGCTTTTCCCCGGTCCCGAACGTGCTGAGCGACGACCATTTGCGCCCGGCGCTCTTTTTGACTTCGAACGGGAACTCGACGGTGGCGTCCTGTTCCGGGAAAACCAGGGCATTCGCCGATCCGTCGCCGTGTTTGCCGCCGAAGTCTCGCGGACAGTTGGATTTCGCCACCGGCTTGACCGGATCGTTCTTTCTAAAGGCCTCGGTCAGGAATGCGTCTGTTTTGGTCGCGGTCGTTCCCGCGATCATCGTCTTCCAACGGTCCGCCTTTTTCTCTTCCCAATCCCAGAGTATCCTCGATTTGCCGAGCGCTTCCGGCACCGCGTCGGTTTTCCCGTCTTTCGTTGATTTCTTGATGAACGCTTTGACGGTCAGAGGAATTCGGGCGCCGTTTCCCCAAAGCGCCTTGTAGCTCTCGAAATCGGTGTTCTTGAGATAAGACTCGATGTGCGGGGCCTGTTTTTTCTGAAACGCAAAAAGATTGCTCGTTAGTTTGACCTCGTGCACAAAGCCTTCGACCGGTTCCGATTTTGCCGCCTTCAATTCTTCGAGAATCTTCTCTTCGAAGCCCTTCTTGACGTTGAGCGGGTCGGTTCGGTCGCCGAGGATCTTCTTCAGATTTGCCGGATCCGTGATGTCGGGACGGACCGGCGGCAGCATCGAATAATCGCCCCAGTGCAACTCGAGCGAATCGACGAGGATGTCCAAATGAACCCATTTGGCGGCGATCATTCGAGGCTCACCGGCCGAAACTATTGAGAGCTTGACCTTAAAAGGCGACTGATCGACCGTCAGAACTCCATCGGGAAACCGCGTTTTGTCCGACCAGACGATCGCAACGTCGTCGGTCGGCGCCGATTTGCCGGCGGCGGTCTTGAAGAGATCCTCTGCCAGTCGTCCGTCGAATTCCGTGGAACCGCGTTTCGGGCATTCGCCGGCTTTCCATTTCATCGACTTGGCCCAGAACGGCGTTTCTGATTTGCGGACGAACAGTTCGATCCTGAGTTCCACCGGATTTGCCAGGGCGGACTTGTCCAAGGCGAGTTTCCCCTGCAATTCCCAACAGATCTTCGCCGTTTCCTCTTTCGGCGCAAAGTGCCAGCGACCGGAGTCTCCGGTTGGAACCGAAGACGTTTTGTTGACCAACGCCTTGTCCTCGGGCCCGATTTTGCCCGGCGTCTCGAGCCATAACTTCAGGACGCTGCAATAACTGACTTCGGCCGTATTGAGCTCTGAACGATCTTGCTTCGAACGCGCAAGCGCAAGCCTGGACCCGAGAGCATACTCCCTTTCTTCGAGCTTGTCGTGATAATCGTCTGGTTTTACTTCCGGCTCATACTCGTACATTGCTGTTCTCCGCTATTTCCCCTCGTGCGTTTGCCGCAATTTCGATTTCGTCGCTTCATCGAGTTCACCATTGGCGGGAAGTCCGGAATGGGACTGAAAAGCCTGCAGGGCTTTTTTCGTTTCGGAGTTGAGCGTTCCGTCGACGATTCCGCAGTCGTATCCGAGATTATTGAGACGTTTCTGAACGCCGCTGATCTGGTCGATAGGATCAAGCCGGCCAAGGTCGAGCGCGAATTTCATCTGATCCTCACCGGTGCCGACGGTCAGATTCCCGGATTTCGCGTCAGGCGGGATCGAAACTTTGACGGTCCCGTCGCTGTCGGTCGTTCCCGTTGTCAAATTGCCGTCGATCTCAAGCGTGAACGGCGTATTCCGCCGCGGTTCGCCATTGACCAAAAGGCGCAGGCTGAGTTTCGCCGGAACGCTCTTGTAACGGTATTTATGAACCTGATCGGTCGGTTCGCTCAGCTCCTTGATGCGCTTGTCCGGCACGAAAACAATGTCGCCCGGCTGCAGAATATTCGGATCTTTGCGCTGCTCTTTCAGCCTGGCATTGTTCGGATGGTCCCAGATCGTATCGGGAAAGAACCCGTTCTCAAACGCGATGCTCGAGATGCAGTCGCCTTGTTTTACTTGATAGTTGAGCGCCATATTTGAAACCCGACGAAATTGATCAATCCCAGGCGTCCTTGTCGAGATCGGGGAATGTCACTTTGCAATTGCCCGGGTCGATCTGGTAAAGACCGGCCTGGCCGTGTTCGTTCAGGCGCCCCTCGACAGGCGCACCGCCCGGCGGCGTGATGCGGTAGCGGACGTTCGGAACCGGCTTGCCGTCCATATCGACGAGGATGATCTCGATCCACGCCTTCTTGACCTCTTTCTTCTCGGCCGGCTTCGCCCCCATCGTCTGGAGGATCTGCTGCGTCATATGGAACGTCTGCTTGACCTCGACCGGGGCTTTTTCGACCTGCGCGGGCTTCTTCTTCAACGGACACTCGGCCACCGCGCCCGGCGGCTGCGCCGGGAAACCGCTCTGCGTGTTTCTTGCCCGTTCTGAAGTTCCTGGCATCGTTTAATCCTCGCGCTTGATGATCACGGTATCGAGTCCGAAATCGGGTTCTGAAGGGATCTTCTTTTTACCGCCGCGCATCGTTTTCTGCATCTTGTCCGGCTTCGGAGTATCGATCATCGTTTCGAGCCCGAAATCCGCATCCGGAGAAACGCCCCTCGGTTTGTCCGGCACGGGCGGCTTGATCGTTTCCGCCGCAGGGGTTTCAGCCGGATTGACGATCACGGTCTTTTCGCCGATATCCTCTTCGCGCGCCGCAGGCGTTTCGGGTTTCGCCGCGTCCGGCGCCGCCTCGATCGGCTCCGTTTTTTCTTCCCACGCCGACGGGTCGTAGTCCTTTCGGATCGATTCCCAATTCGCATCGGTCAACACGTCGAGCATCGGACCGATGCGCTCGTCGGGCTCTTGCTCGTCGTCGGTCAGGAGCACCTGGCACAAACGGTGTTTGTCGAAATTCGGCGAGACGTCGAACATCAGCGCGACGAACCCGGCGATCGCCGATTCTTGCTTCATCGAAAAGCCGCGTGCCCGCGCGATGCCCGCCGCGACAAGTTTGTGTAGAGTCTCGTCCGAAAGATCGGCCGCAGGAAACTCGCCGCCGTCGGGCAGTTTCACGACCGACAACGGATATTCGGCCCGGATCCGGTCCGCGAGACGCCGTTCGAAACCGGCCTGCGCGACCGTTTCCATCACCTCCATCTGTTCTCGCCTGACCGTCAATCTCATTTGTTCACCTATCGCCGACTGTCCGGGGACAGATCGAGTTTCGTCTGCACCAATGCGTCTTTCTCGATATTCATCCGGCAAAGTTCGGAATGATCGAACGACTCCGAAAAATAATACTTGACGGGTCCGAAGATCGTCTTCAGCTCGTCGATGTCGCACGTCATCAGAAACGGCAGAAGCACGCGCGGGTCGTAATAGCGAAAAAGCAGAGGGTTGCCGTCCTCGTCGTTGACGGTCAGAAGCCCCCGCAGATGTTTCCGCATTCCGACCGGCGAAACCGGGCTCTGCGCGAAGATGCCCCAGTGTTTGCCCCAGCATTCGCCGAGCAGCCAATTGGTGAAATCCGAACCGGGTTCAAGCAGCACGACATACGGCGCGACGTGTATGAGTTCGTCCGAGAGCTCGCCGCGATAGAGGCAAAGATTCGGCGGATCCATCTCGAAAAGCCTCTGCGGCAGATCCGGCACCGACGCCCCGTCAAGCACCGCATAAGTGTACGCGTCGTCGCGGAAAATGTATTTTTCGAGCTGCTCCTTCATAGATTCCGCGGATTCCAGAGATTCCAAACATTCCGGATTCCAGGTTCAAAACATTCCAGATTCCAGAATCAAGGTTCCAGGTTTAAGATTCCGAACATTCCAGATTCCAAACATTCCAGATTCCAGGTTCCAGGTTCCAGAATCAAGATTCCAGATCCCAAGCATTCCAAGTTCCAAACATTCCAGGTTCCAGGTTCCAGAATCAAGATTCCAAACATTCCAGTAGCCTAACGGAAAAAAACCGTTTGACAACTAAATTCGCTTCTTCAAGCGTGCGGAGCACGCGAACTTGCGATAACACCAGTCCAACGCCCGGGATTGTTCCAAACATTCCACGTGGTGCTACGGCGTGTTCCACACGAATCAGATTTTCCAACAGGCCGCCAGATTCCAAACATTCCAGATTTCAGGTTCAAGATTCCAGATTCCAGATTCAGAATTCTTGGAATTCCTGGAATCTCTGGAATCCCTGGAATTCCTGGAATCCCTGGAATTCTTGGAATCCCTGGAATCCCTGGAATCCCTGGAATTCCTGGAATTCTTGGAATCTGGAATCCTGGAATCTGGAATCCTGGAATCTGGAATCCCCAAATCCCTTGAATCCCAAATCCCCCGAATCCCCAATCGCAAATCGCAACTCGAAATTCGCAAATCCCTACCCCCGCGCGCAGATCGCGCAGAACGGCACTCCGGTTTGCGCGGCGTTGACCAATACGAGCGCCGCCGGACTCTGGAAGACCGGTCGCACGGGCGGCGCCTTCGGAGTCAAACTAACCCGCGCGCCGGGTTCGGCGTTGGCCGCCTCGAGCGCTTCGGCCGGAGCTTCGGGGCTGCTGCCCGAACCGCTTCCCGCCGCGCCGCCGCTGTTGAGCATCACCATCGTGCCCTTGATGAAGATCCCGCCGGAATTGATGTTGATGAAGTTGCCGCCGACCTTGAGCGTCAAGGACGTGCCCGTTTCGATCGTCAGCGTCGTTCCCGATTTCAAATGGATCTCGGATCCGGCGTCGACCGCGAACTTCGTCCCGGCCTTCTCTTCGAAGTCGGTGCCGGCGTGGATCGAGATCGATCCGTCGACCTTTTCGTTGTGATTGCCGACGACCTTCAGGTGCTTGTCCTTTTTGACCTTTTCGCGCTGGTCGTTCTCGACGATCAGATGGCGGTCGTGCAGTATCAGCTCTTTGGCGTCGTTCTTGACGCGGATGTCCTGATCTTTCTCGGCGTGTATGAAGATCTGTTCCGAACCCTTCTTATCTTCGAATCGGATCTCGTTGAAACCGCCGCCGCCCTTCGAAGAATTGGACTTGACGGTCGATTTCGTCTTCTCGTCCGGGAGCGTGTACGGCGGCATCGTCTGCGGATTGTAGACGCAGCCGGTGATGATCGGCTGGTCCGGATCGCCCTCGAGAAAATGGACGATGACCTCCATCCCGATCCGCGGGATGAACATCGAGCCCCATTTGTTTCCGGCCCAGCCCTGCGCGACGCGCACCCAGCACGAACTTGATTCGTTGACCTGGCCGTCGCGGTCCCAGTGAAACTGAACCTTGACGCGGCCGTATTTGTCGGTGAATATCTCCTCGCCCGCGGGTCCGACGACGAACGCCGTCTGGCTGCCGCGCACGATTGGTTTCGGCGTCGTTCGCGGCGGCCGGAAAGGCGGCGCGCCCGACCCGTATGCGATGCACGAAAAACTGTTCGAGTAAGGCCGCTCGACCTCGTCGTCGGAAACGTATCCCGGATTCTGCTCGCCCTCGTGCGCGACCGAGGTGATCACGTACGGCCCGTTGTTCGCCGCGCCGGGATGGTTGAAAAGCTCGAACCGGTAGCCCGCGGTCAACGACGAACAGTCGCCGGTGGCGTTGATGACCTTGTATTGGCCGTCGAGCGACTGCATCGACGTCTCGACCGTTTTCGTCTTGTCGCCGTCGACTTTGCTTAAATCTGCGGCGCGCTCGCCGCCCGAACCGTCGACCCCGTCGTACTTGCGCGCGTAGCCGCCGGGAAAGTCGTAACTTTCAAGCTTCTTGTTGTCGCCGACCGAAAAGATGCTCTCTTTGGAGTGATCGAGCTTGCGCGACGGCAGCTGGAAGTTGAAGTCCCACATCGTCACCTTTCCGGTTTGCAGGCGGTAATCGGTCTGCCAGCGGTTGACCGAGGTGACGTAGTCCTCGGCCTGGCGCGTGACGTCGATGTAAAAGGGCACGCGGCTTTTCGAAGGGCACAATGCGTGGGACTGCGGCGTGTCGCCGACGATCATCTTGTGCTTGCCGCCGGAATGCTCGAAATAGTAGTAGATTCCCTCTTCTTCCATCAGGCGCGAGGCGAAGTCAAAGTCGCTCTCGTGATATTGAACGCAATAGTTTCGCGGATTGTAGTTTCCCTGAAGCTGCCACGCGACCTCGAAACCTTTGAAGACCTTGCGCAGGATGTCCGGGACGGAGATGTTTTGGAAGATGCGGCTCTGGCTGATCTGGGTCAGCAGCCAAAGATGCGGCACGACCGACGCGGTGTAGTATGAGAATCGCGTATCGCGATGGCCCTGAGAAAAACGGTTGACGATGCCGGTGACTTCGCGCACGGTCCCGTCGCGCTGGTCGATGGTCATCGTGACGGCCTTCCCGACGATCGACGTCGGGTCGATGACGGTCGGTTCATAGCCCGGGTCGGACTCTTCGCGGAGCAGTTCGATCTCAAGCGTGAACAGGCGCGAAAGCCCTTCGGCGTACTTGAACCTGTTGATCAGGACAAAGTCTTTGCCGAGCGGGGTATGGATCGCAAGAAGCCGGTTGTCCTGTTTGATCGTCATAGCCTTAAGCACACGAACCCTAACCCTGTTGTACTCCGAATTCACGGATTCGGTACAATCCGACGGAAACCCGAACGCGTTTTTGAAAGCTATGTTAGACCTGCCGGGATCTTAAGTCAATGAATTTCCGTTTCGCCCTGTTACGCCCGCCCGCACAATGCAGAAACGCGCACGCAGTAAGCGTGCCCGGCCGCAGCGCGGTCGTCGCGCTTCGATACCCATCACTCATTCCCCGTTCGCGCCAAACGACACCTCACAATGCAGGCACAATGCAGAAACGCGCACGCAGTAAGCGTGCCCGGCCGCAGCGCGGTCGTCGCGCTTCGATACCCATCACTCATTCCCCGTTCGCGCCAAACGACACCTCACAATGCAGGCACAATGCAGAAACGCGCACGCAGTAAGCGTGCCCGGCCGCAGCGCGGTCGTCGCGCTTCGATACCCATCACTCACTCCCCGTTCGCGCCAACCAATGCCTCACAATGCAGGCACAATGCAGAAACGCGCACGCAGTAAGCGTGCCCGGCCGCAGCGCGGTCGTCGCGCTTCGATACCCATCACTCACTCCCCGCTCGCGCCAAACGACACCTCGCAATGCAGGCATGCGAAACGCACGCAGAAGCGTGCCCGACCGCAGCGCGGTCGTCGCGCTTCGATACCCATCACTCACTCCCCGCTCGCGCCAAACGACGCCGCGCAATGCAGAAACGCGCACGAAGTAAGCGTGCCCGGCCGCAGCGCGGTCGTCGCGCTTCGATACCCATCACTCACTCCCCGCTCGCGCCAAACGACACGTCACAATGCAGGCACAATGCAGAAACGCGCACGCAGTAAGCGTGCCCGCTCGCAGCGCGAGCGATCCGCTGTCACACGTCACCGTCATCATCCCGTGCGCGTCGAATCATCACGCCTCGACCGCTCCGCGGCCGTGCACGCTTACTCCGTGCGCGTTTCCGCATTGCTCTCCGAATCGCCGTAGCCGTTGCGATGCATCCACTCGTCGAATCACCAAGCCTCGACCGCTCTGCGGCCGTGCACGCTTACTCCGTGCGCGTTTCCGCATTGCTCGCCGCATCGCCGTATCCATTGAGATGCATCCACTCGTCGAATCACAACGCCTCGACCGCTCCGCGGCCGTGCACGCTTACTCCGTGCGCGTTTCCGCATTGCTCTCCGCATCGCCGTAGCCATTGCGATGCATCCATTCATCGAACGAAGCCTTGTCCTGACAGTAGAGGACATAGCGGATCGCTGCCTCGACGTGGCGCGGTTTCCACAGACGCCGTCGGCTTCGGCCACGCGACCAAACCCGACTTCCCGGCGGGACTAGACCCTTTTCGCGGAGCTTCTTCGTCGCCCGCGCTTTCATTGCGTCGGCTATTCTCTCCGGCTCGGTCTGCGCGCTGACAACCGAATGCGCGTGGTTTGTCCGGACATTCAGCGCCCGAAGATCATATCCGCGATCGGCACACAGCTCGCGGATCGCTTCGTCGGCGACCTGACGCTGCCGGCGATCGAGCAACACCGCATCCTGTTTCATGTTTGCAAGCATACGCTCTTCAAGGTTCAGGTTTGGCTTGATCCGCCGCGAGCCGTACTCATTGCGTCCATGCGTATCGACGGACGTCCGCTCGTCGCCATGCAGCCATGTACCGTAAGTTCGGATCGTTATGAGATAAGCAAGAGGAAATTCGTTTCGTTCGAACTCGTCGAACCCATAATCGTCAATCATAGTGAGTAGTTTTTGAGAGTCGGAATTCTAACACAACAATGCAGAATAACAATGCAGAAACGCGCGCGAAGTAAGCGTGCCCGCTCGCAGCGCGAGCGATCCGTCATCATCCGTCACCGTCATCATCCCGGCTCGGCCGCGAACGTGGGTTCACGCGTAAACGCGTAACTCGTGCGCGATCAAGAATGCAGAAACGCGCACGAAGTAAGCGTGCCCGCTCGCAGCGCGAGCGATCCGTCATCATCCGTCACCGTCATCATCCCGTGCGCGTCGAATCATCACGCCTCGACCGCTCTGCGGCCGTGCACGCTTACTCCGTGCGCGTTTCCGCATTTATTTCCCCGCAGATCAACTCCGCCTGCATCAGGACCTGTTTCACCGCGTCTTCCTGCAGGTCCGGTGGGTAGCCGTATTTTTTCAGGATGCGCTTGACCAAAACCCTGATCTTCGCGCGCGCTGATTCGCGAAGGGTCCAGTCGATCGAGACGTTTTTGCGAACCAGCGAGATGAGTTCCGTCGCGATCACTTTCAGCTGATCGTCGCCCATTACATCGCGTGCCGACTTGTTCGCCGCCAGAGCGTCGTAAAAGGCGACTTTGTCATCGGTCAACCCCAACTCATCGCCGCGTTTGGCGGCGGCGTCGATCTCTTTGGCGAGCGCGATCAGTTCCTCGATCACTTCCTGTGTCGCGATCGCCCGGTTGTGATAGGCATTGAGCGTCTTTTTGAGCTTCTCGCTGAAAAGCTGCGACATCATCAGATTATGGCGCGCGCACAAATGGATCTCGTCACTCACAAGCATTTCGAGCAATTCCGCGGCGTGGCAATCCAAAATCCGAAATCGAAAATCCAAAATGGACTGGCGGCCGCGTCGAGCTGTTCCGGCGAGCGCTTGCCGTTTGAATTCTGTTTGCCCAGCGCCGCCGAGATTGCCTGAAAATAGCTGATGTCGTCGCGGAGCGCCGTCGCCTCGTCGCTCGCGGCGCACAAGGCGAAGGCTTTCGACAGACACGACGCAATCCAAAATCCGCAATCCAAAATCCAAAATCGAGTGGGTCGCCCTTGCCGCCGCTTTCGGTATAAACCGATAGCGCGTATTTAATAAAACGAAATTACTCGTCAACCAGGCGCGACCGGAGACGTTCACCTTCGCGCGAAACAGTGTTCACCTTCACGCGAAATAGCGTGCACCTGCGTGCGAAATATGCACAGTCGTGGGCGGCGCATTCACGCGTCAACGGCTCCGGGTCACGCAACCTCACGGGCAATTTGATCTCGGGGCTCGGCCGCCCGGATTAGCGGAAAGGCTCGGGAGGCCGTGTCAAAACTCCGTCGGGATACGAGGGCTATCAGCACGAGCCGCAAATCCAACCGATATTTAGAAGACTTGTCCATCAATTGGTCAAAGTAAATGATTTCCGGCTTTAGCGGGCTAAAGCCGGGGGCATTTGCATCTTTTTTCCACTAGCTGAAGAGGCTGTGTCAAAACTCCGATTTGTCTTCGGTTTTATGAATTGGAGGCTGTCTGAAAAGCCGATAAATTCGCTGAAAGCGAATCAGATAATAGCCTGGGGTGAGCGAAGCGTAACCCCAGGCTATTAGTCAGATGGGACTCCGACCCTGAAGGGGTCGAAGGTAAGTCGTTTATTGTTCGACCCTTGCAGGATCATGATGTCGCGTTGTTGAACAAAGGGCGGCGCTCGTTTCTTTCGCCTTGCCGCACACTAGTTTGTTGCCCTGTTTGCGACTTTCAGGAATATGGACTTTTCAGACAGCCCTGACGTGCCTTCCACCCCGCAAGCGGCTCCGCCACACTTCCTCTTTACTCGGTTTCCGCGTCGGCTTATAATCGCGGCGTGCGGCAGATCGGCTATTACATTGATCGAATCAAATCCTTGAATCGCGGGCGGGCTCACGGGAAGCGGGCGCCGCATAAACCTATTTTGCTGCTCGCGCTGATCGATATGGTCGCGGAAGGCAAGGTCGCCGACAACCGATTCCCCATCTCGACAGTTCTCGTCGAGGCCTTTCTTAAATACTGGAACCTCGTTAGGCTCGACAAACCGGCGATCCATCTTCCGCTCTACCACCTTCAAACGGACGGAATCTGGCGGCTTATCCCTTTGCCGGATTCAGCCGTGATGCGTTTCGGTTCAATGGCGGAGATCAAGAAACACATCGCTTTCGGCCGACTCGACGACGACCTCTTCGCCCTTCTTCTCGATCCTGTCAACCGCGAGGCGATCCGCGAATCCCTGATCAGGGATCATTTCCCGGACGATGCCGGTGTCTTCAGGGCCGCAACCGGTGCCGATTCGAGCGGCCATCGAATCGAGGACCTGCTCGAGATCGCCGCCACCGAGTCCCGCGCCTTTGCGCGGCCGAGACGCAGCCCGCTTTTCCGGAGCGTCATAATGCGACTGTACGATTTCACCTGCGCGGCGTGCCGGCACCGTGTCGTCACCATCGAGGGCGTGACCGCCGCCGAAGCCGCACACATCATCCCATTCTCGGTAACGCAAGATGACCGCGCCGGCAACGGAATGGCTCTCTGCAAACTCCATCATTGGGCGTTCGACGCAGGCTTGCTTTCGGTCGATGACGGCTACGGACTGCTCGTTTCTGATAAATTCGAAGAACAGGGCGAGGCGACCTCGCTTTTCGCCGAATTGCGGCGCCGTTCCATCCTGCTCCCGTCCGAATCCGCATTCAGGCCCTCGAACGAAAGCCTTGAGTGGCACCGGTCGAACCGGTTTCAAAACTGATGGGCAACCTGACCGAATATCTTCAGCAGCAGTTCGAGGCGCAACGCCCGCCCGGTTGGACCTGCAACCGGGAAGTCGCCTTGCTCCCGCTCGAACTCTCCCGGTCGATGGGCTACGCGCCGCGGGCCGACGTTGATTAGTCGGATATCAAGCCGATATGCGGGCAACTTCTTTTTTCCGCCTGAAAAGGATAAGGAGAATAATGCTCCGTGTTCATCGACCATCCGCGACCGGTATGTTCACCTTCGCGCGAATATGCACTTACTCTCGACGAACGTGGTAAAAGGCCAACTGAGAAATCCGCCCATTCGGCTTTTGAAAACCCCGTTCGCGATTATTCGCGAACCGTCGCATCACGATCTATGACCTGGAGCAAGCGAGCTCGTATCACAGGAATGCCGTCCAGTCACCGTCGACGAGATCCTCATCGAGGAATCCGAATGCTTCTGGAATTTTATCCGCATAGGTGACGCCCAGAAACGTTGTAGCGCGAGTTAGGCCAACATATAAGTACTTATCTACAAGTTCGGGGTGATGTTCATATGAACGATCAATGTCGATGTAGAACACTCCTTCGAATTCAAGGCCTTTGATGAATTCAATACTGAATACTCTGATATTACTGCCAGTCCCCAAGATCTTGCCCAATTTGCATGGTTCAACGTCAATCGAATACTCGTTGAGAGCCTCCTTGAGGATCTTATGCGCTGGATCGATATCGCTCTCGGTCGGTACAAAGATCGCGATTGATGGAAGCGATTCACCGTTAATCCGATAAATCTCATAAACCCGACTTGCCAGCCAGTCCCCAAGATTGTCGTCAAGGGCTCCGGCGTACTTTAGTGGAGGTGGAAAGTCCCCGGTGCTGTGGTATCTGCTATCGAACGGCGGTTCCTCACCAATAATATTCGTATACAGCTTTTTCGCAGTATTCAATAGCATCGGTGTTTGTCGATATGAAGCTACTAGTTCGAACCGCTCAACCGTGGGTATCAAAGCTTCCAGCTCTTTCCAGTCCCCGAGGCCGACAGTCGTAACCCTCTGCATTAGATCCCCCGAAAAAGTGACGGCACGGTATCGAGGATCGGTAAGATAGTAGATTGATGCCAGCTGGATAGCAGAGAAATCCGTGGCCTCATCTACAGCAATGTGCGTACGATACTGATCAGCGATCCTGCCCAACAGCTCTCGTCGCTTTTCGGTTTCAATGCCCGGCCCGCTAGAATCGTTAAGAATTGAAGCGATTCGAAAAATCGCGAAAATCAGAATGTCGATTTCTTCCGCGCTAATCCTATGATTCTCAACGGCGTCGCGCGAATCGGACCAATAATTCGAACCGCCGTGCGCCTCCAGATTGGAAATCCTGAATCGCTGGTATGATCGTGGGATCTCCGCGAGAAAGCGGTTGAACGAACTAATGCGAAGAATCGCAGGTTTTAACGCAAGTCTCAGTCTCCCAACCAAGCGCAAGTCATTCGATGTCTCGTCAGTCATTTCGAGATATTCCCAAATGAACTGGGCATCCTTACCCCGCAGTTTTCTGCCAACAGCACTAGCTTCAGATTCCTGAGCGAGCACTTGCCGGATCTTGCTTCGAGCTTTGAGCCTTGGATCGACATCAGCCCCAATTTCGTCCAAATTATCTTCTGTCGCGGCCTCCAAATCGTCGGTCAATAACGACTTATTGTCCTCCGCTGAGGCTTGAACAAACTCGACGATGTCGTCAAATCGAGTCGGGTTCATTTCGATCCACGAATCCACGAATTCATTAATCAGGTTGTCAGCGTTTCTTCGAAGGTTAGAATAGGCGACGGACAACATAGACAAATCTTCGATGGCACTAATCGATTTGAGCCCACCGGAATATGGAAGCTGATCGTTGAGTTTACTTCGAAGGTTACTGGCAGCAGCAGTGAACGTCCTGAACTTCTCGCCGATTGAAAACGTCCTGTTCGTCAATTCGCGTGGGTCTATTTTCACACCCGAGATACTCTCGAGGGCCGTTTGCAACGCAGAAAGGAATTCTTGATCGAAAAACGCGATAAATTCGAGGGCGGTGTGTGAGGTTCCGGCACTGGACGGGTTGGAAAGTAAGACGTTTTCAGTCTTGCTAAAAAGTCCTTTATCGCCGCGTTTAAGGAAGCCGAGTACGTCGCGGCCAAGGATTCCTCGTTCCCTCTCCCATGTTGTAACGAATTGATCGGTGGCGGAAAGCCCTTCTTTGTTCATCGCCTCCTTTAGGTAAATCTTCAAAAGGTCGTTTGGGGTGAAGATAAGCCAGTTGGTGCGGTCATCCTCGGAGAGACTAATGCCATCAGTCTCTTCAAGGTGAGATGCTCCCGCCTTCATTGCGATTCTCTTGATAACGGAAGTCGTCTTCCCGGTCCCAGGTGAGCCGGAAAGGATCAACTGCGAGTTCAACGGCATTCTGCAAAACTCGTCCTGAGCGGAATCGAGAACGGGCTGGTCTTTTAGTGCGATCGACTCGACTATTTCACGTACTCGGTTTAGCTTTTCTTCCTGTGTATCGCGCTGATCTTGCCGGTGCGCTTCTTCAAGTGTTCGCAGTTCGTCAAGAGTCGCTCTTCCGTCCGCCCCGGGGGCGACAATTTCATCCGCCGGCTCCAGAATGTCCACCACCGGAACAACCACAGCAGGGGCGGCGACGCCGAGAGCCGCTCTCAACGATGTCACGTATTCGTCATCTAGATGGAATGCGATCTGATTGTTCCGAGCATCCCAAACCTCGCGCCGGACGGGGTTGAAAATATTCTTCTCAACCACGCGCATCGTTTTCTGCCCGCGGTTGTACGGAAGTGAGATCGTCAGTTCATTACCCGGATCGATCGATGCAATCCTGCCGGCTTTGGCGTCGCGGTTAGCGAAGAGCGCGATCGGATTCTTCGGTTCAAAATTTAAGGGAGTGTGCCCTCGACACACGAGATAAATTCTTTCGGTTTCAGCCTTGCCGTCAATCGATTCCATGACCCTTACCCAACCAACAAACGGCTCGCCCATCCTCCGAAGTTGCTCGACTCTAACAACTGCACTGCCGCCGCCGGCAACAAATCGCTCATCAAACCAATCGAGCTCCATCAATACCTCGTTGCCGATTTTTCTTGACCTTTTCTTCATAAAGCACCTCACTTATAGTCAGCCGCGACGATCCTCTCGCGTTCGCTCTTTATCAACACGTAGCACGCGAGCAACTCCTCCGCCGTCAACCCGAACCAATCCGCGATATGGCGTTTTGGAATCACCAACGTGTGCAATTCCGTCACCGGAAACCCGTCCCGAATCGCAAACGCAAGTTCGTTCCCGGCGATGATCCGCGAAATCGGTATTGTGCAGAATGGACAGGACATTTGAATTACTTCCCCAATGCAACCCGCGCAAAGCCGCCGCGCTCAATGCAGAACCCCGCACGCAGTAAGGGGGTACGGCCGCAGCGCGGTCGGCGCGCTTCGAATTTACAACAGACGCCCCCGCTCGCGCCAACCGTCACCTCAGAATGCAGAACGCGCACGCAACCACTGCGCGATCGGCGCGCTTCGAATCTACAACAGACGATCCCGCTCGCGCCAACCGATGCCCCTCAAAATGCAGAACCACGCACGAAGTAAGGGGCACGGCATCAATCCCGACAAATTTTGAATCAAGAATATCTAATAGTTGAATTGACATCAAACGACTGTAATTGACGCAATCTCCCCGCAAATCAACTCCGCCTGCAACAAGACCTGTTTCACCGCATCTTCCTGCAGATCCGGTGGGTAGCCGTATTTTTTCAGGATGCGCTTGACCAAAACCCTGATCTTCGCGCGCGCCGATTCGCGCAGGGTCCAGTCGATCGAGACGTTCTTCTTGAAATGCGTGATCTGTTTGTTGAACGCTGCCAAGAACGACATCTATGGCGACGTTTAGCCACTCTATATTCATATGCTAAACTTGACGGTCTTTACTCTGAAGACTAGAACACTAGTTGGCGATGTTTTTTTGTAATTAGGGCGGTAAACGGCGCTCGCGGAAATGAAATTTACTCAATCGAAGCGAATCAGAAGATACGATTGTTACGTCATCGTTCGGCGATTCCTGGGGTTCCAAACGGCAGAGTCCGAATCGAGAATCCGGATTAGGGTTACGGATTACGAGATAATTTGGAGTTGGAGAACTGACCCAACAACGGTTTTGCAACAGTTAGCCAGCAAAACAGTAGGCTCGGAATCCATCGTTAAGGACTTCTTAAGGGCGCTTTAGTACCGGGAGGTATTGGATGAAAGGGGAAATAAAAAAACTCAGTATTAGCGGCTTTAAGTCGATCCGTGAGCTGGTGGATTTTGAACTGAGGGCCTTAAACATCTTTATCGGCGCAAACGGTGTTGGAAAAAGCAATTTGGTCCAGATGTTTCGGCTGCTAATGGCGATGACGCAGAAGAACCTCCAGAAATTTGTCGGAGAAAATGGTGGCGCGGATAACTTTCTCCACAACGGTCCAAAAGTTACGTCCGCGATCGAGGCAGAATTTGAATTTGAATCGCTCAGTCAACATGCTCAAGGCTCAAATCTCTACCGATTTCAATTGGATCCAACAGTTGATGAAACGTTTCTCGTAAGCGAACAGCGGAAATATGTAACAACGAGTTGGCGCAGCTACGGAAGCCCCTCGTCGGAGAGTCGATTGCGTGACTTCAAAGACGAAAAATCCTTTGACGGCCAATGGAATGGTGTTGGGCATTTCGTTTTTGAATCCATATCTCACTGGATGGTCTACCATTTCCATGATACTAGCTCAACGGCCCCGATGCGCCGTTCCGAGATTGTTGAGGACAACAATATGTTACGAAATAACGGCGGTAATATTGCCCCGTTTCTGTTGAGGCTGAAGCAGGAAGATTCAACGCGCTCCAATTACGAGGAAATAATCAATGCAGTACGACTTGTAATACCATTTTTCGATGATTTTCGTCTGGATGTTAAGACTTACGGCGGGCCACACAAGGTTAGGTTGAGCTGGAAGCAGCGAGGCTCTGATTTTCCGATGCAACCGTACCATCTCTCCGATGGTTCAATTCGTTTCATTTGCCTTGCAACGGCGCTGTTGCAGCCTAATCCGCCATCTGCCATTGTGATCGACGAACCGGAACTTGGTCTTCACCCCGAAGCGATAAGGGTTCTGGCTGAACTTATTCAGGATTGCGCGAAGAGAACACAAATCATCGTCGCCACCCAGTCGCCACATTTGCTCGATCAGTTTGCCATTGAGGACATCGTCGTGGTCACTCGCCGCGAGGGTCAATCGACGTTTGAGCGATTACAACGCCGAGACTTTTCCGAGTGGCTCAAAGGGTATTCGGTTGGCGAGCTCTGGACCAAGAATGTCATTCAAGGAGGGACAACCAATGAATAGTTTTGTTGAGGTGGTTGTTCTTGTTGAAGGACAAACGGAACAGCGTTTCGTCAAGAAGTTGCTTTGGCCGTATCTTGCCGAACGGCAGGTTTACATGACGAGCATTATTCTAAATAAACCGGGCGAAAAAGGCGGAGACGTAAGATTCGCGCGGGCGAAGCTTGATATTCGAAACCACTTAAAGCAAAGAGCGGACACATTCCTGACGCTTCTCGTCGACTACTACGGCATCGGAACTGATTGGCCCGGATATGAGAATTCGAAATCCAAAATCAGTCACACTGACAAGTCAAATGAAATAACTCAATCAACTGCACTAGCCGTTAAGCGGATGTTGCCCGAACTTCAAATCGAGAAGCGTTTCATTCCCTATGTTTCCATGCATGAAATCGAGGCTCTATACTTCAGCGATCCGGAAATTCTCGCGAATGCCCTCGGAACAACCAAAGAATCGGTTAAGAGCATTCTTGACGAATTTGGTGATCCTGAGATGATCAACGACAATTATGAAACAGCACCGTCGAGGCGGATTGCGAAACTCTTCCCGCGTTTTAAGAAAACATCCACCGGTCTGTCAATCGCGGAAGAAATTGGAATTGCAAGGATGCGTTCGAGATGTAAACTGTTTGACAATTGGCTGACACAGCTTGAATCTCTTGGAAACAACTAAATACTCGTATAGCTTTTACGTTTTGAACTCTTCGGCGGTCTTAGGATGATTTGAGAGCCACCCTCTCCCGCACCGCCACCGTATCGTGAAGCCGTAACGCGTAGCCCCGCGCGACTCTCAATTCCCATGTAATAGAGCGACGCGTCTTCATAGCGGCGGAACGCGAATCAATCTCCTATAGCTTGGCTAAGACCGTCGTCTCAAAATGGTTGAATTCAATTCGATGGCGGCGTCTGCGATGTAAACGTTCCGTATCAAGTGCGAGAGATTCTTTTGATTCCAGACTTCCATTCGTCGCCAGAACCATGGTCCGATTACAACGTCGATTAGTGCTTGAACCCCGAGTAGTATGAGAAGCAACCCATACTGACTTATCTGAAAGAACGCAGTAAGCAGACCATTAATCCAATTTACAAGGGGCACTCCGAACATCAAGAGCCAAAGTATGACCTGAACGTACCAGAGGCTATCTCGCAAGAGAAGCCCCCACCAACAACGCCGAACGAACTTCTTTGTCATCTTGATTGCCGATTCGGCAACATAATATTCCACCTCGATCATCCTTCCCTTTAGGTCATCAAACTGTTCAGAGATTCGATCTGTAACAACACTGGCCCGCTCCCGAATTGACTTGATTTCCGCCGCGAGTGCCGGATCGATGTCCGAAATATCGAGTTCCGGGGCGTCGCTTGCGGCTAGTTCAATGCTCATTTTCTCAAACTGACGCGTCAAGGCGTCATGATTCGAATGGATTTCAATTGACTTGGCGTCCGCGCGTTGGCGTGCAGCCCATTCGAAGTCCTTTTGTTTTTCGATAAGCGCTTTTACCCGACTCAATACGATTTCCCTGTTGGAGATCGATTCAGCCGGAGGCTGAACAGACGACTCCATCCGTTTCAATTCGGCGAAGATTCGAACTAGACGTGGCCTTAATTGCGGATCTGCGATCTCTCGAATATGGTTGTTGTATACCTTGTCGACGATCCAAACCCCAAAGGCTTGCTCCGGAGTTCGCTCACTGTCGTTGCTTCCAGATTTCTTGCTGCGATTCAATTTGATTCTCGATTTGGCCATATTCAAAAACAGAAATCTACATCACCTCCGAAAATGGCCCAAACGACCTCGATATTCAACAGGCTTCCTGTGCTCGACGTTTGGTCTTGAGATTAGGCTTTGCCTTGGATCGTTAATCATCTCCTTCTGGACAGCCAGCACATCGCTCATGCGATCAAAGACTGTCAACATGGAGTTGCAATCTCCCTGCAGATCAACTCCGCCTGCATCAAGACCTGTTTCACCGCGTCTTCCTGCAGATCCGGTGGGTAGCCGTATTTTTTCAGGATGCGCTTGACCAAAACCCTGATCTTCGCGCGGGCCGATTCGCGCAGGGTCCAGTCGATCGAGACGTTTTTGCGAACCAGCGTGATGAGTTCCGTCGCGATCACTTTCAGCTGATCGTCGCCCATTACATCGCGTGCCGACTTGTTCGCCGCCAGAGCGTCGTAAAAGGCGACTTCGTCATCGGTCAACCCCAATTCATCGCCGCGTTTGGCGGCGGCGTCGATCTCTTTGGCTAGCGCGATCAGTTCCTCGATCACTTCCTGTGTCGCGATCGCCCGGTTGTGATAGGCATTGAGCGTCTTCTTGAGCTTCTCGCTGAAAAGCTGCGACATCATCAGATTATGGCGCGCGCACAGATGGATCTCGTCCCTCAAAAGCTTTTCGAGCAATTCCGCGGCGTGGCAATCCAAAATCCGAAATCGAAAATCCAAAATGGACTGGCCGCCGCGTCGATCTGCTCCGGCGAACGCTTGCCGTTTGAATTCTGTTTGCCCAACGCCGCCGAGATTGCCTGAAAATAGCTTATGTCGTCGCGCAGCGCCGTCGCCTCGTCGCTCGCGGCGCACAAGGCGAAGGCTTTCGACAGACACGACGCAATCCAAAATCCGCAATCCAAAATCCAAAATCGAGTGGGTCGCCCTTGCCGCCGCTTTCCGTGTAGACCGATAGCGCGTCTTTAAGCTGATCGGCAAGGCCTAGATAATCGACGATGAGCCCTGTGTACATGTTACGCCTGCGGCCACCAATCAGCTGCTTCCGTGATCAATTTCGTCGGCATCCAACGCTGATTGAGTGCGGCCAAATTCCAATCCAAAATCCCAAATCAGAATTCCTAAATCCGTTCATTCCCTCGCCATCACCGTGTCATAGAGCCCGTAATGCGTCAGGCCCTGGTGGCTTTCGATCCCCGTGTATTGGAACGACGCGTCCTCGTAGCGGCGAAAGGCAAAAACGGCCTGATTCATTTGCTCGGTGTTGAAGACGCGCAAACTCACCAGCAGATGAAAGTCCTGAACCGTCAGGCCGGTGACGATCCTGAAAAGGTCCGGTTCGAGCTTCGTGATGACGTCCTGGAGCGTGTTTTCACGAAAATCCGTGAGATACATAAACGCCGGAATGCGCGTCGCAAACTTGATCAGCTTTTCCTGAACCAGTTTTCGCTTCGACTTGTACTCCTTTTCCTCTTCGGTAAGTTCCTTCTTCTCGCTTGGCGAAAGACCGCCGTTCTTGGCCTTGTTCTTCAACTCTTTCACCTTCTCGCTCTTGTTGATGATCGTCTCGATGACGTTGTCGCCGAGCGACCGCCATCCTTCGGTCCGCCCAACGGCTGCCATTGCTTCCGGGTTGTTCAAAATACGCCGCAGAGTATCGTTGTCGACATTGACCAACACTGCCGATTCCCATTTTCGGGCCAGAAGCGGCGCCGACGTCCCGGCCATCGCGATGTCAAGAACTCCGCTGGCGTTGATTCAAGACAACACTAGTTCTTGGCGACAGATCACAACCCAACCCCAACCCAGAGGCGCGCCGCTTTGAATGCCAACCCATTTCTTTAAGCCCATCCGGCAACATGCTTCTCGACACTATTGAGTTCGAAAAATCTTGCAATAATTGATTTATTAATCGCTGTGATCGTGCGGCATCCAACTCTCTAGTGCATGAATTTGAGCAACTAACGATTTTTCCCGATGGATCTCGCCATTGGCGTCGATTATCTTCTGAAAATATTTTCTATAATGGCAGTGCCTTAAGTAATTTGGACGCTGCGAGTCTTGATTCCATCATTCCTTGTGATTGGAACATTTGGCTAACATCAAAAGTATTCTGCCTTTTAATGTTCTTCCTGTTGTCGATAATAGTTAGCGACGAATGCCTCAATTCCTTTAACACCGCAATTAGAAGAATTACACTTAAGACAGGATTCATTAGACCGCCAATGTAATCCCCAAATTGCCCCCACACATCTTGCTTTTCCGCAAATGAACCGCTAAAACGCCAAAAGTAAGGCACAAGAACCAAGACAAACGCTGCTATTCCTAAAATAACGAGGTAACCGTTATTCTTACGCCAATGGCCAAAATGTTTCCAATCTATTTCAGCCATAACGATTTTCCGCCAATAAGAGCCCCATCTTTTCCTCATCGACACACTTTACCCGTCAACAGATTCTGCATCAAAAAGGTTTGCTTTTCCAGTCGCGGACCGATTCGCAAAAGGTCCCGCCGATCCTTGCTTTTCCGGTACCGACAGGCCGGGAGGTCGCTTGGTGATAACATCATCGACACTATTATTAACAAAAGCGAAAAGGTCAAGGAACTCAAGAACAAGGCAACGAGCGAGGATCTGTCGGCAAAGGAGAAGAAGGAACTTATTGCCGAGGAGAAAGAGCACAAGTCGAAACGCAAGTAGGTTCAGGAAAAGCTGATCAAGTTCGCGACGCGGATTCCCGCGTTTATGTATCTGACCGAGTTTCGGGAGAACACGCTCCAAGATGCGATCACGAAGCTCGAGCCGGATCTGTTCAGGATCGTGACAGCCTTCGATCCGCTCAACCGCGGCCATCGCCTCGGGGTTGTTAATGATACGCCGCAGAGTATCGTTGTCAACATCGACCAGCACCGCCGATTCCCATTTCCTGGCAAGCCGCGTCGCCGACGTCCCGGCGATCACGATGCCAAGAATCCCGTCGGATCCGTGGTGTTGTTCACGGACCATTCGGAAGAATATTTCGTTCATCAATACTTGGCATCAATACTTGGCATCAATACTTGGGCCGCGACGCTGGTCGGCTTGCCACGATCGTTACATCCGCTCTCCCCTATGTTCTTTGTAAGAGTTCGCAATTCGCTTTTTCGATCTTTGCAACTCACTGCCCGAGCGAAAGCGATGCATCTATTTCAAGGCCAATTCCTTCAACATCAGCATCACGATCCCGGCAAGGAGAAGAACAAGCAACGCGACTCGAATCGCAATGAACTCGATCAACCTGCAGAAGTGGTCGACTTTCTCGATCAACTTGCCGGATTCGAGCCGTTTCGCTTGACTTGTTTTTGGAATAGATTGGACGATTCGGGACTTTCTTGTATTGATTCGTTGATTCTTCTGTACTTGTTGATGGTTCATCAAATTTCCTCCAGGCTCTAGAAGTTGTTAGAGTCATTCAACGTTGTTCATTGAACAAATCGAAGAGCGGCGTCATGCCAATCGCATTCTAATAGAACTTTTATTCGCGACGAATGTAGGATTTGGGGTGTTCGCTTCCAAAGAAAATCAAGCCAATTCTACCCGCCAAAACTTACAAATCAAAACTTACACATCTCGTTCTTGGGAATTCTGGTAAGCTTCAAATCTAGGGTATTCAATATCGACTGAATCTGATATTTTCTTCGCGATATATGTTTGACTTTACCGAAAATCCTAAGGATGCGCTCGATCGACACCACGAACTCGCGTTCTTCCTTCATCCGGACCCGGTGGTGGCATTTCAGGTACTCGAGCACGGCATTGACCTGGCGCAGAAGACCAAAAAACAGCTTTCGCGCAGACCATTCTCAAAAGATCCCCACAAATTACCTTTCCTTGAGAGGGATCTGCTTCACTTGGGCGTGCTGAGGGCCTCAGAGGCGTTCGAGCTTCACGAAGAAATCTATCGATTTGATTCGCGAAGTAACCTCTCTCGATATCGTAGTGATTATGAACCCAATGCAGATGATGTATATCTCAGAATAGTAAAGCATCTTTATGTCAATTCTTTCGATCGGCATCCAAGATATTTTGCAATCGCTGAAGGAGTGAACTTTTTTCGTTACAAGACTATCGAGATTTTGCAGCTCTGTGACAGGTTTGACAACCAGAATTCAAGCCATATCAAGAAGTTCTTCGAAAAAAAGTTGAGGGTTAGATTCCCATATCTGGATTGGGATTGTGTGCTCGTTCCCGACTGCAATGAACGGACGAAATTGATTTTGCGGGCGGCCCGGGAACAGTTTGTGCTTCCATCCCACCGAGAACAGACCGTAACAACGGATATCAACGTCATTACGGAGTATTTTGGTTATGACTCGAATCGAACCGATCGTGAACGGCAAGCGGTACTTATGCGTCACGGTATCGACAGATTGATCAATGACTACAATAGTCACTTTCCTGACCCGTCAGATCGCCTTGAAGATCCGTATCAAAAACTTTGTTTGCCCTGTCTAACTGGAATTCCCGTCCCGTCCCGTTCCACTCGGCTCGAAGACCGGTTCGCACCGATGCCACTCAACCGAAATGAACGCCGAATCGTGGAACAAAAAATAAGAGATAGTCTGCCGTGGATTTCCAGTGAACAATCTCCGTCGAACGGTTCAAAGTACACCAATTGACCACTGTAAACCGGAGGTCGGATGTTTTCTATGAAAAAGCCAAAGCGAATAAATCGCAGATCGTCGATACCCAAAACAACTGCAGGACTCGAGGTGCAGGGGTATCGAAGAATGTCAACGGATCAGTATGAAGAGGTCCAGGCGCTTCTGGACCGTGATGATGAGGGCCACAAAGGTGTGAAGTTCTTTCAGTTTAGATTGATAGTAGATGGACTTGTGCGGTCAGTTCTGCAGTGCGAAGAAGTCGAAGCGACCACGTTTGAAGTTACAGAGAGTATTACGTCCCTATTGGAAGTCGAGGGAGAAACTCATGTTGGCACTTACCGCAATCTCGCGTACTTTTCGATTCCATCGATCTTTGACCCGGAGGTCGATGAGTCCGAGCGTTTGCAGGCGGTTGAAATCGACGGTTATTTCTTATCTGTTTGCTTTGATATTCAAATCGACAAGATCCAATGTACCCTCGTGATCAAACGGAGTGCTTCTGAAGGCACCTTGATCGGAAACACGACACCTGCAATACGGCCCCCCGGCAACGAGTTTGACGGATTGGTTCTTCGTGGACACCGAAGAACAACCCATTTTGGTCTCGACCATTCGTTCGACCGTGGACCGCGAATCAAGATAATAGGAATCGGCGGATGCGGCAACAATACGGTGAATCGTATGGTGGAAGCTGGGTTAAAGGGTTTTGATCTCATTGCTGCAAACACTGATCTTCAAGCACTCAATAGGTCAAACGCGCCAACAAAGGTTCAATTGGGACCGGCACTGACCCGTGGTCTAGGTGCTGGTTCTTGCGCTAAAATCGGACGTATGGCGGCATTAGAATCGACCGAGTTCTTGCTCGAAGTGCTTTACGGAGCTGATTTGGTGATTGTGACCACCGGATTGGGCGGAGGCACAGGTACTGGTGCGGCTCCTGTCATAGCATCGCTTGCACGGGAATTGGATATCCTTACGATCGGCGTCGTAACCAGACCATTCTGCTCTGAGGGCAAAAAACGAACGGCCCAGGCAAATATGGGGCTTGAAGAGCTTAGTCGGTGTGTTGATTCAATTATCACTGTACCCAATTCAAAACTCAAGGACGTGCGGAACGGAATTTCAATTTACGACGCTTTCAAATTCGCAGACGATACAGTTCTTCAGGGGATTAAGTGCATTTCCGAATTGATAACGACAACGGGAATAATCAATCTCGATTTTGCAGACATTTGCTCGGTTCTAAGAGGCCGAGGCCCAACATCTTTGGGTCTCGGCGAAGCCGAGGGCGCCGATGCAGCACTCAAAGCGATGAATAGCGCTCTTGATTCGTGGTTATTAAGAGACAACTCTATTGCCGGCGCAACGCATATCTTGGTGAATTTCACCTGTTCCGAGTCGACGCCTATGTCTGACCTTGAAGAGGCTATTGAGGTAATGATTGCACAAAGCGGCTCCGACGCCGACGTTATTTTTGGCACCACATTTGTTAATCGGGAAGAGTATGTCCACGTGATGTTTCTTGCCGCCGGGAGCAGTTCAAACGATCAAACTCGATCAATCCGAATTGATCGCGGGGAGGGTCAACCGCGATCACAGTATCAAATAACCCCGAAGGGTTCTCCAATTAACGTAAATGGACTTCCATTCATTTTAGGGGAGGATGAAGGGCGTATGCCAAGATCCGATGGGGCACCGAAACTTAATCTCCTTTCTCGCGAGGATAAAGCAACTTCCTTTCTGTAAATTCGTCATCCGCCTGCGGGGCGGATTCGTTTACCTGATGGCGGTCCTCGATTGGTTTAGCCGGTTTGTCATCGCTTGGGAACTATCGGTGAGCCTCGATGCCGAGTTTTGCGTCGGCGGACTTGAACGTGCGCTCAAGGTGGCGACGCCCGAGATCTTCAATACGGATCAGGGCCGCCAATTCGTCTTCATTTTCCGCTAATTCCTACGTGTGGTCTCCGAGCGCGCGCAACCCGCGTAACCAAAGTTTTATCAACAAAACGGGCTCTCTGGCGACTGTTCGTCAAACGATCATGAAAAGAGGAATTGGCGACAAACAATCAAATTCCTAGACATGTGCAACCTCTCGGATGACTTGCTCGTCGTAGTCATACGTTAACGTCAACTCCAAGAATTGATCATCGTGGATGAGTTGGTCAAAAGCACGTTTTGTTCTGACCCGCTCCTCATCTTCTGACAAATCTTCTTTCCTAACAGTGTAATGTTCAAGCAATTGTAGTATTCGTTTATTTGTAGTTAGGGCAGACAGGTCCGAGAAATCGCCAACAGAGATAATCCTCATTGCCTCAGTCTTTTCTTCTTCATTAAGGTGATTCCCCGAAAAGAGTTCGCGCCAATCAGAAGTATATCCGAGATCCTCATCAAACAATTTTCTGTTAATTATGTAGGCCTCCGGCATGAATAACAATTCGTTGAATTCATCAACGCTTGCCCCAAACGCTCGTTCAAAGAAACTCCGTCCAGCGGGCACGATGCCCCTTGTTGCATTGCTCACCGCCTGAATGACGCGGATGAATTTCTTGTTCCAATGTTTACCGATATATTTTCTGTGCTTCGCCTCCTCTCCAAACAGAGGAATATATTTCATTGGGAAAGAGTAGATTTGAATATCCAATTCTTCCGACAAATCGATATTGATCTTCATTCTGTTATAAAGATCCTCCGGTTTATCGTTGAAATTAAACAACAAATAGTTAGACAACCGATTTATGCCATATTCCGCAGCCAATCTGACGGCATTCTCGTAAATGTCCTTTAAGCCAATATGGTCAAAAGCAATCCGAAGTGGATTGATCGGAATCTCACTTAGGAGCCTCATGTTTTCTTCGGTAACATAACGGGAATCCGTTCCCTGATTAAAGTCCACATATCGTTTCTTTGGAGTTTTGTCGCGATGCTTTTCATAGAACTCCTTGATTTCGTCATAAGCTAACAGAATGTTTTCCTTCGAGATTTGTGACAAATCAGACAGACCGTTTTCTCGAAGCATATTTTCGAATACTTCCAAGGATTTCCCCTTTACCGATTTTGCTCGAAAGTGTTCTAAAATGAGTGTAATTCGTTTTACATATGCCGCATCGTTGATATTGGCCCGTAGATTTCTAACGGCAATATCCAACTGATTTGGTTCTAGATACAATGCGTCTTTTGTAAAACCCATGTCCTTAATCTCCTGAATGATCTCAGGAAACCTAGGTGATGCTAATACATTGTTGTCCATTAGGAGTAAGTTTCTCTGCTCACCAAATAGAGTTTTTATCTTATGAAATTTGTCGACCGTGGGAATTTTTTCTTTATACGTTGGTTCGAGTTTTGGAACGGAGCAAAACGAGCACGTTCTCGTGCAGCCCTTGGTCATGAATGTAAAGTAAGCGCTACCCGTCGGATATGTATAGTCAACCTCATCTAAAATTGAATAATCCAATGGTAGATCATCAACTACAATATTGTTATCATCCAACGCTCCTGCTACATCCAACAGTCCCGTCATCGGAACGATTCCAGTTGCTGATTCTATTTCTCCAGGTAGCAGAGAAGCCATGACGCCGCCAATTTTCAACTCATTTAAGTCTTTTACGAGGTGTTTTGCGTTCTGAATCGTTTTTATCGAAATATTCCAATAAAATGTGAAGAGGGTGGTGACATAAATTCGATCATACTCAGGATATTTGCCAAACTCATTCTGACGAAAATATTGCGAAAAGTGCTTTAGCCACAATCTTGACGATTGACTGATTGCTATGTTTTCGCCAAGAATTGACTCCAAAATTGTTTTCTTGCCAGTTTTGATAAAACTTTCTATTAGTCCGATTTGGTCGCTCCAGTCCTTGCCTTCCCCGATGGCGTTGAGCTTTACCAAACAATCAGAGACGATTTTTTTTAGAATCAAATCTCTGGGGTCCCCCTTAAAGAAGGTGACATCATCTCCAAGCATCCGGTGATAGGTCGCGATTTTCATCAATCCCAATGGTGGATACTTATTCTTATAGCCCTGTTCTAAAAGAAGAATTTTTCTCATCTCAGTTCGAAGTAAGTAGATCTTCAACAATTTTCAGCTTAAGACGCTCTATCCTTTCCGTTTCCCAAACCCATAATTCTCTATCCAGTAATCTAAAAATGGATATCACAGCTACCCGAACTGGGGGATCCAGCCGACTCAATGCCTTGTCCAGTTTGAACTCGGCCATGGTCGGCATTAGACCAGAGTTCGAGTCTTCAAGTCTTAAATTGGCATCGCTTATGATCGTTTGGAATATCGAACGAGCGTTTAAATTGTCCTTGTTCTTACGTTCAAGAACTTCGAGTCGTTCCTTTGCCGTTTTTGCTTTTCGCAACGACCTCTCGAGCTTTTGTTTTCTTGCTTTTACGGATGCCGCGGAAACAGGTTCTTTTGTTCGGAAAACAGCATAACTCCTTTCCTCTTCCCAGAAGCTCGTTATTTCACGATACCTACTCCAAACCTCTGAAGAAAATCTGGCGAGTTTAACAAGTTTCGTAAATTCAACTTTTATCTTAGACCTGAGAAGACTTAAAGAATCGCTTTCATTAAAATTGTCCCGTCTGGCGTTTGGCACGAAATCCGTACCTGTGACGTGTATCTCTCCGACAAAATGAAGATTGAAGCGATCAGCCTCAAAAAATTCCTTCAATGTACTTTCATCACCGATCGTAATATTGTTTTTCTTTAACCTAATGCCTCCAAATAAATTATTGCCGGGAATTGCCTTGTTTAGGAGATTTGTCAGGCCATACCAACCAACGGCCAAGAGTTGATCTTCCTGATCCGTTACGGCGAAAAAATCGACATCAATGATTTTGCCGATTGGCCTGCCGTCTCGTGCTAGAATTTCATTCGAGTAAGCCTTCAGTATTGGCCTGCGATTGAGCGTCAATTGAACGTCGTATTCTTCAAATGGAAGACCTTTTTGTTCAAAATACGAGTGGATTCGATCTATATACTTAAAGTCAGACCGGAATGGAACAGGGGCTACCATGGCCAAATAATCAACAACTTGATTTTCGTTTAAGAGCGGGTCTAGACGTTCACCATCGATCACATCCTCCATTCGTACTTGGAAATAATGAGAATCTTCGCTATCGACCTCGATTTGAATCGTGGTAATGAGACTAATTACAGTTGCCGCGTCGGCGGTCTCGGAAACATCGCTAATAATGGTGCGCAGTCGTTCCGCATCCATTGCGATGATGCTTTTTGTCGATTCTCCCTTGAACGAAGTTTCGAAAATAAGTCTCTTACAATAACCAAGTCCGCCTAATCGGCCGATACCTCTGAATCCTTTTTGCGTCGTTGGGTCCTTCCTCGACTTCGCGACATCGCCCAAAAACGATGGGACATCTGCCTTTCTAATTCCAGTAGCATTATCTTCAATTCTGATTTGTCGAATTTTCGGATCAATAATTATCTCGATCCGTCCCTTGTCCCGGCTGACAAGAATCTTTTGCTTGACGGCGACATCTATTTGATCTGCTGAATTCTGAATATACTCGCGGTAAACAAACAATGGATCGGTATACATTCCCATGGTTAGGGTTTCGATCAAATGCTTGCCGATTACCGGCTTTTGAAGTTGTGTTGCCATTTTGCTTCTTTCGACAGGCTCTACCCAAGGGCATCTTTAAGTTCTCTGATATCAGGGGAATATCGTTCTCATCGTTTACGTCGTGGCCATGATAAGGGTTGTTGCCGCGGTAACAAGGTTCGCCACCAAAACTTCGTCTGAACACAACCCATCGCTCTCCGTCAAAATTATAAAAGCAATCTCCTGATGATATGGCACGATCTAGTAACTCTTGACACCTATTTACATTTTTCCCGTCATAACACGATAGCCGAGACTTTTTTGGGTTCTTAGCTTGTATGAATTCGGGTTTAATATGCTCTTTATACTCCTCGTCAAACACGTTCATTTTTCGCTCGAAATACTCGTCTAAAACCTCGTCCTGATCTCCCAAGACCACTTCGATTTTGACTTCTGGATTCGAGGTCCGGGTAATCGAGATCTCGTCCTCGCCCCCCGGCCAAATACTCAAAAGTGAAAAAAACGTAACGCATCCACTACCAATCTCCGAGATTTCTGTAATGATCCGGTCGAGTTCGCTATCAGCGGAAGCACTAAAATGATCTTTCTTTATTTCGGGCTCAGCAGTCGCATAGGGATCTCCTGCGTTTCCAACAATATATTCGATTTGCGCGGCACCAAAGAACCCTAAAGTGGCCGAGTGAAAGTCGCGCATTCTTTCATATTCGGGTTCGTTTGGCTTCATCTCGGCGAACGGGAAAGATCCCCAGATTTCACCAAGAAGACGTGGACTAAAAACCACAATAGTCTTCGAACTTCGTAACCGAGTGAAGAGGCGAGGAAGAGTTGCAAGCAACACGTAATACTTCTGTTTACTATGTTGAAAGGCTGCTTTATCCCACACGAGTGATTCAAAATCCAACAAACACCGTCTATTCATTGTTCAATTCAGCCAACCGTTTTTTCATCTGAGCTTCAACAATCGCAGCTAATTCGCCATTCGAAAGCTCGATGAAATCTTCCGGGAAAAACTCAGTTACTCCAAATCTGTCAAGGGTGATTAACTCGAATTCAGCTTTGCCAGATTTTGAAGTAACAAAGCTCAGCCCGATCCTTTCAAGTATTAGGTCCGATTTACTTTCAGCAACCCGCCGGCGCATTCGTTCAACAAGATGATTACTATGGGTCTCGATCATGATCGTCTTACCTTGTTTAACTAACGAATAAAGAAAATCAAACAACTTACTCTGAAGCTTCGGATGTAAATGACTTTCAGGTTCTTCAATCATTAGAACCCCGTTATCAGGCATACGTAATCCCTCGATTACCAGAGGCAATACTTGGCTAACACCAAAGCCAACCTGGTCAATCGTAATCTCGAGATCGAGTTCATTGACAAAGAAGATTTGGTAAACATCTGCGGCTTTCTTAGCATAGACGTCCTTTGCTATTCCAAATTCATCACACATCCAATACTTCACTCCATAAAGAAGTGTATTTTTAACCAGTTCATAGGGCTCGTCTTTATCGGTGTTGGCCAAAAACTTATAGAAGCTGATGACATCGCTCGCTCTCGCCTGCAGAATTTGCGCACTATATTCGCCATTGACACCTACACTTGTGTGATCTTTTTCAATAACGTAAGACGCTTTCGGACGGGCACGGAGTGGACCTATGTAATATAATCTCGCGAAAAACGACCTAAAAAACTCTTGGAATGATGAAAGATTGAAACTCTTCGTAATTTCGTCATCGTCGTCAGCGGTCGCCGCCAATTCATATTGTAATGGAAAAATCGATTCGAACCGAATATTTGACAGTTTATGTGGCTCGCCAGGAATCGCGCGCAATCCTTTTCCGAAATGTTCAACGTTCGACTCCGCAGTGTAACCGGTTTGTGTTCGTATGATCTGCAGAAAGGGCTTATTTGCTTTTACCTTAGGGTCTTCAAGAACGATTTTGAATAGCGTGATCGAAGGCTGCTCACCTTCAAATTTATAGCGAAGATCAATCGCCCATTCAGCATTCGGTGACGATGAAACGCCGAAATCAGCAAAAACTTTTGGATCAGAAAATTCGTCTACTCTGATTGAAAAGGAAATGCCCATCTCGGCCTCCTGCACCCGGCCAAACACCAAATCTTGAAGACGGGCAACGGAATACTCTCCCTTATCAGAAAGTGGAATTGCAGTCGAGGCAAATCCGATCGTCTGTTTGATCAAAAGTAGAAACTGAAACAACGAAGATTTTCCGGAATTATTAACGCCAGCTATTATCGTAAGTGGCTTGATCTGAAAACTATTAAGTTCCTTAATCGACTTAAAATTGTAAATGGATACTTTCATTCGAATCAATCCGAGATTTTTGCTGAAAAACAATAAGCAGACAGCACTCGCGCTGAACAATCTTAACAAAAACCAAGCAGGCAGTCATTATGCTATTTAACTACCCATCTTATTTCACGGCATGTCTTCGGGAGTTTCCAGCCTGTGCCGGTGTGGCATTCGGTTTTTGTGGTGGCGCAGACCTCAACACGCGTGACGGGTGGATTTCCCAGTGAGTGCGGCGGACCGGAGTGGGTTTGCCGATATGCTGGTGTCGAGCATCGCTCTTGAGTAATCCCCTCTTGCGACGGTAACCTTGGCCCGTCCCCGAAACCGATTGCCGGGATTTCAGGGTTCATCCCGTCCTCGATAAGAACTGAAATCGTTTCTTCCAGCTTAGTCATCTGCCAAAACCCTTTGCGCGGGCTCGATGAATAGCCGGCGCGTTTCAAACGGTCATGCGCCCAGCCGATACGGTTTTTGTAAATGTGCTGCAATCCGCTTGGAAGAATTTGTTGGCGGTCGGCGGCGCTCAATCCTTTACGATCAGCGGCGAGTTCAAACGCGTCGGACGCTCTGATTCCCTGCGGATATGCACACAGTACTCTGAGAAGCGGATCGATGAACTGATCATATGTGGGAACGGGCATAATCAGATTGAGCCTCCGTGTTTGTATTCGGCGGCGTCGAGGTTGTTGCGCAGTTTGTCGGCGGTCAGCCAGAGTTTGGCTTCGAATCCGAGGTTTGCTTCCGATTTTGAAGATCTGCTTTTGGGAGCCATCTTTTACTGCTTTTTCGCCGTCGAGGTCCGAGCGGTCAGTCTTTGATCTCGGTGTTCGTCGGGAATCCCGCGTTTCTGAGATAATTCGCGCGCAATTGAGTGCAAAAGGTTTTGTTTCGACCGACTGCGATTTTTATAGCACGAGTTTACGGTTTGCTTCAACACCAGAGAGCCCGTGTTCTGAATTGGGGCGGGTTGAGTTCATAGTGGACGGAAGCGGGGCGGCGCAGCCGCGGGCCTCGACCGCTCTGCGGCCGTACCCCCTTACTTCGTGCGGGGTTCCGCATTGTGGCGCCGGACCATTTGGCCGTACCACCGCGGCGGATCAAGTTCGGTCGCGTTGGAAGTGAGTTTGGTCGGCAGCCGATCAAGTTTGGTCGCGCTGGAACTGAGTTTGGTCGGCGGCGGATCAAGTTCGGTCGCGTTGGAAGTGAGTTTGGTCCTCGGCGGATCGAGTTCGATCGCGTTGGAGCTGAGTTTTGTCAGCGGCGGATCAAGTTCGGTCGCGATGGAACTGAGTTTGGTCGGCGGTGGATCGAGTTCGGTCGCGTTGGAACTGAGTTTGGTCGGCGGCGGATCAAGTTCGGTCGCGTTGGAAGTGAGTTTGGTCGGCGGCGGATCGAGTTCGGTCGCGTTGGAAGTGAGTTTGGTCGGCGGCGGATCAAGTTCGGTCGGCGGCTCGGTTGATCGTTAGGGGAAAAGACAAATTTGGATGATAATACCTAGAATATTTAGGCGCTTTGATCGAAGTCCAAACCCGTCGGGAAATCAGCCAAGGGTGAGTTGGTTGACGCAACGCAATCGGCGGCGCAGCCGCGATTCAAGTAGGCGCTTGCCGGAAAGGCCGAGCCTTTCCGCAAATCCGGGCGGCAAGCCGCTGGAGAGTGGAGAGTGCACAGTGCATAGTGCTTAGTGCACAGTGCAGAGTGCACAGTACAAGACAGCTTGAGAACTTTGCACTATGCACTATGCACTCTGCACTCTGCACTCTGCACTCTGCACTCTGCACTGCACTAAGCACTCTGCACTGCACTCTGCACTGTGCACTAAGCACTCTGCACTATGCACTGCAATGATTTTATGAAACGAATCTTTTTGATCGACTCGATGTCGCATATTTTCAGGGCTTATTTCGCGCCGATGGGGATGCGGCAGGAACCGCTTCGCAACTCGCGGGGGCAGGTGACGCAGGCCGTTTTCGTCTTTACGAATATGCTCCGCAAACTGCTCTCGGACGAAAAACCGGACTACATCGCCGCCGTTTTCGATTCGCCCGAAAAGACGTTTCGCCACGATTCGTTCGCCGATTACAAGGCCAACCGCGCCGAAATGCCGGAAGACCTCGTGACGCAGCTGCCCTACATCATCCGCGTCTGCGAGACGCTCCACATTCCGATCCTCCGCGTTCCCGGGTTCGAGGCCGACGACATCATCGGGACGCTCGCCTACAAAGTCGCCGACAAGGGAATGCAGGCCGTGATCGTCTCGAACGACAAGGACCTCTGCCAGCTCGTACGCGACCCGCACATCGTCTGTATGCGGCAGAATTCGCAGAACCTGAAACGCAAGGTTCCCGTTCCGCCGATCGAGTATTGCGACGAGGCTTGGGTGACGAACAAATTCGGCGTGCCGCCGAACAAGATCGTCGACCTGCTCGGGCTGATGGGCGACGCCATCGACAACATCCCCGGCGCTCCCGGCATCGGCGAGAAGGGCGCGCTCAAGCTCGTGCTCGAATACGGGTCGGCCGAGGGCGCGATGGCGAACGCCGAAAAGGTGACGCACAAGACCTATCGCGAATCGCTCCAGAACAACCAGGCGATCATCCGTCAATCGCTTGAACTCGCGACGATCCACACGTCGATGGACCTCGATCTCGACCTCGAAGCGCTCCGCCATCGCGCGCCCGACCGGCCCGCGGCGTACGCTCTTTTCCGCGAACTCGAGTTTTCCAATCTGATGCGCGAATTCGCCGATTCGGCGCCGCTCTTCGCGAATCTGGGCAACGAATCGGAAACCGTTTCGGACCGCCGTTACGAGATCATCCGCGACCGCGCCGGACTCGACAAACTGGTGCGCAAACTCTGGGAGACCGAGCATTGGTCGTTCGAGGCGGACACGTCGAATTCCGACGAAAAGGCGAGCAGTTTCGACAAACTGCCGCCGGTCGGGATCGCCATCGCGACTGCCGCCGGAGCGGCGCATTACGTCGATCTCGCGAACTTTGCCGAAGGCCGCGAGACGGCTACGGGTGCGCTGCGAGACATCCTTTCGAACGGATTCCTCGAAAAGGTCACGCACGACCTCAAATCGCAGACGGCGGCGCTCGCGAAACTCGGGATCACGCCCGAGGCGGTCGTCGACGACACGATGATCGCGGCCTATGTCATCGATTCGGGCCGCAAAACGGAACTTGAAAGCCTGGCCCAGTTCAATCTCGGGATCGACGGCGTTTACGAAGTTCCAACGGGCTGGACGAAGTCGCAATACGCCGCGGCCGAGCGCGCCGATTACTCGTTTCAGCTCGCCCCGAAATTCCGGCGCAAGATCGAGGAAGACGATCTGTCGAAGATCTACGGCGAGATCGAGATCCCTTTGATCCCGATCCTTTACGAGATCGAAATGGCCGGGATGAAGGTCGACGTCGCGGCGCTTCACGCGTTCTCGGAATTCGTCACAAAGGAACTCGAATCGTTGAGCGGAAAGATCTTCGGGCTCGCCGGACGCGAATTCAAGATCAACTCGCCGAAACAGGTCGGCGAGGTTTTGCAGGAACTCAACATCGAAACCGGCCGCAAGACGGCGACCGGACAGATCTCGACGTCGAAGGACATTCTGACGGAACTCGCCGAAACCTACGAGATCGCGCAGATGATCATCGATTACCGCGAGCTCGACAAGCTCAAGGCGACGTATTCGGATTCGCTCCCGACGCAGATCGCGTCCGACGGCCGGATCCACGGAAAGCTCAACCAAACCGTCGCCGCGACCGGGCGTCTCTCGTCGACCGACCCGAATTTGCAGAACATCCCGATCCGCACCGAACTCGGCCAGGAAATCCGCCGCGCGTTCATTCCGGAGGCGGGCTGCAAGCTGATCTCGGCCGATTATTCGCAACTCGAACTGCGGATCCTCGCGCATATCACGCACGACCCGGTGATGCTCGAAGCGTTTGAGAAGGGCGAGGACATTCACAGCAAGACGGCGCAACTCGTTTTCGGTGCGACGACGCCCGAGGATCTCAAAGAAAAACGCCGTTTGGCGAAGATCGTCAATTTCGGGATCGCCTACGCCGTCGAGGCGTTCGGCCTGTCGCAGCGCGTGGGCATCTCGCGGTCCGAGGCGAAAGAGGTTATCCAGAATTATTACAACACTTACAAGGGCATCAAGCGGTTTATGGACGAAACGCCGCAGATCGCGCGAGAAAAGGGTTTCGTGACGTCCGTCTTCGGCCGCCGCCGTTATTTCCCGTCGATCAACGACCGCAATTTCAACGTCCGCTCGCGCGCCGAACGCGAGTCGATCAATATGCCGATTCAGGGCTCGGCGTCGGACATCGTCAAGATCGCAATGCTCAAGGTCGACGCCGCGCTCAAACGCGAAAAGCTCGCAACCAAACTGATAATGCAGATCCACGACGAGCTTTTGTTCGAAGCCCCCGAATCGGAAGTCGAACGCGTCTGCACGATCGTCAAACAAGAAATGGAATCGGCGGTTGCGTTGGACATTCCGCTCATCGCCGAAGTTGGAGTGGGCGACAACTGGATGAATACCAAGTGATTTGGGATTGGGGATTTGCGATTGGGGGCATCGCCACGAATTTCACGAATTTCACTAATTCTTTTTCTTTTTTTCCAAGGTTGGCAGCTCCTGTTTGAGTGCTCGGCGTTTTGGAAAAAAGCATTTCGTGAAATTCGTGAAATTCGTGGCGATGCCCCCAATCGCAAATCGAAAATCCCAAATCAGTTCCCTGTTTTCTGCCATTCGGCGCGGAGCATAAAACTTCCTTCGGTGACGATACGGTCGCCGACCTGCAGGCCTTCGAGAACCGTCATTCTCCCGTTCGTTTCCGGCCCGAGACGAACGGCGCGGAGTTCGAATTTCGACTTGTCGTCGGTCGCGACGAAAACGATCTGGCGGCCGCCGATGTTCTGGACCGCCGACGCCGGCACGACCGGCATCGTACGTTCGGCGTCGCCGAGTGCGCCGAACGCGACGCGGACGTACATCCCGAGTTTCAAGATGCGCTCGGGATTGGCGAGTTCGACGCGGACTTGCGCGGTGCGCGTCGCGTCGTCGAGTTTCGGGTCGATATAGGCGACGCGGCCGCGGAAGAGCTTGTCGGGAAACGCCTCGACCGTGACGCTCGCGCCGCTTCCGACGGCGAGGCGCGGCAGCTGTTTCTCAAAAACCTGCGCGACGACCCAAACCTCGGAAAGATCGGTGACGCGGGCCAGTTCCTTGTTCGCTTCGACAACCTCGCCCGGATTCGCGGTTCGGCTCGTGACCGTTCCCGAGATCGGCGCCGTCACCGCAATTTCGGAGGTGATCTGCGAGATCGAACGCAACGCGTCGACGCGCGCCGGCGACATTCCGTAAAGCAGAAGCCTTTCGCGCACAGAGGCGCGTTCCGATTCGGCGTTGCGCAGGACGTTCGACGCCTCTTCGATCTCCGAACGAGTTTCCTGGCTTATCCCGAGCAGGCTTTCGGCGCGTTTCGCGCGATTTTGCGCTTCAACGGCCTCGGCTTCGGCGGTTTTCAGTTTCGTCGTATCCTGTTCGAGTTCCTCGCGCGAGGCCGCCCCGATCCTGACGAGCTTCGTCGTTCGTTCGAAACGTTTTCGCATTTCGTCAAGCGCGGCCTCGGCGGATTTCAGAGACTTCGAAGCGGCGTCATACTCGGTCCGGCCGGGCTGATTTATCGTCGCCAATTTGCGGCGGCGCTCCAGATTCTGCCGCGCGTTCGAGACCTCGTTCGAGAGCGCGAGGTAGCGAGTTTGCGCTTCCGAAAACTCGCTGCTGAAAACGACGGCGATCGTTTGCCCCTTCGAAACGTTGTCGCCGAGCTCGGCGCCGATACGCCGGACGACGCCGCCGACGAGCGCGATCGCCGGAGTCTCACGATACGAATTCGACTGAACCGTTCCGGCCGCCGCCGCGAGTTCGCTTTCCTTCGCAAGCTCTTCGCCGACCGTTTCTATCTTGATTCCCGAACGCTCCAGCTGATCCGCCGGAACCGTCACCGTCTGCCCGGTCGCGAAACTCTCCTTCGTTTCGCCGGCGTCGTCGAACGAGATCGTCCGCGGCGCCGGAACGGGTTGACCGGCGCGGCCGCCGGCGACAAAGCGCCAGGCCGCGATACCGCCGGCGACGATCAAAACCAACGCGACGAGACCGGCGATGACGATCGGACGCCGGTTTCGGGTTTCGTTTTCGATGATTTCAGTTTCGCTCATTTCTTTGTAAGCTCCGGCAGCGACGCCGCTTTCATAATCGCGACCCGGGCGAGATACGCCTCGAGCCGCGCGTCGATATACGCGCCTTCGATCTCGACGAAACGCCTCTGTTCGGCGATCACGTCAAACAAGGTCCGCGAACCGAGTTCGTAGGTCTGCCGGACGACCGAGAGATTCGCCGACGCCTGGTTTCGAACGCCGACGCGATAGATCTCCATCGCGCGGGTCGCGCTTCGATACTGCACGAACGCCGTCGCGATCTCGTTTTTGACGACGAGTTCGCCGAATTCGCGGCGGCGTGCGGCGGCGTCGCGTTCGAGTGTCGCGGCCGCGATCATTCCCTGATTGCGATCGCGCACGGGCAGTGTGAATTTGACGCCGAAAGTGAAGAATTGAAACGTCGAATCGATCGGACGCAGAATGCCGGATTCGTCGAAGCCCTGCAAAGGAAATCCCGACTTCATACGCTGATAGCCGGCCATCACTTCCGCTTCGGGCCTGGCCTCGGCGCGCGCCTGCTCGATCTTCGCCTCGGCAAGCGCTTCCAGCTGCCGCGCGCCGGCAAGATCGGGCCGCGACAAAAGGGCGGTCGCGGTCGCTTCGTCAACCGTCGGCAGCTCCGCGAGCGTATCCTCGAAATCCCCTCGCAGTTTCAAAGGCTCTTTCGGATCGAGTCCGACGAGACCTCTCAGTTCAAGCAACGCGATCTCCGTCTTTCCTTTCGACATTTCGAACATCGCGCGGAAACGGTTCAGTTCGACGATCTCGAGGTTTTGTTCGAGCGGCGCGCGGCGTCCCTCGTTGACCGTCGCGGCGATGAGATCGAAATTGTCGGTCGCCCAATTGACCATCTCGGCCGTAAACTTCAGCTTCAGCGCGGATGCGAGCGATTCTCCGAACTTCGCGCGGACCTCCGCCGCGAGAAGGCGCTCACGCTCGGCGACGGCGGACCGACGGATCTCGGCTTCGCGCGTCGCCACGCGGATTCGTGCGCCGCGCCGCCCGTAGAGTTCGATCGGGATCGATCCCTCGATCATCTGGCTGTTGTCCGCGCCGCTGATCTGCCGCGTGCCCCTGAACTCGACGCTCGGATTCGGGCGCAGTCCGGCCTGCCTGATCAGCGCCTCGGCCGCTTCCGCTTCTTTTCTCAAAGCTGCCAATTCGCCGTTTTGTTCGAGCGCGAGCGCGACGAGTTCGGCGACCGTTTTGCCGCCTACCTGATCCAGAAACTGGCCGGCTTCCGCGAGCGTGTCGAGTTTGCGCGTCTGGCCGACATAATCGCCGGATTGCGCCGAAACGGGCGCGGCAAGTTGAACAAGCAGCAGCGAGGCCGCCGCCATCGCGCGCAAGAATCGGACGAATTTTGGTCGCTTTGATCTCATTCGTCACCGCCTTTTCCGCGTTTTAACTGCCAAAGCCGGAGCCAGTAGAAGATCACCGGCGTCACGACCAGAACGTGAAGCAGGCTCGACAACATCCCGCCGAAAACCGGCGCGGCGAGCGGTTTCATAACTTCCGAACCGGCGCTCGTGCTCCACATAATCGGCAAAAGCCCGAAAACGATCGTCGTCACGGTCATCACCTTTGGCCGCAAACGAAGCAGCGCGCCTTCGGTCACCGCCTCGAGCAGAGACTCCGCGTCGAGCGTTCCGAGTTCCTTGCGTTTGCGCGCCACCGCCTCTTCGAGATAGACGACCATCACGATCGTCGTTTGGACCGCCGCGCCGAAAAGCGCGATGAATCCGACCCAGACCGCAACCGAGAAATTGTAGTCGAGCAGCCACAAAAGATAGACGCCGCCGGTCAGGGCGAACGGCACCGCAAGCAGTATGTGCGCCGCCTCCAAAAACGATCTGTAGGTCAGGTAAAGCGTCAGGAAGATGATCAGGATGACGATCGGAACGACGATCATCAAGCGGCTCTTCGCGCGCTGCTGATTCTCGTATTGGCCGCTCCAGTTGACATAATAGCCGGCCGGAAGCTGCACTTTGCCGAGGATCGAAGCGTTCGCCTCGTCGACGAAACCGCCGATATCGCGCCCGCGGACGCTGAGCAGCACGGTGCCGCGGAGAAGCCCGTTCTCGCTCTGGATCATCGCCGGGCCTTCGACCATTCTGATCTCGGCAAGCTGCGCCAGAGGAACCGGCGCCCCGCTTGGCGCGGTCACCGGAATGCGGCCGATCGCCTCGGGCGAATCGCGGAATTCGGGCGCGTAGCGGACTCGGATCGGAAAACGCTTGCGGCCCTCGATCGTCACCGTCAGATTCGTTTCGCCGATCCCCGTCTCGATCGCTTCAGATATCGTCCCGACATCGATGCCGTATTTTGCGGCGGCCCGGCGGTCGATGTCGATATCGAGATAAGGCGCGCCGGTGATCTGCTCCGGATAGACGTCGGCCGCGCCGGGAATATCGCGCACGGCCGCGGCGACCTGTTTCGACAGATCTTCGAGCGTTTGGAGATCGTTGCCGAAGATCTTGATCCCGACCTGCGAACGGATCCCGGTCGCGAGCATCTCGATGCGATTGATGATCGGCTGCGTCCAGATATTCGTCACGCCCGGCATACGGAGCGCCGTGTCCATCTCGGTGACAAGCTTTTCGCGAGTCACGCCGGGGCGCCATTCGGCTTCGGGTTTGAGATGAATGACCGTCTCGTTCATATTGATCGGCGACGGATCGGTCGAACTCTCGGCCCGGCCGGCCTTGCCGACGGCCCACAGCACTTCGGGAAACGATTTGATGATCTCGTCCTGTTTGCGCATTATGCGCGTCGCCTCGTCGAGCGAAACCGCCGGGTCGGTGACCGGCATATACATCAGATCGCCCTCGTTGAGCGGCGGCATAAATTCCGAACCGATCCGCGTCGCCGCGAGCGTTGCGCCGAGAAACAAGATGAGCGCGGCAAAAACGGTAAGCGCGCGATGACGCAAGGCCCAGCCGAGAAACGGCCGGTAAAAGCGCCGAAGCAAACGCATTATCGGGTTCCAGTCCTCGTCGTGCAGCTTGCCGCCGAGGAAGTATGTGCAGAGGACCGGCACCAGCGTGATCGCCATAAACGCCGCCCCGACCATCGCGAACGTCTTCGTGAACGCGAGCGGATGAAAGAGCTTCCCTTCCTGTCCGGTGAGCGCGAAAACCGGGGCGAAAGCGATGATAATGATCGCGATCGACGAAAATATGGGCCGTCCGACCATCTTCGTAGCCGCGAGAACTTCGCGCCAAACGGCCGCCCGGTCCTTGGTATCGATTCCCTTGTCCTCGATCGCGCGATAGGCGTTCTCGGTGACGACGATGCCCGCATCCACGAGGTCGGAAATGGCGATCGCGATTCCCGCGAGCGACATTATGTTCGACGTGATCCCGGCGAAATACATAAAAAGGAACGAGATCAGGACGGCGAGCGGCAGAGGGACGGTGACGATGAAAACGGACCGGAAATGCGCGAGGAAGAGCAGATTTGCGAGCGTGACGAGGATCAGTTCCTCGATCAGCGCTTCCTTGAGCGTGTCGGCGGTGCGGTTGATGAGTTCCGTCCGGTCGTAAAACGGGACTATCCGGACGCCTTCCGGAAGTCCGGGCTTGATCTCTTCGATCTTCTTTTTGACGTTTTCGATCGTCTCGAGCGCGCTCACGCCGTACCGCGAGATGACCACGCCGCCGACCGCTTCGACGCCGTTCTTGTCGAGCGATCCGGTGCGGAAGGCGTTGCCGATCTTGACCTCGGCGACGTTCTTGACGTAGACGGGCGTTCCGCTTTTTCCGCCGATGACGATGTTGCCGACATCGGCGACCGATTCGACCAATCCGATCCCGCGAACGACCGCCCATTCGCCGGATTGTTCGACGACGTTTCCGCCGACGTTGTTGTTCGATTTCCCGACCGCCTCGACGACCGCCGAGAGCGGCAGGCCGAAGGCGCGCAGTTTGTTCGGGTCGACGTCGATCTGATATTGCTGGACGAAACCGCCGACGGACGCGACCTCGGCGACGCCCGAAACCGAGTTCAGCTGATAGCGCACGAACCAGTCCTGCAAAGTTCGCAGGTCGCGCAGGTTCATTTTGTCGGATTCGAGCGTGTACCAGAAAACCTGGCCGACGCCGGTCGCGTCCGGCCCGAGCGTCGGCGTCACGCCTTCGGGGAGCTGCTTCGTGACGAGGTTCAGCCGTTCGAGGATCCGCGTCCGCGCCCAGTAGAGTTCGACGTTGTCCTCGAAAATGACGTTGATCATCGAGAAGCTGAACGCCGAACTCGCGCGGACCGTCCGCACGCCGGCAAGTCCCTGAAGATTGGTCACGAGCGGATACGTGACCTGATCTTCGACTTCCTGCGGCGAACGGCCGGGCCAGTCCGTGAAGACGATGATCTGATTGTCCGAAAGGTCCGGAATGGCGTCGATCGGCGTCCGCGTGAGCGCCCAGTATCCCGCCGCCATCAAGCCTAAATAGACGATGATGACGATGATGCGGTTACGCAAGGACCATTCGATAAGCCAGTTGATCATTCGATTATGGAATTGAGATTTCGGATTTCGGATTTAAGATCCGGATCTTTTTGGAATCTGGAATCCGGAATCTGGAATCGTCCAAATCCGGAATCTAAAATCTAAAATCACTCGACCACGATCTTTCCCCTCATCATATCCATCCCGCACTGGAATGCCAGATCGCCCGATTCGGTCGGTGTGAACTCGACCAAAACCGGTTCGCCGACGGGGAGCGTTTTCTTGATGTTGAGCTTCGGGAAAACCAGTTCGTCGCCGCAGTTCTTGTCGTCGACGCGCGTGAATTCCATCTTCACCGGCCCGCCTTTTTTGACCTTGATCGATTTCGGCTCGTAGCTCGTCGTAACCTTGACCTTGATCGTCTCGCCCGGTTTGGCGACGTAAACATCCGGATCCGCGGCCGTCTTGTTCTCGGTCTTCGCGCCCGAGCAGGCGCCGATCGCGACGATTGCCGCAAGCAGTACAAATATGCTGATTATTTTCATTGTCTTTCTCCTTTTTAGAAACTTATTGCGCGACGATCGGGAGCATTGCCCTGCCCTTTCCGGCCGCGCCTTCGTAGATTATCTGCGTTTGCCAGTCGCCCGCCATCTGGAGTTTGACCAGCCCGTTGTAAACCCCCGGCGTGCCGCTCGTCGTCAGCGTTGCGGCGTCGTTCATCACCGGCATCGTGCCCATCGCGGGCATATGAAAATTGACCGCCGCGGCGCCGACATCGACCGGTTTGCCGCTGCTGTCCGAGAATGTGATCGTAAATTCGTTCTTGCCGTCGCGCAGGACCCCGTCGGCGCTCGCGAGCGTCACGGTCAGACCGTTTCCGGCGTTGCCGCTCGTGATCGGTTTCCCGACCAGTGCGGATTGTCCGCAGGCAGCCAGCAAGAGGCATCCCGCGATAATCGTCAATTTCTTAAACATCTGATTCAAACGTCGGCGAGCTCCCAGAAACAGCTCCGCCGAAATGTGTTCGTCGATCGTTTTCGCGGCGCGAAAACACGTTCGATCCTTTCCTTGGCGGAAAAGACGAATTACAGACACAATTCGGCGTGACTTAGATCAGAAATGATTGATTTTTGATGTAGAGATTCGGAGGTCGTGAAAATTGCGCGGGCCAGTCGATCCGATTTACGCGCACCGGCCGTGAGTTGAAAACGAAGGTCCGCGGTCGGAACGAGAACGCGATCAGCGGAACCTCCGCGATCGCCGGCAGTTTGAAAGCCGTCTCGGACTGAAAGCGCGACTGAAGATCGTTCGTCGGAGTTCCGCAAACCGAGTTGCAGCAAGGCTTTTTCGAGATCGTATCCTTTTTCAACTTGTCTCGTTTGCAGCATTTCATGCGCGGCGCGCCGCCGTCATAACAGCCGCAAACGCCGGCCCAAACCTGGCCGCCGAGAATCAAGATAAAAAGCAATGCGGTCAAACGCTTCCACATAAGACGCTTTTAGGATAGATAGGAGCTGAATGCTTGTCAAGGATTTCGTTTGGACGGACGCTCTCGATCCGCGCTCAACCGCCTCCGGATCAAATAACACCACGTTTCGCTCCGCTCCACGTGGTGCTATCGTTCGTGCGTGTGCTCCGCACACGATTTGTCCGCGTTACTTAGTAATGCGTCTCACCACACATACGCTGAAGGAACCGCGACATCGGTCGGCAACCCGAATGTCTGTATCAGCAATCCCGCGGTCGAGCGGTTCAGATACCAGGTCGCGTTCGATGGCCGGAAAACCGCCGCATCGATCTTGCCGTCTCCGTCGTAATCGCCCGGCACCGGGGAATCGCCGTTCGCGCCGAACGGGAACGAGTAGAACGAGCCATTCTCGGACCGGAGAATGAACCACTCGCCGCCCGAAGGCCGCCAGATCGCGACATCGGCTTTGCCGTCGCCGGTGAAATCGCCGGGAACCGGTCTGTCGGCGCTGTTCCCGAACGTATGAACAATCAGTCCGGAGGTCGAACGGTTCAGCCACCATTGGCCGGAACCGGGACGAAAGATCGCGATGTCGGCCCGCCCGTCGCCGTCGTAGTCGGCCGGAACGGGAACGTCGCCGCTCGCGCCGAATTGCTCGATGGCCGTTCCGCCGGCCGAGCGCTGTATGTACCAAGTCGAAGTCGACGGACGATAGACCGCGGCGTCAGCCTTGCGGTCGCCATCGTAATCAGACGGAGCTGGAACATCGCCGGAGACTCCGAACGGGAAAGAGTAGAAGGTCGAATTCTCGCTTCGCAGCACGAACCACTCGCCTGAAGCTGGTCGAAATACCGCGACATCCGTCTTGCCGTCACCGGTGAAGTCCGCCGGCGCGAGCGAGTCGCCCGAATTGCCGAAGGTATGCGCGATCACCCCGTCCGTGCTTCGGTTCAGCCACCATTGCCCGTTCGACGGACGGAAGACGGAGATATCGGATCTTCCGTCGCCGTCAAAATCGAACGGCCTGGTCGCCGGCGAACAGTTTGGTGCCACCGCCGCGAGCGAGTTCGAATCCGCCGAACCGTTGGCGTTCTGCGCCCGTACAAAATACTCGTAGGTCTGCCCGACGACGAGATTGGCGCTGTTGATGAATTGAGTCCCGGCGATCCCGCTCGTGTAGAGCGAGCCGTTGCGGTGGATGTCGTATGACGCGGCGCCGATCGAGTTGGTCCAATTGAGCCTGATCCGTCCCGCCGTTCCGTTGCATTCGGGCGTCAGCGTCAAGGTGAGCGCGGCGGGCGGATTTCCGCCGATGACGTTGTTGTAAGCGCGCGGATCATACGCCGCAAGCTGCGCCGCGGTGTACGTGAAATACGAAGTTTTCCAGTCCCGGCCGGACGATTCGATGACGCGGTAGTTCCCGTTTCCGAAATTCGTCTCGATCAGCCGCGTATGGTTGCTGACGATGTTGACGATATCGCCCGGCTGGGTCTGGGAGAGCGGTTTCGTTGTCGAGATGCCCGGGAGCGTCGAGGTCGCCTGCTTCGTCGTCAGCCCCCACGCGCGCGAGACGAAGCCCGAGCAATCGAGGCCGACCGCGCAGGACGGTTCGGCGCCGAAAGCTGTTTCGGTATCGTTGTCGCCGGCCGATCGTCCGAGGTCGAGATAGCCTTGTATCGCCGATGTCGTCGTCCAACCGCCCCAGCAATACGGCATCGAAACGTTTTCGCCGACCTGGACCCAGGCGGGAGTTTGGATCGTCTTCCCGCCGCAGGCGATCCCGAACCAGCGGTTCGCGCTCGTCGCGGTCCAGGTTTGGGACGTGTAAGGGACTGCGTTGGCGATGATCTGATCGCGCGTGATCGCGGCAAAATCGTTGATGCCGCGCACTGCGTTATCGGGGGTTTCGACCCTGATCAGATCCTTGTTGAAATGATAGTGCGAACGCCCAAGGAAATCGGGATACTGCGTCGGTTGCCCTTCCGTCGCCTCGCGGAGCGCGAAAAGGTACGCGCCGGCCGGAGCGGTCACCATATTCAAAACGGTTCCGTCGTCGGCCAGTTTGAGGTCGCGATTCGAAAGAACGTACGCGGTGTCGGGCAGACGAAGTTCGGCGGCGATTCCGACCGGTGATTTGCCGTCAAGTTTGACGATCAGAAGTCGGCGCTCGACCTCGACCGGGTTTTCCGAGATGAAGGTCTGAGTCTCAAGCGCGATGCGGTCGGGCGTCGCGCCGATGACGAAGACGCCTGCAAGCTTCCCGCCGCGTACGTCCGGCAGACGAAACCCGGCGGATTCGCCGCCCGCGACCCTGACGGCGAACGAGTCTCCGCCGGTAAGAGCGGTCGAGACGAACGCGCCGGTCTCGGTGATCCAGCCTTCTATCGGAGATGCGCCGAACGGGCGCGGATCGACCTTGAGGCTATTTCCGGAAGGCAGCAAAAGATAAGTTTCGCCTCCGTAGCGAGCGATGCGCTGGACGCCGCGCTCGGCCTCGGGGACCGGCGTTTCCGAGATCTGCTTTCCGCGCTCGTCGTAAGCGACGATCCGTTCGCCGGCGAGCACGTAGAAAATTCCGCCGTCAAAGACGAGATCGCGCGCTCCATTGGCGACCGCGAACCTCTTGATCAAGGCGCCCGACCGGCGGTCGATGACGACGATCTCGTCGGCGGCGTTCGCCAGCAACGCGATGCGTTCGCCGCCGGCCTCGTCGAACGAGATCACGCCCAAATTGACGCCCGGCCGCCGCTCATACGCGACGCCCGACGCCGCGTTCCAGCCGACCGAAAAAAGCCCCTCGACCGCCAACCCCGGATTCGCCTGAACCGCCACTGAAGCCAGCGCGACGAAGACGATCAGAATTATCGCTTTGCATCTCATAACGCGAACAATTCCATAATACACCGCAGACCAAAAAAAAACGCAGAAACAAGCGTGCCGCCTCATGCTTGGATCGCCACGAATTTCACGAATTTCACAAATCCTTTTTTTCCTCAGAGGATAGCGATTCCGTGTTCGAGATCGACCTTGCGGAAGAAAACCCGAATTACTCAACAGGAAATATCTCCCGCAAAACACTCCTATCGCGTAATTTCGGATAAAACATTTCGTGAAAATCGTGGCGTCCAAGCATTGGGCGGTACGCTTACTTTGTGCGTTTCTGCATTGTTCTTATGAACCACAGCGCGAGGACGATTAGGGCGATGGCCGAGGTGATAAGCGGCCAGCGGTATTTTGAGAGAAGGCTTTCCGGAGCGGGTTCGGGGTCGGTCTGGGAGCGCTTTCTGGCGTCGGCGATCAACGCGGTCCTTCCCTTTTCGAGGATCTTCGTGATCCGGTCTTTGGCTTCGCTCGCGACCAGTCGGCGGGCCATCGAACGGAACGCGCCCGAGAGCGCGTCGGTCCGCGAGCGATCCGTGAAGACGAAGTAGACGCGCTCCTCGCCGCCGTCGGCGACTCTCACGAGCATCGCGATCGAAAGCGAGACGTCAAGATAACGGCTGCCGTATATCTGCTTGTTGACGACGAAATGGTGATCGTTGTGCGAAGCCGCGACGGTGTGCGTTAGAATGATCGCCGGATTGAGGCCGAAATCGATCGATGACCAGCGCAACTCGCTCGCCGTGTCCGGCGACGCCAACTCCGGAAACTTCGCGATGTATTCGAACAGAACGGGCGCAAGCTCTTTGATGAAAAGCGACTCTTCGAGCAATGTCCGGTGAGCGCGCGCCGGATCGAAGGGTTTCGAGCGATTCGTGTATTCGGCAAGCGCCCGGTCGCCGCGCGCGCGGTAGTCGATCGCATAGCCGAGCAGAAGTTCGCGAACGAAGCGGTCGACTGCGGACCGATGATCGGGCGAATTCCAGTCGATCTCGGTGCCAAGCCGCTTGAGCGCATCGGTGGTGAGGTTTACGTCGCAGTCGCCGGGCCGGCATTTGCTCAATTCCTCGTAGTCTCGCTTTTCAAGCTTCAGCCCGTCAAGATCCGCGATAAGTGGCGGTTCGCTGAACAATCCGCGGGACAAAACCGTCTTGTCGGAACGCTGCGCCAGGCTGTTGCGAAAGGCTTCCAGACTGAACGATGAAACGGTTCCGACGCTGACGACACCGATCAAGGCGATCTCCTGTTTGTCATCCGACCGAAGCGTTTTGACAACCGATTTATTGCCGTCGAGCCGCTCCAGTTCGTCGGGTGAAAAATCAGCCTTTTCGACCAAAATGCGGCGAAATTCGCCCATCGGCATCTGCGCCAAACTGCCTGCGGCTGCAGCAAGGACGATCGAAAACAGGATCAGCATCCGCGTCATAATCAAATTATATACTCTCGCGGCCGATCCGTGGGCGTTGTCGGAAACCCGGAGCGGCCGCCTCATCCTTGGATCGCCACGAATCTCACGAATTTCGCAAATCCTCTCCTGTTTTCCGCGCTCTTAATTCGTTAAGATATAAACGTCGTTTACTCAGTAAGTTACCGGTGCCGAAGCTGAAAGCAGTACAAATCCTCGTTGTCCTCCGGTTCGAGATCGACCTTGCGGGAAGTAAATCATTTCGTGAAATTCGTGAAATTCGTGGCGATCCGCGTTGCCATCCGGGCGGCAGAGCGGCGGAGTTTTGGGCGAAAGGTCGGGCGGGCGGCAAACGAAAGGCCGCCCGAAAACTGAGTTTCAGACGGCCTTTTTATCGAACTGGTGGAGATGAGGGGGGTCGAACCCCTGACCTCTGCATTGCGAACGCAGCGCTCTGCCAAACTGAGCTACATCCCCAGGGCGAATTCGGATCGGTGATTTTGGATATTGGATTGTCCGGCAATCACCGCTCCGACGAAAAATTAAGGTATCGTATGACGGCCTTTTGCGTCAAGTTTTCAACCTGACAAATCCGAAATCACAAATCCCACATCCGAAATCTATTGGACTGTCGCGGCGAGCAGCGAGCCTTTCGGGTCCGACGCGAAGGCATAGCCGTCCTCGATCTTTCCGATCATCCCGTGAAAGACGATATCCTCGCCGCTCAGAACGACGACGACGTCGCCCGGGCTGTTAAGTTTTTCGTCGATCTTGAATTTGATGATCGTCGCGTTGCCGTTGTCCTGCGACACGGCCTCGTAGTCGAATGTGTCAGCGTCGAAGCTGAGCGTTTGGCAAAATGAAACTTCCATAGGTAAAAAGTAGACGGTAGTTAGTAGTTAGTAGTCAGTAGACGGTAGACCGTCGTTAGTCAGTAGTCCTTTAGTAGTCAGTAGACGGTAGTCAGTAGACTTGATTCTGACTGGTTTGGCGGCCGATTTCAAACTGGGAGTCTTGAAACAGAAGATATGCCCGCGGCATTCGCGATTCGCGATTCGCGGATATCATTGAGAATATGACACTTATCCGAGCCAAACCTCGTTTGTCCCCCAACGGCGGCGATCTCGTTCACGATGCTCGGTCGCTTTGCACCAAGAAATCCAACCCTCTCCCCTATTTCGTACGGGCGTCCGCAATGATCCTGAAATCCAGCCCGATCGCGTCGTGGTCCGAAAGCGGCGTTCCTGATTCGTCTGTCAGGTTGCCGATCGTCAGAGGTTTTCCGGCCGGTTCGATGTCGCGGCCGGTGAACCAGTCGAGCCGGCCCGAAACGCGTCCGCCGACGCGGCGGGCGGCCCAGAAGATGAACGGAAAGCACCATTCCGGAACCCAATCGCGCAGATTCGTGTTCTTTTCGATGCTCTCGACGTCGTAATGGAGCGTTCCGGCTCCGGGTTCGTTCAGGTCCTTGTAATTGAATCCGCGCCGCTCCAGTTCGTTGAACAAATTCCGTTCGAAGTATCGGTCCGGATACGGAAAGTGCTTCGTCACGATACGTTTCGGCCCCATCATCACGCGGCGCCAATAGCCGAGGATGGCGCGGGTCGAATTCTGTGAATTGAACGTCGTCGTGTTCCAATCGCCGCCGATCACGGTCGGCAACGGCGGCAATGTGTCGAGATGATCGAGCACGATCTTGATCTGCAGATGGCGGTGGGCCCGCGAGCAATGCGCGTCGAGATGCGTCGTTACCGCACGAAATGTGCCCAGAGGATGCTCGATGTCGGCGACGAGCGCGCGCAGATAGCCGAGCCGTTTCTCCTTGCCCCACATCTTGTCCTTGCCGTTCGGGAGATCGACCGCGTGCGCGTTGCGCATCGGGTAGCGCGAAAACATCGAAAGCCCGTGGATCGACGTCGTGTTCTCACCCTCGGCCAGCGCTTCGACGCCGCTTCCCTTCTGGAGCGCGATGTAGACCGGCGCGAACGCGTAGTTCAGCTTCAGTTCCTGCGCGATCTCGCGCGCGACAAAGCGATTCCGGCTGCGCGCCATACCGTAATCGAGTTCGGTCAGCAAAAACAGGTCGCGGTCGCGCAGATGCTCGTGGTTCTTGAGGGCGTCGACGATGCCTTCGAAGATGTTGCCGCGTTCGATGTTCCAGGCGATCGCGGAAACCGCGGATCTGGGATTTGGGATTTCTGATTTGGGATTTTCGGAAAAGTCTTCCCTCACCACCGCGCCGAGGATGCGTTCGACGGTCGGGCGGATCTTTTTGTAGAGTTCGCTGCGCTCGGTCTCCTCGATCGACTCGAACGTCAGCAACTCGGGAAAATGCTGATTCAGGTCGTGATCGAGCAACTCGGGCGAGTGATGTTCGATTTCTTCTTGGGTCATATCAAACAATTTCGGAATTCGGATTTGTGATTTCGCATTTCAGCCAAGACTGCAAAACAAATCCGCAATCCAAAATCACAAATCCAAAATCGAGTCAGTCGTCGTATCTTTCCTTCGCCGGTGCGACGGCGAGGAATTCGCCGGCGATGCGGTCCGCGTAAGTGCCGAGCAGTTCGTAAAGGCGATCCTTCTTCTTTGAATGCAGGATCAGTCCGACGTGATGCGGCTTGTGAACGCGATATACGACCTCCGGATCGTCGAAGTGCGAAGTGTCCGGATGATCCTCCTTCGCTAGCGCAAGACAAATGCCGGCGTATTCTTTCTTCACTTTCGGCGCTTTGTACGGGTTCTCCTCGGTCGCCGTTTCGACCTTCGCCCATTCGCGCCAGAGGTTGAAGCCGTTGGCGTACTCAGTCACGTTCGCAATGTACGCGCCGCCGACGCGGCAGGCGACTTCGAGCAGGAAAAACTCGCCGGTTTCGGCACAGCGGAGGAATTCCGCGTGCGCGACGCCGCGTTTGTATTCGAAGCCCTCGAGCAGTTTCTTGTTGAGTTTCTCAAGTTCCTTTCGCAGTTTCGAACGATAATCGACCGTGTACGTCGAAAACACTCCGCCCATATGCGTAACGGTGAACGGCGGCGTGCCGTATTCGCTGACGCCGGCGGCGACGATCTCGCCGTTTTCGACGACCGAATCGACGTGATAGACCTTGCCGGTGATGAATCGCTCGATCAGAAACTGCGACGGATGATCGCGCCAGGTGTTGCGATTGTCGAGGTCGGTCAGGACGTCCCAGACCTGATCCTTTGTCTCGCATTTGCGGATTCCGAAGGCCGAAACTTCGGTGCGCGGTTTGACGATCCACGGCCCCGGAACGCGATCCAGATACTCGTTGATCGCGTCCTGATTGAAAGCGCCGACGAATTCCGGACACGGTATTCCAAGTTCGGAGGCGAGGTTCCGCATCCGAAGCTTGTCGCGAAAGCGAAGTCCGTAACTTCCGGAAATCCCTTCGATCTGGAGGTGTTCGCGCACTTTCGCCGCAGTCAGTACGTCGAATTCGTCGAGCCCGACGATGCGGTCGATCGGCTGGCTGCCCGCGATATTGGTGATCGTTCGAACATACGCCCCGACCGATGCGTAACCGTCGACCGTCTGAACCTCGTTGAGGCTCGTCCACGCCCAGGCGGCGTCCTTCAGATCGTTGCGCGTGACAAGCGTCACGTGCCATCCCGCATTATGGCATTCTTCGAGAAACTCGTTGCCCTTGAATTCGCTGGCGATGCAAACGATGTATTTTTTCATAAAGTCCGTTTTATCTTGCGCCCGAAAAATGGCACAATTCAAAGTCTGAAGACACGCTAAATGCTCGTTTTGACGTTAGCAAAACGGACATTGACTTGCAAATTAGACGGCTTCGGAAAGGGAGTAATTAATGGGCGGAATTGACCCGATCGAATTGGTTTCAAACTTGATCATCTATATGGTCGTGCTGTTGCTGGCGATCTCGTCGCACGAAGCGGGACACGCCTGGATGTCGCACAAATACGGCGACGACACGGCCTATATGCTCGGCCGCGTGACGCTCAATCCGGTCGCGCATACCGATCCGATCGGGACGCTGCTTCTGCCGATCATCAGTTTCGTTTTCGGCGCGATGGGCGGAGCGCTCGCCTCCATCCCGCTCATCGGCTGGGGCAAGCCGACGCCGGTCAATCCGCGCAACTGGACGAAGTACAACCAGGCGAACGTGATGGTCTCGATCGCCGGGATCCTGGCGAACATCATTCTCGCGGTATCCTCGTTCGCGATCTTCAAACTGCTGCTGTCGTACGATGTCCTGACGTTTGCGAGCATACAGGAAGGTGTACCGAAGATCTTCGGTACTTTGCTGACCTATATGATCTTCCTGAATGTCTCGCTGGCGATCTTCAACCTGCTGCCGTTCCCGCCGCTTGACGGAAGCAAGGTTTTGTCGACATTCTTGCCGGCGAGTTTTCAACCGATATTCGATATGCTCGAGCATTACGGCTTCATCATTCTGATGGCGCTCATCTACTTCGGCATCGTCAGCTTCGTGATGCGGCCCGTTTTCGCGGTCGTCCGGTATCTGCTCGTCACCCCCTGGTTCTAAATATGAAAAAACGCATTTTCAGCGGTGCGCAGCCTACGGGAAGCCTGCACATCGGCAACTATCTCGGCGCGCTCCGCAATTGGGTAGATCTTCAGGACGAATACGAAAGTTTCTACTGCATCGTCAACCTGCACGCGATCACGCTCGCGCAGAATCCGGCGGAATTGCGGCAAAAGACGCTCGATCTGGCGCGAATCTATCTGGCGGCCGGAATCGACCCCGAAGTTTCGACGATCTTCATTCAGTCCGATGTTACCGAGCACGCCGAACTCGCTTGGACGCTTTCGTGCATTGCGCGGATGGGCGAACTCGAACGGATGACGCAGTTCAAGGACAAGACCCAGAAAGCGATTCCATCGGGTTCCATCGAGAAGACATCCGAGGCTATCAAGGAAAAGGCTCGCGAGATATTGGGACGCGGCTCGCCCGATGTCGGAGTCGACGATATTCTGGATTTGCAGAATATCCTGTCGTTTCAAAGCAATGCCGAACGGGCCGGCGTCGGTCTTTTCACCTATCCGGTATTGATGGCGGCCGACATTCTGCTCTATCAAACGCATCTCGTCCCGGTCGGAAAGGACCAAAAGCAGCATCTCGAACTGTCGCGTGATCTGGCGGAACGGTTCAATCGCGATTACGGAAAAGCGTTTGTCGTGCCCGAACCTTTCATCCCGCCCGTCGGCGCGAACATCCTGTCGCTGCAGGACCCGTCGAAAAAGATGTCGAAGTCGGACGACAATCCGACCGCGTCGATTTTCCTGCTCGATGATGCCGACACGATCGCCAAGAAGATCAAGCGCGCCGTTACTGATTCGGGTTCGACGATCGTTTTCGACGAAACGCGTCCGGCGATCCACAATCTGCTGACGATCTATCACTTGATGACCGGAAGATCGGCGAATGACATTGAAGTTCACTTCCGGGGCAAAGGCTACGGCCATCTGAAGAGCGAACTGGCCGAGGCCGTGGTCGCTTTTTTGAAGCCGTTTCAGGAGCGCGTCAAGGATTTCGACGATGCGCATCTTAACGAGATCCTCAAACGTGGCGCCGAAAAGGCCCGCGTCATCGCGCGTACGACGCTCGATGATGTCTACAAAAAGATGGGAATCGTCGGGGCAAGCTAGTTCGGGTTTCGTTCGGAGTTCCGTTCGGAGTTCCGCCTTCAGGCGGCATAGCGCGCTTGATTTCTTGTTCGGAGTTCCGCCTTCAGGCGGCGCAGCGCTTGATTTTTCGTAATTTCAAGAAAAAGATCCCGGCGACAAACCGCCGGGATCTTTTTTCTTTTTTCAGGAACGGGACCTATCGAATGTCAAAACTGTTGACGGAGAAATCCGCGCCCAGGCCCCATTGAGTGACCGCCGGGGTGTTGTCGAAACTTCGAAACACCCAATAGTTGCTCGTCGCGGCGGCGGTCGCTCCCGTACGATAGATCGCGAGGTCGGTCCGCGCGTCACCGTCGTAGTCGCCCTGCACCGGAGTATCGGAAGTTCGTCCGAAAACCTGCGTTCTCGTCGTGCCGGTCGAACTCTGCAATATCCACCACGTAAGCGGCGATGTTCCGGTCGCGCCCGTTCTGGCAACCGCCAGGTCGTACTTGCCGTCGCCGTCGTAATCGCCGGGCAACACATAGTCCGTAGCGAAGTTACCGAACGGCGTAAAGGTGATCACGCTGTCGGAACTTCGCTTGATGATGAAGTTGTTCGCGGGCGCCAGCGCAAAACGGTAAACCGCGAGGTCGAACTTGCCGTCGCCGTCGTAATCTCCCGGGATCGGTGTGTCGAAGTTGTTGGTGCCGTCGCCGCTAAGCCCGAATCCCTCGACGCGCGCGGTACCGTTCGAACTCAAACGGATGTACCAGGTGGCTTGGTCGGCGGCTGTCGCGCCCCGGCGGTACGTCGCGACATCGGTAATGCCGTCGCCGTCGTAATCCCGTTGGACCGTCTGGTCGCCCTCAAGCCCCCAGGCGAAATAACGCACTGCGCCGTTCGAACTCAGGATGATCCAGTATTCGCTCTGCGCGCCCGGCGTCCCGCCGGAACGCCAGATCCCGATGTCGCATTTGCCGTCGCCGTCGTAATCACCGGGTGCCGGGAAGTCGGTGTTGGCGTTGCCCCACGGATAGACCTGAACTCCGCCGGTACTGTTCAGATTCCAATAGTCGATCGGCGCGACTCCCGGCGGTGCGACGTTCGGAAACCTGAGGACGCTCATATCGGTCCGGCCGTCGCCGTCATAATCGACCGGGCGCTGAACGCCCAACTGACCACGAATCTCGCCGCCCGAGAACGCCGTTGAATGGACGTTAACGTAGCCGAGATGGGCGCGCAATTGCGAAAGCTGAGTCGGCGTGATCGACGTCGTGCCGCTTATCGTGCCCGAAGTTCCGCCGACGACGCCGAAATTGATCGCGACTCCGGTGGTCGCGCCGATTGCCGCCGGCGCGTGTATGTGCGCGGCGTTCTGGGTGCCCGCAAGGCCGTTGAAAACAACCGTGAACGACATCGTTCCGGTGCCCTCGTCAACGACGATGCGTGCGTACCCGGTGGCGGTCGTTGCCGCTGCCGGCACTTCCTGAGCGCCGTTCAGATAAGCGGTAAACGTCTCGGCCTTGGCGATCGCCGAAAACAGCGAAAGCGCGAACGCGAGAACAAAAATACTTCGTCCGATTCTTTTCATTTTTTTGTTGACTCCTCGAATAGAAAACTTCGACACGGGAAAATCGGGGCGAATTCGCCACTGCACGTAAGTATCGTAATTACGTGGCTGTTTTGATCCGGTACGATCAGTGCTGTCTGATCGACCTCTCGGAATGTTTTTCCGATTGATCGACAAGCGACTTGCTTTCGCAGCGAACATTATTTAACTTGAACCTTGCCCGATGCCCCGAATGTTAGCCTTGTTTCCGGGCTAATGTCAACGAACATACAACTTCCGGATATGTCCGGTTTCTTGTACGTTTCGGCGGCGAATCTGATCAATTGAGATGGAACGGGCAGTTCGGGTCAACGGAAACGAGGGCAACTTATGACCAACAACATCAGAGTTTACGAAAAACCGACCTGAACGACGTGCCGGAATCTGGCCACGTTGTTTCGTGAAAACAACATCGATTTTGAAAGAGTCAATTACTTTGTCGATCCGCTGACCGAAGATCAGTTGCGGTCGCTTTTGAAAAAGGCCGGACTCGCGCCGTTCGCGGCGCTGCGAAAAGGCGAAGCGGCGTTCAAGGATCTGGGTCTGACGAAAGAGACGCCGGAAGCCGAGATCATCGCGGCGATGGTGAAATTTCCGGGCCTGCTTCAGCGTCCGATCGTCGAGGTCGGCGACAAAGCGGTAATGGCGAGACCGATCGAAAAGGCGCTCCAGTTGATTTCGGAATTGTGATTTGTGATTTCGGATTCCCGAGATTCCAGAGATTCCAGAAATTCCAGATTTGGGATATTTCGGACTTGCGCGTGGTGGGCAAGCGCCCCACCGGAAAATCGGGGGGGCGGGCCGGCGGGGGGGGGGGGGGGGGGGGCGGGGGGGGGCGGGGAGGCCAAAACCCCGCCGGGGGGGGGGGGAAAGGAGAGGGGAGGGAGGAGGGGGGGTTTGGGGGGGGGGAAATTGGCGGGGGGGGATTCGGCCCAAAGAAAAAAAAAGTCCCCAAGAGCCGGGGGGACGGTACTCTTGCATCCGATCTATCTGTGCCCTGTCAGAAACGGCGCCGGGATCGTCGTTAAGTGGGTTTTCCAAAGCTCCCGTGTTGGGATTTCGGCGTCGTGCGGCCGCGGTTGCCCGCCCGCTCACGCAGGCGGTACTGACTCGCTGATCAAAAGAACCCGATTCCACAGATTCCAGGGATTTCTTGGAGTCTGGCATCCGGAACGTGGAATCCGTGGAATCTCGAATTTGGAATCTGTGGAATTTCTGGAATCCCTGGAATCCGGAATCCGACGTCTCTGGAATCTGGAATGTTTGGAATCTTACATCTGAAGTGACCTGGATTATGAAATCCGAAATCCCAAATCCGAATTCGCAAATCGCCCTGACTCCCGAGCCTCCCTATTACGCCGTGATCTTTACTTCTTTGCGAACAAATGACGTTGAGGGCTACGCCGAGATGTCGGCGCGAATGGTCGAACTTGGCGCGGAACAGGACGGGTTTCTCGGTATCGAGTCGGCGCGCGACGGGATCGGCATCACCGTCAGCTACTGGCGCGACGAAGAATCGATCCGCAAATGGCGCGAAGACGCCGAACACAGGCTCGCGCAGCACGAGGGGTTCAAACGCTGGTACGAATCGTTTGCGACGCGCGTCTGCCGCGTCGAAAGACAACATATCTTTAATCGCTAATGGACACGATCGAGCATCTTCGTCAACTTTTCGCCTGGAACGATTGGGCCAATCGCCGGATCGTGACCGCGCTCAAGGAAACGCCGAACGGCCGCGCTTTGAAGGTTCTCGCGCATATCGTCACGACCGAACTCGAGTATTTTGACAGGCTTTACGGAAAGGATTCGAAGGGCTTCGACTTCCGGCCCGATTTGACGCTTGAGGAATGCGGCGACCGCGCCCGCGAGGCCGCCGAGAAATTTGAGCGGCTGCTCAGAAAATTCGACGACGAAGGCCTCGATCTGACGGCCCGCTACCGAACCAGCGAAGGCGTTTGGTGCGAAAACACATATCGCGAAATGCTGACCCACGTCCTGTTCCACTCCGCCAACCACCGCGGGAATATCAATACCTGTCTCCGCGATGCGGGTGTGACGCCGCCTGCGACCGATTACATCATTTATCTGCGGGAGACCAAGTACTTTTAGCCCGGAATTCCCCTTTTTTGAACGGTCGTCGGTCGAAGTCCGACCCGGTCGCCGGCCGCACGCTTCAGTCTTACGCAGGCGATTCAGATCGGGACGCGTCAACGAAATCCCGGACCAGTTCATCTATTCCCGTGATCGCCTTCCCGACGACGACGGCAAAGGCGCCGCAGTCGAAAGCGCGCCGAACGTCGGCCGGCGTCTTGATCCGCCCTTCGCAAATGATCGGCGCGGAAATGCGTTTCGCCAGCGCCTCGACGAGTGCGAAATCGGGTTGCGCAAGCCTATGCGCCGTATCGCGCGTGTAGCCGGAGAGAGTCGTTCCGACAAAATCGCATCCGAATTCCTCATCCGCGCGAACGCCCTCGTCAAGCGTCGCGACGTCGGCCATCGTCGGCATTCTCAACTCGTTGGCAACAAACAAAGCGATTTCCAGCGCGGTGGCGCCGCCGTCTCGCGCACGGTCCGTGGCGTCGAACGCGATCACGTCAGCGCCGGCATCCGCAACGGCGCGCGCGGATTCGAGGGTCGGCGTGATGTAAACATCGCTCGTTGCGGAGACGATCTTGTGAATGCCGATAATCGGCACGGAAACGCGCTCGCGCACGGCGCGAATGTTCACAGGCGAATCGATCCGAACCCCGCGCGCACCGTTGTTCCGCGCAGCTTCGGCAAACGCGGCAATGATTTCCTGCTTTGAAAGCGGCGAATTTTCGGGCGCCTGACATGAAACTATCAATCCGCCCTGTAATCGAAGCTTGAGATCACCAAATTTTCCTTGAATCATCAGACCTTATCTCTTTTCAGATTTGATAACAAATGCTCGCTAAGTTCAATCTTAGCAGAACGATACGCCAGTAATAACGAGCCGGTCGCGGGACCGAAAACCGGTTCGCGGAAGCGCGCCGATGGAATCCGCGACTCCAGTTCGGAACGAAAACTCCTTTCAAAAACAAGCCCGCGGAAAACGCCGCCAACGCCCGAAACGACAAATTCGTCCTTGAACCCGAGCCGTCTCGCAACCGCGGAGACATTCGCGACCAGAGTGCCCGCTCCGGTTCGGATCAACTTCTCCAGAATTTGATTGCCGGCTTCGGCCTCGCCCGAAACACGTTTCGCAAAGCTCGCGACCGTCTCGCGGGTTACGAATCCGTTGTAAAACCGCGTCGTCAGATCCCGAATCGTCGCCACCTCGAAATGATCGAGAACGAGCGCCTCAAGCCCTGACGGTTGCAGAACGCCGTCTTGTTCACGGATCGCCCAACGGATCGTTTCGGCGGCGATCCAGAATCCGCTTCCTTCGTCCGAAAACAGATATCCGAGCCCGCCGGCGCGTGCGCGTTCGCCGGCGGCGTTCTCCCCGTAAACGACCGAACCGGTTCCGGCGATGACGACGATTCCCGGTTTTCCGCCCGTCGCACCGTACAGCGCGGTCGGCGCGTCGTGACCGACGTTGACGACGACCGCGCGGATGACCGAACCGATGATCTCTTCCTTGTAATCCGCGCCGCCCGTCATCCCGAAATGCGCCGCCTCGAAAACGGTCCGCTCGGGATCAAAGCCCGCGCCGGAAACGGAATCGATCAACGCGTTGCGCAGGCGGTCGCGACCGCCGGGTTGCTCCGCGTGATTCGACGGTCCGCCGATCCCGCGCCCGAGGATCGTTCCCGTCTCGTCGGCGACCAACGCCTCGGTATGGCTTTGACCGCCATCAACGCCAAGAAAAAGTCGTTTCATAATCTCAGAAGTCGCCGCGCGAAATCGTCGCACGCATCCTCATCGCCGTCCGGTCCGAGAAAATAATGACCGAGTTCGTGCGCGAGAATTTCATTCGCATCGAGCGGCGCGGCAGTGTTGATCGTCACGGTCAACGATTCGCGTTCAAATTCGCCGAAAGTCACCGGATGCCAGCGCCCGATCCGAACCTCGATCCCATAGAAAGACGCGACCGCGAACGGATCGTTCGTCCCGGATTCTTCGATTACCCGTTCGGCTATTTCAAGACTGTTCATCGCGCATCGCGTGACGGTGCGGATCGCCGTCCTCCAAATTCAAATCTTCGGGCCACTCAAGTTCAAATCCCTCGCGCCGGAGCCGCGCTTGAAAGTGGCGCAGCGTCGGGCGATCTTCGAGGACGGATTTCGGCGCGATTTCGCGCGAAATGCAAAACACGGCAAGCTCGCCGGCCGCTTCGCCGATATTCCATTCGACAGGGTGAAGCCGATAGCATCCGTTCGTGATGTGAGTCGTGCCGATATTCTTGCACGCCGGCAACAAATTCGAGACGCGTTTCGGAACCAGCGCGCCGAGCGGGATTTGAAACGGCAAACTCTCGACGTCGACGTAGTTATCGCCGGCAGCGGTCGGATGAAGGTCGATGCGATAGAATCCGATGCCGACCGAATCGTCGAACTTCTCGGCAAATCGTTCGCCGGGACGGCAGGCCGCCGAGACGTGCTGTTCACGGATCGTAAACGCGGATCGAATTCGCCGGCTCTCGCGAATATAAGGCATTTTCGCCAAACCGTCATCCGTTCCGACCACGCTCGGTCTCAATTTCAGGCCTTTGAAACCCATCTCGGTCTGCAGAAAGTAGAGAAACGAAAGACTCTGCTCCTTGGCCGCGGCAAGCATTTCGGAGCGCGATTCGCGCGACGCGTTGACCAGATCGCCGCCGAGATAGTCGATCTGCGGGTAGTTGACGAGCGTCACATCCGATTCGAACGCGCCCGGCGTGAAATTGTCGCGAAAGAGAATCCGGCGATAGGTCCAAAGTCCGGCGAACGCCGTGTTCGGCTCCCTGTGTGGATCGAATCGATACGTTATCTTCGCGAGCGTTCGCGGATTCAGGGCGTCCATCGAAATCAGCGGCCCGGGCCACGGCGGATCGAGCTGCGGGACAAAACTCCGCCAGAATTCGTAATTCGCCGGCCGCGCGATAGTATGATCCTCGCCGGCGTAATGGCTGATCGCGAAACACATCGAAAAGGCCTGTGAATTCGCCGGATCGGCAATTTCCTTCGCGCCCGGCTCGCCCGTCTCGGCGCGGCTTTCCGACCCGGTGACGAACTCGGTTCCGGTCAGAGGCAGCAGTTCGCCGAGTTCGGTTGCATCGAGAAAGTACTTCGCCGAAACCTTCGATCGGTCACCTGTTTTCAAAGATCTCAAAACCACTGAAACGACGGAATCGCCGTTCGGCTCGGCCGATTCGGCAACGGTCTCGCGCAGAATGACGAGTTTGCCGTGGTGCATAAACGGCGCGAGCATCTCTTCCAAGACCCTCAAGAATACCCTCGGTTCGGCGCACAACGGCGACACCCAACCTTCGCCCGGATTCAGAAACGGATCGGCGGCGGCTGCCTCGGTCAAAGGAAAACGTTCGCGATAAACCTCTCGAACGCGATCGCGAAGGCGCCGGTACGAACGCGTGCAGCCGAAGCGCTCGATCCATCCGTGTTCGTCGGGCGGTGTTGCCTGCGAAGTGAATTGTCCGCCGATCCAGTCCGATTCTTCGGTCATCACGACCGTCAAGCCGGCCGCGCACGCCGCGCGCGCCGCGGCGCATCCGCCGACGCCGCCGCCAACGATCAAAATGTCAGCCTTCAAATCGTTCATTTCGCCGTTGCCACGATCACGACCGCTTCATCCGGCGCGACGTTCTCAAGTTCGGTCGCCGCCAGCGCCGTCGCCTGCGCCGCTTCAGCTAGCCCCGAGAGATCGATGATCCGCGCTCCGACAAGGACGTGAATGTCCGGAAGTTTTCGCCCGGCGTCTCCGAAATCGGTGAGCCGATCGATCACGTTCTCGATCGATCGGTTCAGATCCGCGGCGGTTGTCGACTCTATCTCGGCGCCCGTCCTTTGGAGCAGGACGACGCCCGTCCCGTCCGTCACGCGGAACAGTTTCCGGGTTCGCGTCAAGAGTCCGAACAGCGACTTTTCGCGTCGCTCGCCTTCGAAGACGAACAACGAACCCGTGCCGGCGACAAGTCTGACGAATTCGGGTTCGATCTGCATCGAACGTGCCGCCGCCGACAGGCAACCTTCCATCCCCAACGCCGCACTCGGATTCGCATCCTTTTTGAGTTCGGTCGTCCCGAACGCGGTCGCCCTGACGAGGTTGCGGCGTGTGTCGACCTCGACCTGAACCTCGACCGTCTCGCGAACCGCGCCGATCCGGCAGACTGCTTCGACGGCTTCGCTCCGAACTTGAAGGATCTGTTCAGGAGTCGGATCGACGATGTTTCGCTCGATAACGTCACGAACCATCGCGAGCGCGACGCCGATCGTCGAGATAACTTCCGCCTTTTTTGCGAGCCGCGCCGGAAGCCCCATCATTTTTCCCGCAAAGACGACGAGCGATGCCGCTCCGCCTCCGCCGCCGACGAGCTCGACGGTTTCGCGTTCAAGACGATACTCCACGATCAACGCTTCAACCTGTCTTACGATCTTGCGGCAACTGATCTCCAGGACCTCGGTCGCGGTTTCGTCGATCGACTTTCCGACGGCTCTGGCCAGCGGCTCAAATGCAAGACGCGCGGCTTCGGTGCTTCCTCGCGCAAACGCGTCATCGGGAACAATCGAAAGCGCGTTTGCGGCGCACGTCGGTGTCAGCGCAAATCGCGCACCCTCAGCGGTCTCGATCGCGATGTAGTCGGCGGAGTCATTCTCCGTCGGTCGCAAATGGACGAGTTTCGCGCCGGCAAACTCACCGGGTGACTGGAACGACGCATAATGAAGCCCCGCGATATGCGCCGAACGCGAGCCGACGTCGACGATCCGACCGCCCGATTCGCGGATCATCGAACCGCCGGCGATCGCCAGCGTCCGCACGTCGAGCGTGTTCAGATACGTCCGATGCCCGCCGACGCGCGCCGCCTTTGTTTGCGGCTGGCCGTCGCGAATCACGGAAATGTCGGCACTCGTCCCGCCGACCTCGATGAAGATCCCGTCCGAGACGCGTTCGTACATAAGCGCGCCGGCGATTCCCGCGGCCGGTCCCGAAAGCATCGTCATGATCGGCCGCCGGTGAACCTCTTCGACGCTCATCACGCCGCCATCGGACCGCATTATCATCAGCGGCGCCTTGATGCCGGCTTGTTTGACGCAGCCATCGGTCATCGTCGCGGTATGGATCATTTTAGGCAGGATCGCACCGTTGATGACCGCCGTCCGCGTCCGCGTTCGAAGTCCGTAAAGTTGGGAAACTTCATGGCCGCTGGTCGCGAAGAACGCGCCGCCGCGACGTGCCATTTCGGCAACGAATTCCTCGTTCGCCGGCTTGTCGACGCCGAACGCTTCGGAAGCGACGACGACCTCGACACCCTTCAACTCGAAATCGGCGAGCAACGATTCGACGACGCGTTCGCTGACGTTTCGCGATTTCAAGAAGGCAAACTCGGGTTTCAGGAAACGGTTCGGCGCGAGTTCGATCGTCGGAACGCGCGTGTCGATTCCCGCCTTTATTCCTTCGAGTCCGCTGCCGAGTCCGATGATCCCGACTTGCGCCACGTCGCCTTCGAGCAAAGCGTTCGTCGCCTGGGTCGTCGAATGCGCGATGAAAACCACGTCGTCCGGCGAGATGCCGAGTTCCGAAAGCGCGCATTCAATGGCGTTGATGATCCCGAGCGCGACACCTTCGGCCGCATCGTGCGTCGTCGGAACTTTGAGTTGCGACACGACCTCGCGCGTTTCGTGATCGACGACAACGACGTCCGTGAATGTCCCGCCGACATCGATGCCGACCCGCACCGGACGATTTCGGATTTCGGATTTTGGATTTCGGGATTGTTTCGGACTCATTTCCTGCGCAGTGCCATTTTCAAGAAATTCAGCGGTTTGCGGACGACACCGTCACCTCGTGATTCCGGCTCCGATCTCGAAGAGGCCAGGCATCGAAACCGGCAGTTTTCCCAGAAACTTCACCTCGCCGAATAGCGCTTTCGCCGCCGCGAATTGGGCAACTTCCTCGATCGCATAGGTAACGCAGTATGTCCGGGCTTCCGGAAACTGCCTGATCAAATACGGCGAGCCAAAGGCGACGACGGCCGTGTTTTTGGCGGCGATCGCCTGTCTGACGAAATTCGTCTGCATTTCGGGAAGCGCCACCGTGCCTTTGTTTGCCGCGCGTTTCACGAAAACGGCAAGGACGATGCGGTCGAAGTTCTTCGCCTCGGCGAGGACCCGTTCGTAGTCGGCCGGAGTCGAACGCGGGTCGAGCCTGAAGATCCCCGCGTTCGGTACGCGGCGCAAGACTTCGGGGATGAACGCCGAGCCTTCGACCGCGTCATCGTCGGCGGCGACGACCGCGAACATCGTCTTTCGGGCGTTTTCGGCGGTCAGCGGAAGCAAGTCGTTCTCGTTGCGGAGAAGCGTTATCGAGCGTTCGGCGATCGAGTTCGCTTCGCGGACGTTTTCGGGCCGCTCGACGATCGAGTTCACCTTTGAGAGGTCGACCAACCGATTCTGCGCGAGCCCCAAACGATGCTTCGCTTTGAGCAGCCGGCGAACCGATTCGTCGATTCTCGCTTCGGTGATCTCGCCCGTTTTGACCGCGGCCTCGATCGAGTCGATCGCGACTTTCGTGCTGTTCGGCAAAAGGACGACATCGGCGCCGGCAAGCACGGCGAGAACCGCCGAGCGCTCGTCGGAAAACGTTTTCTTGATAGCTCCCATTTCCATCGCGTCGGTCGAGATGATGCCGTCGAACTTCAGCTCTTTCCGCAGAATGTCGGTCGAGATCTTCGGACTGAGTGTCGACGGGATGTTGTCGCCGGTGATGTTCGGCAGCGCGACGTGCGCCGTCATTACCGAATCCGCGCCGGCTTCGATCGCCATCCTGAACGGGACGAGTTCGACCGCGTCGAGACGTTTCCGATCGATCGGAACGATCGAAAGCCCGATGTGCGAATCGGTCGCCGTATCGCCGTGACCCGGAAAATGCTTCAGCGTCGAAAGGCAATTCGCCTCGCGCACGCCTTTCACGAGCGCCGATCCGAATTCGCCGACCTTTTGCGGATCGGCGCCGAACGAGCGGATGTTGATGACCGGATTATCTGGATTGTTGTTGATGTCAACAACCGGCGCGAAAAGCCAATTGACGCCGATCGCGCGCATTTCCTCGCAGATGATGCGGCCCTGACGATATGCCGCCGCCGTGTCGCCGGTCGCGCCGAGTCCCATATTCGTCGTAAACGGCGTACCGTTCCGCAGTCCCATTCGCAATCCGCGTTCGTAGTCGGCGGCGATCAAAAGAGGCAGTTTCGACAACTTCTGGAGTTCGTTCGTGAGCGCCGCGACGGCGTTGGCCTCGCCGCGATACACCGTGAATCCGCCGATCTTGCTTTCCTCGATCTCACGCCTGTATTCGGCGAACTTCTCGCCCGAAAGATTCGCGAATTCGCCCGACATACGCATATTGATCATCTGACCGATCTTCTCGCGCAACGTCAGCGACCTGAGCGTCTTTTCGACCCAGTTTGATTGCTTTTTGTCGGGTTTTTGGGCAAGCAGGAGCTGGCACGAGACGGCCAGGATCAAAACAATGGAAACGATTTTGTTCATACCTTATATAACCACGCGGGATCGCGATTTCAAGACCGGACCGGCGTTCCGCCCAAACTCCGGACGATGCGGAACCGATTTCCGAAAGAAAATCCCTTTTCGCCGCACGCCACTGCGGGCACTCGGAAGCCACTTTTCCGATACACCCCAAATCGCGGTATGTCACCTCGTGATCCCGAAGATATCAATCTTCTCCGCGCCTTTCGCCCGGTCGAACGGGCCGAGCACGACATTTCCGGTGCCGCAACGCATATCAGTAAAGCGTTCCGGAGACAAAACAACCTGTTGCGCCGCCGCGCCTTCGCCGCGGATGAGAATCGTCTGCAGCCATTCCGATCCCGTGAACTCGGCTTTTGTCGCCTGTGCCGGCTTGCCTTCGTTCCCGACCTGATCGATGGCATTGACGCGCTTGAATTGCCGCGGAGCGCCGGCGACGAATCCTTCGGCGTCGAAGTCCTGTTGAAAAACCTTCGTTTTGCCGTCAGTGATGATCAGCCGGAGTTTACCGACGCCCGCGACAAGCACCGCCATCTGCACGGTTTCGCCGGGATAGAAATAGAATTCCTTTTTCGCGGGCGCCGCGTTCCAGGTCTTGGTCCGCCAGAATGGCCGAAAGGCATTGCGTTTATCGCTCTTTTTGCCGGTTTCGTCAACCGTGAACTCCCAGGTCAATCCGGCGTCGACCTCGAATTTCCCGCCGGCGTTCCCACCCATATAGACCGAAAAATTGTCGAGCGGCTGGCCATTCGAGCCGACACGCGTCTCGTCCGTTTTCGGCGTGCCGAGTTTCACGAGTCCGCCGATGCCGGTCCACGAATCGTAACTCGAAACGGCTTTCCGATAGAACGCCCCGGGAAAGCAAGGAACCGCCGGAAACGGTTTGACCTCTTTCGTCAGATCGACGCCGCTGACGCGTATCTCGTCACCTGCTTTGATGTTGGCGAGGAGCCAATTCCGGCCGTCGCCATTGCCCGAGATAACGTACGAATTGGCGGGGTCAACGATCATCACGGGTCCCGGATCGGCTTTCTTTTCAAGATAGACCGCTCCCGCGCGGTCCCTGACGTCGTCGACCTTGCCGCCGACAACGAGAATGTCGATCCCCGAATCGTTCGGCGGGGTCTTTTGATAAACATCGGGAGAGTAATAGATCACGAGGTTCTGGCTGCGCGGCGAGTTCTTGCCGTCGAAATAGTAGGTCTTGTTGTCGACGGTCTGAATCATCCCGTAGCCGGCGTAGGCGTACGGGCTCGCGAGCGAAACGGGCGGCTTGCCGTCGAGCGAGACCGCTTCGCCGACCTTTAGATTCGCGAGCACCCAACGCCGCGCAGCACCGTGTCCGCTGAGCACAAAGCCGTCCTTGCCGACCGCGATCGGCCCGGGATCAGGCTTATTCTGCAAAAAAACGAAGCCGGCGCGGTCGCGGATCTCGACGATCTTGTTTTCGACGATGTAGACATCGACGCCGGCTTCGCTCGTCGGTTTTTTCGCATAATATCCGACCGTGTAAAGACACAACTCTTCGTTGCCCCGAAAGGTGTCGGTCGAAGCGATCTTGTAGCTCTGCCCGTTCTGCGCGGTTACGGTTCTCGACTGTGCAAATGCCGCGACCGGGGCGATCAGTATCAAAAAAAATACGAGTTGCTTCATATTCGGATCTTGGCGGCCCTTTTCCAACGGCCGCGGTCAATTCTTCCTTTCGGCTCAAAGTCAATCTAAATGCCGTTTCACGCGCAATCCGCAGATTTCCCGGATCAGCCGGAGGCCGCTGTTCCAATGCAAAAAAGGGCCGTTGCCCGACTTATCCCAAGAACATCAAGGCCGCAAAGATCAGCGCTGCGAAGCAGATCACGATCATCGTCAGGATCGTCGATTTGGTCAGCTCCTCGACGCGGACGCCGACGTAATTCGCGGTCCAGACATTGTGCGTGTTGGTCGGATCGCAAACATTCTGCAACTGCACGATCGCCATCGCCGCCGCGAGAACGGCTATCGCGGGCAGAATTCCGGCGGCTGCGATGATCGCGAAAAATCCGGCTCCGAGTCCGAACAGGTTGAACGGGCCGCGATAGAGCGCCAGCGGCGAGAGTATTCCGAAGAAGAGCACGTACGAGATCGGGCTCCCAACCGGCAGCGTTTGAATGAAAGGCTCGATCGCCGTTTTGACAGCCGGCAGTTGGAGCGCGTTGATGAGCATCCCGATTCCCATCATCAGGATCGCCGCCGGCGCGCCGTCCTCGAGCCCCCGGATCAGGCCCTGCGTCAGGATCCGGATCGCCCGCTTCGGCTGGGTCACGATGACGGCGAACAGAGAACCGGCAAGGAACGACGGAACCTCTTTCCAGCCGCGGTTGTTGAATCCGAAATAAAGCACGAGCGGAATGATCGGCGCGAGGAACGAGATCAGCGGCGCATCTTTGGCGCGGGCGACGATAGCATCCTTTGATTCGCCGGTCATCAGGCTCAGTTCGGGCGAACGTTTGGCGGCGATGACGGTGTAGATCACGACGCCGGTCGCCATCACCGCGAGCAAAACGAGTTGAAAACGAACGATCTCGGGCGGAAGCGGCGCGTCTTGCGCGACCTGAAGGATGTCGCGATAAAAGCGGATGAGCGAAATATTGAAGATAAAACCGGTCGCGAAAGCGAGCAGAAAGAACGTTCCCGCGAGCTTTCTCGGGACGCCTAGACTCATCATTATCGGCAGTACGAGCGAGCCGACCATAATGATCGCTCCGAGGCCGGTGAGCGACGTGAACAGAACCGCCGTCACGAACATCAATCCGAATGCGACGACCAATGGCTTGTCGCCGCCGAATTCCGCCGCGCGCTTGATGATGCCTTCGGCGATCCCGGTTTCCATCATCACGCGCCCGAGCATCGCGCCGGCGAAGACCGCCACGTACGCCGGCGCGAGTTTGACGGCGCCGCTTGAAATTACGCTGTTGAGAATTTCGGAGATCGGCGTCCCGACGACCGCGGCAATCAGTATCGCCATCGCCGGCACCGCCAGCAACGCCGGAACTTTGCGCGTGAACATCAACGCCGCAAAGACGACAAAGATAATGAGAAGCGCGATGAACATATTGCGATCTGCAATTTGCGATTTGCGATCTGCAATTGCCGATTCTTGCCCTTTGCTCCGAAACGATGTCGCCCGGAGTCAAAACATCAAATCCTCGAAACTCAATCGCAAATCGCCAATCGCAAATCGCAAATGGATGCCGTCTACCGTCTAGAACGTATAACGAACCACAAGCTGAATGTTTCGCGGCGTGTTGCCTTGGGTGCGGACCTGCCCGAAACACTGTTGCGTAGCGAAACACGGGTTTGCCGGGTTCAGCGTGTTGTTGTTTGCGGTACCGACCGCACCGGTTACGTTCAGCGTGCTTACCGGAGTTCCATACACGACCCAGTTGAAAGCGTTCAGGAACTCGGCGCGGAACTGGAGTTTTTGCCGCCCCTCGGCCCAGTAGAAATTCTTCAGGACCGAAAGGTTGATGTTCCGGTAATTATCGCGCCGGATATCGTTGTAGGTACGGGCTGCTGAGCCGAAGACGAAGTTGTTCGCCGAGCCTGAATAAATCGGATCGACGAACATCGCCGGATCGAACCAAAGTCCCTGCGCAACGATGTTGTCACGCGACGTGCCGAGGCTGAAGTTCGAACTGCCCGCGATTCGGTCGGGCCGGCGCACGGCCGACGAGATCGCGACGGCGCCCGGGAACGAGTTCGTCGCGGTGATCGGAATCGGCGTGCCTTTCTGCCAAGTGTAGGTACCGGATGTCTGCCAGCCGCCGAGGAGGAGTTGTGTTATGCCGTTCCAGTTCTTGCCGAACTTCTTGTTCTTGCCGAACGGCAACTCGTACGTCCAGCTCGCCACGAACCGGTGCGGAACGTCGAGCGTCGAATACGAATACTCGCGACCGAAATTGCTTGCATCCTGGATCGCCGTCGCGTCGAGAAACGCCGCGCCGTTGCCGACGCCGCCGGTATCGAGGAGTTTCGACCAAGTGTAATTTACAGTGCCCGAAAGCCCGTTCGAGAAACGGCGCTGGAGATTGATCTGCAGCGAATGATAATCGCTCGAACCCCAATGCGGCCGGAACAACTGGACGCTCGTGTATTGCGGATAGGCTCTCAGAAGCTGAAGCCGCTGGACCGTCGCGCCCGAAACCGACGTGCTGGCGCCGGGAACGTTCAGCAAACCCGAAAACGGATTCGCCACCGTGAAAGTGAAGAATTGCGCCGTGCTCGTACAGGCGGCGGTCGGATTCGCCGTCGTCCCGCACGTGCCGGGCTGGTTGAAGTTATTGCGCGCGAACTCGAGGGTGCTCGCCGGAATCTCGTTCAGTTCGACGCTCTGAATCGGAAGACGCACGCCCTTGCCGCCGACATAGGCGATGTCGAGAACTGTGTTCTTTGCGATCTCGCGCTGAAGAACAATATTCCACTGCTGGCTGTACGGATTCTCGCGCTCGGGTTCGACCGCAAAGACCTGCTGAGCGAGCCGAGTGCGGGCGCCGAGCGACGTGCCGGGCGGAACCGGAATACCGGCCGGGAACGGGTTCGTGAGGTAGATTACGCTTGCTGCCGAGGCGAGCGTCGCCGTCTGGTTCGCAACCTGCGGGACGGCCGACGTGAAGTTCGTGCCCTGCGCGGCTGGGTTCTCGATCGAGATCGGCACGTAGAAGAGACCGTAGCCGGCGCGGACCGTCGTCTTGTCGTTGATCTTGAACGCGAACCCGATTCGCGGCGAGAACCGGTCGTAGTTCGTTTTAGTTTGCGGACCATCGACGAAACTCAAGAGGCCCTTGTTGGCTGCAACATTCGGGTTGAGCCGCGAAACGAACAGATCGAGGTTCGCCAGATTCTGCTGGCCCTGGACCGGCGACGACGCATTCAGATCGAAGTTGGTCATCGCGCCGTTCGCTTCGCCCGTGCCGGTCTCAAAATCCCAGCGAACGCCAAGATTCAGGATCAGACGGTTGCTGACGCGCCAGTCGTTCTGCACAAATCCGGCACCGTAGTGATGATAAAGCGTCAAAGGCACCACGGTCTCCTGGTTGCCGCTGGCCGGAAGCCCGAGCAGGAACGACGCCAGAGCCGATCCGCCGACACCGGAGGCATTCGCGGTCCAGTTGCGATTGAACGTGAACGAACCCGTCGGCGTGAAAAACTGGAACGGGAAAAACCTCAGAAGCCTGTACTCGCCGCCGAACCGCCAGGTCTGGTTGCCGTTGACCCAGGTCATTGCATTGGCGATCGTATGGGTGTCGCGCGGCTGGTCGTTTCCGGCGCCGCCGATCTGGCCGCTCGTAATCTCGCCCGGAACGTTCGAGGCGCCGCCGATCGTGAAATCGGGAAACTTGAGCTGCGCCGCCCTTATGCGGAAATCGGCCGGAAGCCCGAGCGCCGTCGGATCGAATCCCTGGCTCTGCGGGATTTGGTTGGCCCGTACGCGGGTATAGCCGTAACGGAAGTTGTTGATCAGCGTCGGGGTCAGCGAATAAGTGTCGTTTAACGTGAGATTGTAGAAGGTGTCCTTCACCTTCCGGACGTTCGCCGCATCGCTGCCTTCGAAGTAGTTCGGTTCAGAAGTGAAGCGTTTCTCGTAGCTGAATCGCGTGAAAAGACTGTGCTTGTCCGAAAAGGTATGATCGAGACGGAACGCGTAGATGTCGCGCCGGAAGTCCGCCTTGCCGTCGAAGATGTAGTTGAGCGTCGTGCCCGGTTGGTTCGGCAACGGGATGTATCTGAGCACCGCCAGTGCAACCGGATCGAGACACGCGGCCGTCCGCGGTGCCGACGAAGAACAGGTCGGAAGCGTCGAAAGATTGTTGCCGGCAAACGCGGTCGTCCGGCCCGTGACATACGGGTTGATGATCGTCACCGGAACTTCGCTGAGATCACCCGTTCGCATGCGTTGTGTCGGAACGGTGATCTCACGGCTAAACGGATTCTTTTCGAACCGTCCTTCGTAATTGAAGAAAAAGAAGGTCTTGTCCAGCTTTCGGAAAAAGCTCTCGCCGGGTTCGCGCATTCCGAAGCGCGGCGCGACGAGCGGCCCGCCGAGCGCACCGCCGTACTGGTGACGGACGATGTCGATGCGCGGCAATGTCGGCGTTCCGTTGGCGCGCAGACCGCGCCGGTTTCTCTGCCAGCCGTTAGCGTTGAGATCGCCGTCCTGATAGTACTCGTAAAGCGCGCCCGAGAATCGTTTTCCGCCTGATTTCGTCGCAATCGAAACGATGCCGCCGCCGCTTCGGCCGAAATCGGCCGGATAGGAACCGGCAACGACCTTGAATTCGCGGATCGAATCCTGCGGCGGCTGGACGGCAACGCCGTTAAAGTCACCCACGGTGTTCGAAACGCCGTCGAGCAGAACGTCGTTCGTTGACGAACGTCCGCCGTTTACTGAGAAGTTCGAGTCGAAGAAATTGCGGTTGCCCGGCGACCCGATCGGACCCTGAGCATTGCCGTTCTCGTTCAGACCTTCCCCGCGGGCCTGCGCGAAGCCCGCGTCGATCGCGCCCGGGACGAGATTGATGAACGCCAAAGCGCTGCGCTCGCCCGATGGCAGATCCTCGACCAACTTGTTCTCGATCGTCGTATCGATTGCCGAGCTTTCCGTTTGGAGCAAAGGGGTCTCGGATCCCTCGATCTCGACCGTCACTTCTCCCGCAGTGAGCGAGAGGCTGATGTTGAGACCTGCCGTCTGACCGGTTTCAAGTTTGATGTTCGGTCGCTCGGCCTTGGCGAAACCGGACTTTTCGACCGTAACGCTGTAGGTTCCCGGCTGCAAGAACGTGACCGTGTAGCGGCCGTCTTCGTTCGTCTGGGTCGATTTCGACAAACCGGTCTCGATCGAGGTGACGGTGACATTCGCACCCGGGACGATGGCCCCGTTCGGATCCTTGATCTCGCCGGTCAGGGTCGCGGTGATCGTTTGGGCGCCAACGTTGAGCGCCATAAATGCCAGGATCAACACAAACGGGATGATCGGTTTCTTCGACAGCAATCTCATACTTTTTCTCCAGTTTCGTTATGAATCGTTCTCGCTTGGACGTGTCTTGGATCCGTGTTCAGCGCGACCGGACAGGATCCGGAGATCGCAGATCGGGATACTTTTCTTCAAATGCCGCGCTTCAATAGTGGACTAGACCACCCAAAAATAACAGACTTGCAACCCGAAGTCAAATTTGACGCCGGACGATCGCCCGTTACGGCGGATTCCCAAACCGCGCGCCGAATCAGGTCCGCATCACCCTCGATTTCTGAAGCTGATCGGCAAGGACGGCGAGCAGTATGACGACGCCGAGCGCGATCTTCTGAAGGTACGGATCGATGCCGGCGAGATTCAACCCGTTGTTCAGAACCCCGATGAAGATCGCGCCGAAGAGCGTCGAGATGACGCTGCCTTTTCCGCCCATCAGCGAGGTTCCGCCGACGACGACGGCGGCGATCACGTCCAGTTCATATTGCATCCCGGCGTTGGCGAGTCCCGCGCCGAGGCGCGATGCGAGCATTGCGCCGGCCAGGCCGACAAGGAACCCATTGAGGACGTAAACCCAAAACGTGACCGACTTGACGTTGATGCCCGCGAGAAACGACGCTTCGGAATTCCCGCCGATGGCGTAGACGTATCGGCCGAACCGCGTCTGCGAAAGCACGAACCAGCCGGACGCGAACACGATCAGCATAATGATCACCGGCACCGGAATCCCGATGAGCTTTTCGCGCCCGATAAATGCGAAAGAGGCCGGCAGGTCGCTTACCGACGTCGACCCCGAAAACTTGTCGGCGACGATAAACGACAACCCGCGGGCGATCGTCAGCACGGCGAGCGTGACGACGAACGGCGGGACTTTGAAACGCGCGACGGTGATCCCGTTGAAAGCGCCCCAGACAATTCCGACGCCGACCGCCGCGATGATGCCGACGATGACTCCCGAATCGCCGATGCTTTTCGCGCAGATCGCCGCTACGATCCCGGCAAGCGCGAGTACCGAACCGATCGAGAGGTCGATCCCGCCGGTGAGGATCACAAACGTCATCCCGACTGCCAGGACGCCGGTGATCGCGATGCTCAAACCGACGTTGAGCAGGTTGTCGACCGACAAGAACTGCGGCGAGAGCATCGCAAAAACGACGCCCTCGGCGAGGATCGCGAGCAGGATTATGTACTTCTGGAACATCACTTTTTGATTTGCGATTTGCGATTTGCGATTTTAGGATTCTAGGATTCCAGATTCCAGATTCCAGATTCCAAATTCCAGGATTCCAGGGTTCCAGATTCCAGGGTTCCAGGATTCCGGATTCCAGGATTCCAGGATTCCAGGGTTCCAGGGTTCCAGGGTTCCAGGGTTCCAGGATTCCAGGGTTCCAGGATTCCGGATTCCAGGATTCCAGATTCCAGGATTCCAGGATTCCAGAATTCCAGATTCCAGGATTCCAGATTCCAGGGTTCCAGGATTCCAGATTCCAGGATTCCAGAATTCCAGGGTTCCAGATTCCAGGATTCCAGATTCCAGGATTCCAGATTCCAGATTCCAGATTCCAGGATTCCGAGTATTTCAAGGCTTCCTGGGATCTCAAAGTCCTAATTCTTCGATTTCCGGAATCGGAATGAAATCCCGAAATCCCAAATCGCAAATCGCAAATCGCAAATCGAAACTTACTTGACGATCGTGACCGGAATCGCGACGATCTTTTCGACCGTTTCGCCTTTGAGATGCTTGGCGATCGTTTCGATCGTCTTCGATCCGATCAGCTTCGGGTCTTGGGCGACGTCGGCCTTGAGCATCGTTCCCGACTTGATCTTGCCGACGGCTTCGGGCGTTGCGTCATAGCCGACGATGATGAGGTCCTTTTTGCCGCGCGTTTCTGCGGAGGCAAGCGCTCCCAATGCCGAGTCGTCGTTGATCGCGAAGATCGCTTTCAGGTTCGGGTTTCCCTGAAGCATATCGTCGGTCGCCTTGGTCGCGCGGTCGCGGACGCCGCCGCCGTTGAGCGTCGCGACGATCTTGATATTCGGATACTTCGCCATCTCGTCTTTGAATCCCTTTTCGCGGTCGATCGTCGATTGAACCTCGGGTTGGCCGATGACCCCGACCTCGCCGCCGTCTTTCAAAAGCCCGGCGATGAACTCGGCCGCGACCTTTCCGCCCTGCAAATTGTCCGACGCGATGTGCGAGACGACGGTTCCGCCGCTGGCCGCGATGTCGGCCGTGAATACCGGAATCTTCGCCGCATTCGCCTTTTCGATCGCCGGCCCGATGCCTTTGGTGTCGGCCGGACAAACAACGATCGCGGCGACTTTTTGAACGATGAAGTTCTCGATCTGCGACTGCTGTTTCGCGAGATCCATATCGCCCGATTGGACGATCAGTTCGAACCCGTTCTTGTCCGCGGCCTCTTTCAGACCGGCTTCAAGGTCCTTGTAGAACTGATGCTCACGGGTGAGCAGCGTGACGCCGATCTTCTTCTTTTCTCCGCTCGGCCCGGTCGTCTGTTTTTGGTTGCACGCGATTCCGATGATCGCTGTTAAAGTCAGTAAAACGATTAGTTTGATTCTCATAATGATTTGACTCGTCTCGTTCCGGGGATTATTGGTATAAGCAGCTTGCAGGTTAGCTCGAAATCGAGCTCGGCTTCGAATGTCCGCCCCCACGGCAACCGAAAACTGAATTTCGAAATGTCCGGGCAGGCCACCCACGTATCATTCACGGCGACCGGATCAAGGCTTGTCCTAACATAGCCGGCCATTTCCCGAACCGAGTACCGTTCAACGGCTGTCGTTTGCTCGGATTCAAAACGAAACACGTTCCAGCCCTGGGAGCGCGCAAACTCGATCGCCTTCGGACGAACGATCGAATGATATGCGTGGTCATCGAGCAGGCGATTGACCATAAACCACGTATGCCCGCGAACGGTTCGGAGCCTGAAGGCATTCAGACGTTGGGCATCCGCTGCCCGCACGCCTTTTCCGATCGCCCGATTAATCAGAAACTTCGACGCACCGCTGATGATCCCGTGCGGAACCGCAGTGCCGATCGTGTTACCGGCAGTATTCCATGACGCGTAACCGAGCACCCGCGAAAATATCGATCTGCGCAAAAGTGATTTCGTAAACTCGATGTCGGCGCCCTGAATCTCACCCTTCGGATCGACGTCCGCGACTATCAGCTGATTTGCTCCTGCTCTGGGAAACGAAACGCCATCGCCGTTCGGCGTTGAGATTTCATCGTTGATCCGCTGAGCGAACCGATTTGCCGCACCGTTTTCAAACCTCGACACAAAAACGAAGAACAATATCGCCGCGTCCTTTTCATCGGCGACCTCGACGCCGCCGGCGGCTTTGATATGAAAACTCACGGTCTTGCGGAGCGGACGGTCTTCGTACGGCATGAACTGGTCGGCCAGCTTTTCATCTGAAAAGATCGCCTTGATCTTTGGCTGATACTTGTATTTGGCGGTCAGCGCGCGGGACAGGAGCAGCATCGAAACTTCATCCGCGCCTGGTTGGATGGCGATCTTTTCCTGAAGTTTCAGTTGGGCCACTTTTGCGATCAGCGTCTCGCGGTCGGCAATATGGACGCCGTTCGGCTTCGCGTCGTCCTGCGAAAGAATTAGATAATCGATCACGCCTTCGCGGACCAGATCGACCGTGTGGAGGTTGATCCGCAGATCGCGTTCGCGCGCTTTCTTGTATTTCGCGAGCGCCTCTGCCGGAATCTTTTCCTCGAGTTCCGCGGTCTCCTGCGCCTTTGCCGGATCGGGCGAGATCTCGGCCCAACGCGCGAGATTGACGCGATAAGATTCATTGACGACGTTGCCGGTCGGCGCGAGGCGCATTATCACGCTCGAGCCGTAGATCGGCATTTTGGGCGCCGCCTTCCGAATGGCGCGGATCACTTCGAGTCGTTTAAGCGCCGTTTCGGATGTTGTTTCAAACTCGCGCATCGCGACGAGTCCGCCGTAGGCGATCATATCGATCGAGACGATCGCGGCGTCGAACGATGTCAGTTTCTGCTTCTTGATCCATTCGACGATCTCGTCCGATCTTCCGAATTCCGTGAACCGTCCGAGCATCGCGCGCGGCGGCACGACAACCTCTGCATCGCCGATAAGCCCCATCTTTACAGGCATTTGCAAGCAAGGCGGACGATCATCGAGCGGGATCAGCAGGATCCTGGAAGTGAGTTTTGTCTGGGCGCTCGACGAAATTGCGGCCAACAAATGTACGACGCAAATCAACAGCGCAACGCAAAAAAGCCGTTTTCGTCCAACTCTGATCATAGTCTAGTTACCGGGAAACCGGCCTTCAGCTTCGTCAAGATCCGAAAGCACCGATGAGATCTTGTCCAGGTCAACGGGCAGCAATGGCTGCCCCAACGACCTGGACTTCACTACGAATCCGGGACCGCTAATCGCGACCCGCAACAGGTCATTCACGGCGTCGTCAAAGTCCAAGTCGTGGCGCAAAGCATAGCGTTCGATCCCGATCAAAACATCCGTGTCAATTGATAGTGTCCTTTTCATTCAAGCCATTCTATTTTCCGGCGTCCCAAACTCCAAGCTTTTCCGCCAGATCGTCCGTCACGAGTTGCGACGCAAAGATCGCGAGGCCGTCGTAACCGTATTTCTTTTCAACGTTTAAGAAGCGCTCGTCGAGGGAATTGTTCTTGTAGAAATGGGTCACGTAAAGCGTCAGATAGACCTTCATCGGCGGCTTGATCTCGCGCCGGAATTCCTTTGCCCAACGATCGACGGTGTCGAAGTTCGGGCTGTAGCACATCGGATAGAACGCGTCGATGTAGCCCTTGGCGGCCCAGTCGCGCGAGTCCTGCATCTTGACTTTCAAGGTGTTCTCGAAATCGGGAAAAACCGCCACCGATATTTGCCATTTCGGCTGACTCTTGCGAACTTCGTCGCTCACTAGTTTCACGACTTCGGTAACTTTGAGCGTCTTCCAATCCTGCCACTGCCGCTTCTCGGCTTCCGACTTGAGTGTCTTCGCGTCGAGTCCCGTGTCCTTTTTGAACTGCGCCAGCGCGTCGGCCGAATAATCGAAAGGAGTTTCCGGATAATGGAGCGGGTAACGTATGTAATCGAGCTGGACGCCGCCGAGTTTCGGATACTTCGCGACCATCTCGCGCATCACGTTAACCAATAAGCGCCGTACGCCGGCGTTCGACGGCGACATAAAAACCTTGTCGACCTCGCGGTTCGCGCCCTCGGCCTCGCTTTTGACGAGCGGCGAACCGTTGATATCGAGCGCCATCCATTCCGGAAACTTCGAAAAAATCGGCGACTTCGACGGATCGCCGAGATTCGTGCTCCATTGATGAAAGATATGCATCCAGGCATCGACGCGGATGCCGAGTTTCTCGGCTTCGTCGATGTAAAACTGCAGAACGTCGTACGTCTCCGTCTGCCCCGCCTCATCCTTTCGGGCGACGCCGTACGGGATCGAAAGCGGCCGCTGTGGAACGACGCGCGACGGATAGATCGTGTAGCCGTCCCAGAATGTTTCAAGAAAAACCACGTTGAATCCGGCGCGTTTCATCCGTTCGAGTTCTGTCCGAATGTACTTTCGCGCCTCGACCGGATCTTTCCTCGTTGGCTGCGTCGCCGAAACGAAAGGCCGGACCCAGACGGCGCGGTCGGCGGCGGCAGAAGGAATCGCGAAGACGATCAATGTCAGAACCGGGAGCGATAGCGACCGGCAAAGCGCTTCAAATCGTGACGCGACAGCGTACATTGACCTCGTTGAAAATCTCACCACTTGTTTGCGTTTGCCCGCCCGCTTACGCTGGCGGTACTGACTTTGCTTTCGTTTAGCCGGTCGCTACCGCTCCCGGTTCCGACTTTGTTTTCCCGGTCGCTACCGCTCCCGGTTCCGACTTTGTTTTCCCGGTCGCTACCGCTCCCGGTTCCGACTTTGTTTTCCCGGTCGCTACCGCTCCCGGTTCTGACGTTGCCTTTTTACTTTTTTACTTTTTACTTACTTTCTCGTACTCCAAATTCCCGTTGTACACCAGCCGGGCCATCTGCCAGGTTCCGGGCGGGAACGCGCCGGTCGTGAAATCGATCGCGATCTCGCTTCGCGGCGGGACAGAAAAGCCCTGCTCGCGCGGGAACATCGGCGGCGTCGAATACTCTCCGAGCGCCCAGGTTTCGGGTGGCGTGATCAATGCCACGGCGCCCTCGACGGCCTGGCGGTGCGGATTCCTAACAAAAACACGAATCCCGTCAACCGTTTTCTCAGTCCGCCACTCAAGCTTGTATTGTTTGCCGATCTGGAGAACGTCCTGAAACGTCTGGCCATTGTGCTCGATCCGCGCCTTGACCAAACCTGAAGCGCGTTCGAAATCAAGGTTCTTCTTGACCGGAAAAGCGAGCACGACGATATCTTTGACGAACGATCCGTTTGGCTCGATGTCGTATTTTAGGCGGTCCGGCACGACGCGCCAGTCTTCGGGAACCTCAAGCAAAACCTCGCCCGCGATTCGTCGGTCCTGATAGTTGTTGACGACCTGAACGCGCACCGCGTTCGTCGTCACGCCGCCCTGATTGTATGGGTCGTCCCAGGAAAAGCTCGAAAGATTGCCCATCTGCTCGACGGGACGGAGCGAAACCTTGACGGCATCGTTCCCGATCGGCGCCGCGCCCATATTGTGCAGCCAGTAGCGCGAGAAGACCGGTTGGACCGACTCTTTCACCGTCCCCAACTGTTGATCTTCGTTCGATTCGCGTTTGCCGAACAGTTCGAACGTCTTGATCTCGTTGGCGCCAAAACTGTCGAGACCTCCGATGTCTCGACCGCCAAACGCGATTCCGCTTCGTTTGTAATCGGACTGCTCAGCAAGTCCGATCTCGGCCCCGTGTTCGATATCGAAACCCGTTTTGATCAGGCTGGGAACGCCCTGACCTGCCGATTCATAAGCGCGAAGAATCACGGACCGAATCCCTTTGCGATCGCGCAATTGGTTGGTCGGATAAAAGGTCATTTCACGTTCTTCCTTCGAGTTGAACGTCGCCTGAGGATTGCCTCCGACTTTCAACGCCGAAACGACAAGATTCGAAAACGGAGTGCCGATAAAGCTCTTCTCTTTGGGCAGTTTTCCCGGCTGAAGTCGGGCCTGGACCGCAATCAGCGGATTATTGACGTCGTCACCGGCCCCGACGGCGTTCGCCTCGCGCCAGTTTTTTTCGTACGGATAAAGCGAGTAATTGAAAACGTGCGTTTTGTTCTCCGGAACGAATTCGAACGGCAAATTGACCGCCGGCCAGAGCGCGGTGTGTGTCAGGTGCATCGTCAGAGTGTTCGGATTTTCGAGCGAGATACCGGCCGTACCGTTATTGATCAGCGCGACGCCGTAATCGGGGACTTGCGGAAGCTCAGTCGAAGGACTCGTCTCGATCGCGAACGAATCAATTCCGAGGTCGAATGCGAACGTGTCGAGCCGTTCGTAATCGCGCTTCGCGGTCTCGCCCTTGAAAAAGGAAGGCTGCGCCGTCGAGGAGCCCTTGATTATCGGCAGGGTCAATTTTTCAACGGCGTTTTCGATATTTCCGGCAATGATCAGAACCGGCATCGGCGCCCAGCCTTCGGGAACGCGTTTGTCGTAAAGAAAGAGAAACGCGAATCCGTCACGCGCGATGCGCTCTTCGAATTTCGCTCTTGATTCCGCCAAAACCAGAGTTAGCAGCTCTTTCGTGTACGCATTCTCGCTTTCGCCGCCAAGCGCGATACGGAATCCGTGATACGCGATGTCGTCGTTAAGCTTTTTCGGCATCGTCGAATCCTCGATCGGAAGATCCTTGCGCCGCGCGGCATCGTTGTCGTCATAGAACGGTGTTACGGAAACGCCGCGTTTGATGAGCGCAGACACGATCTTTTCGGTTGCTTTTTCGAACGGTTCGCCGTGCGGACGGACGAGCGCCGCCGGTTTGAGCGGCACGCTCGCGACGGATTGCGAATCGCGCCAGAATCTGAGATCGAACGTGGATCCGTAGCCAGCCCAGTTGTTGACCGAATAAACCGGCGCTCCGGAGACGAGTTTGTCGGTGTTCGTGCGAAAATCAAGAAATCCCTTCGATCCGTTGCGGACGACGGTTCCGAACCGGTCCTCGGTCACCAGCGCGCCGCCCGACAGATTCAGCGGGAAATTGACCGTGAAAAGTTCGTCCTTGCCTTTGTAATCGATGAGCTCGGTCTTGAAATCGATTCGTTTGATGCCGTTCCGCAAGATGATCGTCTGACGGAACGCCTTCATATTCGGCAATGTGCCGTCGATCTCAAGGCTCGATCCGATCGCGTCGCGCGTCATTTTCACGGCCGCCGGCGTTTCGGACGAGAACCGCTTCTGGCCGGTCGTCCAAAGCTCCCAAGCCGGATATATGACGTTCTTCTTGGTCAGTTCTTCCCGCAACGCCGCGATCTCGTTTCCGAACCGGCCATTCGCTGTGGTAATTACCTCGCGGTTCGCTTTCTTGTCAAAAACAGAGGTCACCGCGCCGCCCTTGGCCGGATCGACCGTGACGCGATAGAACTCATTCTCTATGGTTCGTGCCTCAGAGGTTTCAATTTCCAGCTTGCTCTTCGGTCGAGAGGTATCGACGAACAAAGTTCTGTAGCCGATTGACGGAACGTCGACCGCGCGGAAAAGTATCGCTGCTTCGAACAAATTTCCAAGATCATCGATCCGGGACTGCTTGAGATCAAGATCGAACGCGATCCGTTTTCCGGAGGCATCGACGATCTCAAAGTTCTGAACCGGCCGCTCGAAGCGAACCTTGGCGCGGACGAGGTCCGATCGCTTCCAACTCGACGGATTAAAAACAACGATCGGAATCCGCGACCCTGAATCTGTGGTGTCGATCTTCGAAGCGATGAATTTGAGCGAATCGTCAAGCGCGCCTTTAGACAGCTCGAACGCCTCGCGGTACCCGAGCACCAGATCAAGAAACGCCGAATCGGACGGCGTGCCGGTGATCGCATCGTGATGGGAACCGAAAAAGATCTGCCGCCAGGCCTTGTCGAGCGCGAGATCCGGATACTTCGCGCCGTGCAGGTACGCGATCGAGCCGAACTTCTCCGCCGTGAGCGTCATATTTTCGGCGATGCGCTGTCCGATCTTGAGATCCGAACGCGCCATCGACACGCCGACGTGGAAAAACAGTTTGTCGCGCGAACTTACCGGCGGCTTCACTTTTCCGTCCGCGATCTCTTTGTTGAGCGCGTCGAAATAAAGATCCTGCGCCTGGCCTGTCGTTTTGATCTGCGGCCTGTTTTGATTGAGTCGTTCGACGTTTCCGGCGAGATTGGTCCACGGCGGCGTGAAATCGGCGGCGTTGATGCGAAGATCGACGCTCGAGCCGAACGAGCGCGTTTCGGCGAATTTGCGTTCGGTCATCCGCAGGAAGTTCTCGAAGGTGTAATTCTTGCCGCTTCCGAACCCCGAAAACGAATAGGCGTAATCGACGCGTCGATGAAGCAGACGCGAGCCGTCGAGCGCGTAATCGTAGAAAAAAGGCTGGAATCCGGCGATCTTTTTTGACCATGCGATGCCGTTGAACCCTGATTTCGCAGCGATTTGCGAGATCTGGGGTGAATGCCCGAAAACGTCCCATAGCGCCAACGATTTCGATTTGCGGCCCAGCATCGCCTTGTGCATTTCCTGGCCGTAGAGAATGTTTCGGATGAATGCCTCGCCGCCGATCGTGTTCACGTTCGGCTGATTGTAGGCGCCGCCCGTGCCGACGCGGCCCTCGGCGACCACCCGCCGCAGAAACTCGCGATCCTCCGGATGCGTGTCGAGATAAGGCTTCAAATAATCGATCTCCGATAAAAACACGCCGTAGTTCGCGTCAGCTCGGAGCGAAGCGACGTATTGATTCATATTCGAGAGCGTTACTTTCGAATACCCGCGCTGGTCCTGCAGATAGACCGGATCGACGTGAAATCCCTCGAGATAAAAGACCGTGCCGGGAGCGTTGATGGATTTGTACGCCGCCGACCGTTCGGCCGCCGCCTGTTCGATCCAGACACGAACGGTTGCCTTCCAACCGCCATCCTTGCGCCAGTAATCGCCGAACACGCCCGAAGACCGCACGATCAGCAAATTCTCGCCTTTTTTGAACCGTGCGGCCGCGACTTTTCGCAGGGTCAACGAGTAACCGTCGTAGATCTTTTCGCCGTTGAGCCAGATCGTACCGAGAAACCCGTCGGTCTCGATAAACCGCAACGCTTCCGCATCCGAATTGATGTAACTCGCCGCGTACGCGGTCCCGATCGGTTTCCCTTCGTGAAACAGATTGAACGCGATAACTTCGTCTTTTTCAACGAATTCGGTCCACTTGATCTCGCTTGCATCCGGGAATACCCGGACAGTCGTTGCGGCTCCAACTTCCGGCAAAGGCTCGTTCGATTTCGGATTCGTGATTCGTGATTGCGGATCCGCGTTGTTGGCCGATATCGCCGATTGCTTGCCCGGCAACGGTTTTCCGAAGGGCTTGAGCCAATCCTTCTGCGGGAGCGTTTCGATGTTGAAGCGATTGAAATTTTCCCACATCCCGGCGTCTATCTCAGCCGGAAACTCGTTCGAAATCAGCCAGTTCGCGATAATGCCGCCGTCGGCGATCTCTGAAAGTTCGTTCTGCGCCCGGGCCTGAACGAAAAATCCGCACAGCACGAACAGGGTCGCGAAAAACCAGCGGCCGAAAGGTCTTGAATCCGAAATCCGAAATCCGAAATCCCAAGTCATTTTTTGACCAAATAAAACGATGCCCGATACCGGTCGGCCCGATAGACCGATTTCGTAAACTCGATCGGCTCATTTCCTTCGGCGAAGACCGTTCGATATACGATCAAGAGCGGGAAATTCTCTGTCACTCCTAAGAATCCGGACGTTACGGCGTCGCTCACCGCTGCTTCCAGGTCCTCGGCCGCGGCATAGATCTTCACGTCGTAGTCGTTTTCGAGTATCTGATAGAGCGATTCCGTCTCAAAATTGTTCCTGCTTAGTCCGCCGAATTTCGTCGCCGGCAATGTCGTTGTTTCAATCGACATCGGGATCTTGTCCGCAAGCCGTAAACGCTTGAGCGTAAATACAGGCGCCCCGATCTCCAGATGAAGTCTCTCCGCCTGTTCCTTGCTCGCGCTATCGGTGCGGACATCGATGATCATCGATGAGGGCTTCATTCCGCGGCGCGTCATTTCATCCGAAAACCCCTTGAGATTCCGCGTGTGAATATCCAATTTGAGCGGAGAAACAAACGTCCCCTTGCCTCGCTTCTGATAGATCAGTCCTTCCTCGCGAAGGGCGTTGAGCGCCTGGCGCACGGTCATCCGGCTGACCTGAAGCTCTTCGGCGAGATCGCGCTCTGACGGGATCGACTCATCCGATTTCAACTGGTTCGAAACTATCTTTTGCCGCAGCAGAAAATGAATTTGCTGATGGAGCGGCGTGGCGGCATTTCTTTCTAACTGCATATGTGCAAAATTGGACTAGACCACTTAATACAATGATTGACGAACAAAAAGCAAGAAGAGCTTTTGAATTTAATCGAAATCGGCCGATCGTTCAACGCCGTTGATCCCTTTACAAAAATCGCGAACCTCAGTTTTCAGATCCCGAGGGCGATCGTGCGGATAGTGGAATCGAGATTTGAAAATTCAAGGCGTTCCCGATATCCGCGGGCCGTCTCGCTTGTGAGCATTCGGCGTTCTAAAGTATCCTATTGCCGCACCGGCCGCTGTACGAATGCAGACTCAGACTGAACAACTCAGTTTCGACTTTTTTCGCGAAAAACCGGAGATCCTTCGCGAATCGCGGGACGAACTCAAGATCAAGCTCGGCGAATTCGCCGGGCCGCTCGATCTGTTGCTGTTTCTGATCAAGCAGGAGCAGGCGAACATCTTCGACATTCCGATAGCGCGCATCACCGACGAGTATCTGAAGTACATCAGGCTGATGAAAACGCTCGACATTTCGGTCGCCGGCGACTTTCTGGTGATGGCCGCGACGCTGATCGAGATCAAGTCGAGGATGCTTCTGCCGATCGTGCCGAGTGACGAATCCGACGACGGGATCGACGATCCACGACGCGAACTTGTCGACCGGTTGCTGGAGTACGAGAAGTTCAAGAACGCCGCCCAGATGCTCTATGAGCGGACAACGGTCGAACAGGCCGTTTTCCCGCGCGGCCGGATCGAGTCCGACGACAACAACGCCGAGATCAACGCCGGCGTTTTCGATCTCTTGACGGTGTTTCAGAAGATCCTCGCGCGGCATAAGGATGAGGTTAAGCTTGAGATCGAACGCGAGGAAATCAGTCTCGCGGATATGATCAGAGGTTTGAAAGCGCGGCTGCTTGACGGGCATCCGCTGAGTTTGCTGGAGTTTTTTGAGGAATTTCACACGCGCCGCGAGTTGGTGACGGCGTTCATCGCAGTTCTTGAGATCGTCCGAACGGAAAGCGTCAAGCTTTCGCAGAAAACGACCTTCGGCGATGTGATTCTGAGAGCGGTAAGCAGTGCATAGTGCAGAGTGCAAAGTGCTTAGTGGATGATGTAGTCCGCCCCCCACTTTGCACTCTGCACTTTGCACTCTGCACTCTGCGCTTTGCACTGCTCACTGACAAACTATGGAAGAGCTGGAACAAAAAAAATCCCGCGAAATGTCCGAGATCGTAGCGATCGCCGAGGCGTTGATCTACGTCGCGGACGAGCCCGTAACGGTCAAGGTTCTTGCCGAGGTTCTTGACGAAGACAAGGAGACGGTTCAGGCCGCGGTCGAGGAATTGCAGCGCGAGTTCGAGACGCGCGAGGGCGGTTTGCAGCTGCGCGAGATCGCCGGCGGCTGGCAGATCGCGACGCGCACGGAGTTTCACGAAGAGGTCCGCCGTTATCTCAAAACGCGCCCGAGCGCCAAGCTCTCGCTCGCCGCGCTCGAAACGCTCGCCGTCATCGCATACAAGCAACCCGTCACCGTTCCCGAAATCCTCGAGATACGCGGCGTCCAGTCGGCATCCGCGATCAAGACCCTGCTCGACAAAAGACTGATCACCGCCAAAGGCAGAAAAGAAACCGTCGGACGTCCGATGATGTACGGGACCTCCAAAGATTTTCTGATCCAGTTCGGCCTCAAAGACCTTTCGGAATTGCCGTCGATCGAGGATTTCGAAGATCTCGCCGGATCGGTTTGATCGCCGCTCGGAAATTTCTCTTGCCGAATCCCCGATGTTGTAGAAAAATAGATTCAATGACCATCACGGAGTAACAATATGTCTCGATTTCTCGCAACTCTGCCCGATCGCAAATTCTCCGTCGAGGACTATCACCGGTTCATCGAAATGGGCGTTTTCGAACCTGAAGAACGCCTCGAACTATGGGAAGGAGAATTTGTCGAAATGTCACCAATCGGAAAACGGCACGCCGGAACTGTGATGGCGTTGTCTGATGCCTTGCGCGACCGGTCACTCAATCGGGTTTTAGTTTGGACTCAGAACCCCATCATCCTCAACGATTTCAGCGAGCCGCAGCCCGACGTCGCGCTGCTCAGGCGCCGTGACGATTATTACCGATCCGTGAGCGCGACGGCCGCCGACGTTTTGCTGACCATCGAGGTCGCCGATACGACAGTAAAATATGACCGCAACGTCAAATTCCCGAAATACGCGTCGAGCGGAATCCCGGAAGCTTGGCTCGTCGATCTCGAAAACAACCGTGTCGAGATCCATTCGCAGCCGTCCGAATCCGGTTACGAGTTCGTCAAGATCCTGCAGCGCGGCGAGATCGCGGAATCGACGGTTTTGAGCGAGATCAGAATTCCGGTTGACGTTATTCTGGGCGAAGCTTGATCGCAACCTTCATCGAGTTCCGGAATCGCTCGGTTGACGCCTCAGTGTGAATTTCCCCGTCGCTTTCGCGCTGGTTGGCGCGCCGGTCAAACCGTCAAGACAAACCGAAATATTCCGTGAAGATAACGCAAACGAATGACAAATTGACTATCCACGAAACGCCCGGCTGCGTCTGGATCTTCGGGCTCTTTTTCGTGCTTGTCGGGGGAGCGTTCGTCTACGGTGCGCTCGGCGGACTCACGGATTGGGACAGACAATCGCCGTTGATGCTGGCGATCGCGCTCGTGTTCGGCGTGATCGGTGTCGGAACAGGCGTTTGGATCATCTCGCGCGCACCGATCTCGAACGTCGTCGTCGATCGGTTCAACGAAATCGTCGTCTGGACGCGTTATGGATTTATGGGCCGTGAAACCTTCGTTTACAAGTTCGAAAATGTCGAACGATTTCGCCTGATCGAAGATCGCGATACCGAGGGCGCCGAGATCTGGTGGTTCGGTATGGAACTCGTCAACGGCGAGGTACTGACGATCGGCGCGATCGCGAGCCATTTCGAAGAGAACGAACGCAAATTCGTTTTTGCCGCGAACCAATTTGCCGGAAAACAGCTGATGCCGACCGAGTTGGTGTTTCAAGAGTTTGATGATGAGGATCTCTGAGACCGATTCAAGGGTGACAATTCGTGACTTCCCGCTCAGCAACTGGATCTGGGGCGCTGTTTTCGCGGCTCTTTTCGGAGGCTTCGGGGTCTTTATGCTGTATTCGGCCTGGCTTACTCCGCACCATTTCGTTGGCTCGAGCGGACAAAGTTTCTATACCCGCGGGCTCACGATCCTTATGTTCGTGATGGTTGTCTTCTTTGTCTTCGGATTGGCATTGCTGTTTGTATCGATGGCGGCAACTCCGATGATCTCCACAACCATCGACCGCCGGTCGCAGACAATCCTTATTCGCCGCCGCGGTCTGTGGGCCAATGACGGCGAACGCTATCCGATCTCACAGATCAAGGAATTCGGGATCGAGACACCGGAAGACGACGGGGCTTTGTCATTTGTCGTTCTGGTTTTGGCGAACAACGATCGAATCCGTATCCAAACGCAACCCGGGAACGCATCACCGGAAATGATCGCGAAGCTTAACTCGTTTATCGGCAAGAGCTGAGCCGGCGGTTTCCACCGGTCACGCGCAGGCGCGTAATCCGTGCGGGATCAGGGATTTCGAAATTCGTCCAGGACCATCTGGGCCACCTTCGGAACGACGCTCGAGATTTCGGGCGAGAGTTCCAGCGTCATATCGCCGAGCGGCGGGATCGAGACCGCGAAAAGCGTCACCTCGGGCGTGTCCCCCATCAAGTAGAATGCGTCGATCAGGTCCTTGAGCCCGATGTCGTGCGCCGTCAGCGTCCGCGGATAATCCGTCGAGAATTTCGGACGCAGGCGGCGGATCGTTCCGTTCGGCGCGCCGTCGATGGTCGCATCGACAAGAATAACGCGTTCCGCCGCCTGCATCGGTTCAAGTAAGAGAAAACTCCCGGTTCCGCCATCGAGAAGTTCGACGTTCTCCGGCAAAACCGTGTTTTCGAGCGAGTTGACGACGTGGACCCCGACTCCCTCGTCGCCCATCAGCGTGTTCCCGATCCCGAGGATCAGTACTTTCTTATTCTCTGTCTTGCAGTTTGTCATCGCGTTCAAATTTCCAGCCTCCGATGATCGACGACGTCGTGCCGCGACCTTCGTAATAATCGTGATAAAACACCAGATAGACGTGGACGATCGTGAAAACGATGAAGAACCACATAAACAGATGATGCCATTGGCGAACCCACGCGTCGCCGCCGAAAAGCGGCACCGCCCAGGCGAACAGCCAGGGCAAAAAGGCATCGCTCATACTCGAATAAAGCGCGAAACCGGTCAAGACCTGCAGCAGGAACATCAGAAACGTGACGAAATACGAGATACCGGCCAGATTATTGTGTCCGATGATCGCCGGGCCGTGCGACTTGAGCTGCAGGACATCGACGACGATCGTGTTCCAGAGATCGCGCCATTGGCGCGGATGGTAAAGGATGAACCGATCCCATTTCGCGTATCTGTTCCCGACGAATCCCCAATAGATCCTGACGATAAAGTTGAACAAGAAAACGTACGCGACGGCAAAATGAATGAACCGAACGGTGCCGAACCAGTATTGTTGATACGCCTCGTTCGCCTGCCAGATGGCCTGCGGATTACCGATGATGTAACCAGTCGCGGCCAGCAACACGACGCAAAGCGCGTTCAGCCAGTGATAGATCCTCACCGGCAGTTCCCAGACATACACGCGTCGGTACGGAATTGTTTGTGGATTAGCAGCCATAACATCTCCATTTTGGATTTGCGATTTGCGATTTCGGATCTGTTTCCAGGCAAATCCGAAATCACAAATCCCAATTCCGAAATCTATTCCACTGTCACCTGATGGATCGTATTCCCATCGGGATCGTAAAGGTGAACCGCGCAGGCGAGACACGGGTCGAACGAATGGATCGTCCGGATGATCTCGAGCGGTTCGCCGTCTTTCGCGACCGGCGTCCCGATCAACGCCTCTTCGTAGGCCGAACGCTTGCCGGCGGCGTCGCGCGGGCTCGCGTTCCAGGTGCTCGGCACGACGAGTTGATAATTGTCGATCTTGCGGTCCTTGATCCGGATCCAATGGGCCAGCGCGCCACGCGGCGCTTCGGTCAGCCCGACGCCCTCGCATTCGGCAAGCCACGTATCCGGTTCCCACTTTTCGCGCGTGAAAGTGCTCATCTCGCCGTTCTTCAGGTTGCCGAGCAATTCGTCGTAAAACTCCTTGAGCCAACGCGCCGCGAGCTTTGTTTCGAGTCCGCGGGCCGCCGTACGCCCGAGCGTCGAAAAGAGAGCTGTCACAGGCACGGCGAGCGTCTTCAGCGCCCAGTCGACGACGTCTTTGATCTCCTGATTGCCGCGGCCGTAGCCGACGAGCATCCGCGCGAGCGGTCCGACCTCCATCGGGTTCTCTTTCCAGCGCGGTGTCTTGAGCCACGAATACTTGCCCTCGACGTTGAGTTGTTCGAACGGCGGCTTCGGTCCGGTGAAATTGAACTCGGTCTCGCCCTTCCACGGATGAAGTCCGGCTTGGTCGCCAGCCTCGTATTTGTACCAGCTGTGGGCGATGTATTCCTTGATCTCGTTCTCGTCCTTGCCGTTGACTTCCTGGATATTGGCAAGATCGCGGTTGAGGATCGCGCCGCGCGGGAACTTGTACGATTCCGGAAATCCGTAGCCTTTCGTCGGCAGATCTCCGTATGCGAGATAGTTCGAAAGCCCGCCGCCGATCGCCGCCCAGTCCTTGTAGAATCCGGCGATCGCCATCAGATCGGGAATATAGACCTGCTCGACGAAGGCCATCGCGTCCTTGATCAAACGACCGACGAGGTTCAGTTTTTCCGTGTTGATGGCGTTGACTTCCTCAAGGTTGAACGAGCACGGAACGCCGCCGACGAGATAGTTCGGATGCGGATTCTTGCCGCCGAAAATGGCGTGGATCTTGACGATCTCTTTCTGCCATTCGAGCGCTTCGAGATAATGCGCTACGGCAAGCAGATTAGCTTCTTTCGGAAGTTTGAATGCCGGATGCCCCCAATAGCCGTTGGCGAAAATGCCGAGCTGGCCGCTGTCGACGAACGTCTTCAAGCGTTTTTGCAGGTCCGAGAAATATCCGGGCGAAGTTTTCGGCCAGTTCGAGAGCGACTTCGCGAGATCCGACGTCGCGACCGGATCGGCCGAAAGCGCGCTTACGACATCGACCCAGTCGAGCGCGTGCAGATGATAGAAATGAACAACGTGATCGTGCACATACTGCGTGCAGAACATAATGTTGCGGACGAGTTCGGCGTTTTTGGGAACGCTGATCTTGATCGCGTCCTCGACCGCGCGAACGCTCGCCAGCGCGTGCACGGTCGTGCAGACGCCGCAGGCGCGTTCGACGAAGGCCCACGCGTCGCGCGGGTCGCGGCCCTTGAGGATCTTCTCGAATCCGCGGACCATCGTTCCCGAACTGTAAGCGTCCGTGATCTTGCCGCCTTCGACGACGGCTTCGATCCGCAAATGCCCTTCGATGCGCGTCACGGGATCGACAACTAGTCTAGCCATTCTGTTCACCTCCTTCTTCCGGCGCCGATTCGGCGGCTTCAGCGGCCTTGCCGCCGCGCGGTTCGACGATCACCGATTCGTCCTTGTGCTCTTGGATTACTTTATGTTTGCGGATATTCGAAGTGATCGCATGGATGGCGATTCCGCCGGCGGTCACGGCCGCGACCGTGGCACCGATCGTATCGGCGTTCGACTCTATGCCGAAACCCGGAAACGCTCCGAGATGCTGATAGAACGGTCCGTTGTCCCAGAAGCCTTTTTCGCTGCAACCGATGCAGCCGTGGCCGGACTGGATCGGATAGCTCAGATTGCCGTTCCATTTCGTGACCGAACAGGCGTTGTACGTCGTCGGCCCCTTGCAGCCCATTTTGTACAGGCAGTAACCCTTGCGCGCCGCATCATCGTCCCAGGCTTCGACGAACAACCCGGCGTCGTAGTACGGCCGACGGTAGCAAGTGTCGTGAACGCGCCGCGAATAGAATTCCTTCGGGCGCCCTTGCGAATCGAGTTCCGGGATCTTGCCGAACAGCAAAACGTGCGTCACGACGCCGGTCATAACCTCCGCGATCGGCGGACAGCCGGGAACGTTGATGACGGGTTTGCTGATGATCTTATGGATCGGCGTCGCGGTCGTCGGGTTCGGCTTCGCCGCCTGGATGCAGCCGTTTGAAGCGCAGCTTCCCCAGGCGATGATCGCCGCCGCCCCGTCGGCAGCTTCCTTCAGGATCTGTTCGGCGGATTTGCCGCCGATCATACAGTAGCCGGCGTCGCCCGTCGGGATCGATCCCTCAACAAGCAGGATGTACTTGCCTTTGTTGTTTTTGATCGTGTCGTCGCGCGTCTTCTCGGCTTGGGTTCCCGAAGCCGCCATCAGCGTTTCGGTGTAGTCGAGCGAGAGCGTGTCGAAAATGATGTCGGCGACTATCGGATGCGACGAACGAATGAACGACTCGCTGCAGCAGGTGCATTCCTGAAAATGCAGCCAGACGACCGGCGGACGGGCCTTTGTTTCGAAAGCCTGGACGACTTGCGCCAATCCGGAAGCCTCCAAACCGGCCGCCGCGGTCGCGAGCCCGCAAAAGAGCATAAACTCGCGGCGCGAATATCCTTTGGCCTCCATCGCCTGGCGGATCGTCGGAACTTGTTTTTGCATAGAACCTCCTTTGGTTCAGGAAGTTCGGGCGGAAATGGAACTCTTTGACCGTCTCGCGTCTTCCTGAAGGAAAAACGTCATAACTGTTAACATCGTCAGAGTGTGGCAATAACCTAGAAAAAGGCAATTTGGATTTCTTGCATCAATTTCCGTACCAGTAACGGGAGCCGCGGTTTTGCTGGGACTGGCGAATTGAAAGTGCGAAGAAGTTAACGATCGCGCGAGAATTTCGTGAAATTTTTCGCAGAAACAATCAATTGGCTGTTTGAAAAGTGGATAGATTCGCTGAAAGCGAATTAGATAATAGCCTGGGGTGAGCGAATCGTAACCCCAGGATTTTGGTCAGATGGGACGCCGACCCTGCCGGGTCGAAGGTAAGTCGTTGATTGTTCGACCCTTGCAGGATCATGAAGACTCCAGGATGAAATCCGGCCCCAAACGCGTTAAACTCTCACGGTATGCTTGAACGACTCAACAAACTCATCGCCCGCGCCGGTATCGCTTCGCGCCGCGGCGCCGACGAAATGATCGCCGCCGGCGAAGTTTCGCTCAACGGCGAGATCGTTACCGACCTCGGACGAAAGGCCGATCCCGAAACCGATCACATCAAGGTCGGCGGGAAACTCATCAATTCGAAGATAGTGACGCACGAAAAGGCCTACATCCTGCTCAATAAGCCAAAAGGCTATCTTTCGAGCGCCGCCGACCCCGAAGGCCGCAAACTCGTCGTCGATCTCGTCAAAGGCTTCGGAAAACTCCATCCCGTCGGCCGGCTCGATTTCAACACCGAAGGCCTGATAATTCTTACCAACGACGGCGATTTCACGAATTTCGTCGCCTCTTCGAAGCTGATCCCGAAGGTCTATGAGGTGAAGGTCAAAGGACTGCCGAACGCGAACGCGATCAACAAACTGCGCCGCGGAATACGCCTCGACGATGGATTCAAGACCTCGCCGGCCGAGATCCGCGAACTCAAATCGACCGAGAACAACGGTTGGTACGAAGTGACTCTGTTCGAGGGCCACAACCAGCAGATCCGCAAAATGTTCGATTCGGTCGGCCATTCGGTCGTCAAACTCCGCCGCACCGCGATTGGTCCGATCAATTACGATCGCCTTCCGGTCGGCGCATATCGCGAACTCGACCCGGAAGAAGTCGCGGCGTTTGCGAAGCCGATCAAGCGTCCGAAACCCAAAGTCATCGAGGCAAAGCCAGGAACTTACAGACAAAGGCGTCCGATTCGGTCAAAAGCCGATTCCAGCCGCGCAAGGCCCAAAGCCCCGAGCGCCCGCAAAGGAAAGGAGGAAAAAGGGGGGGGGGGGGGGGAGAAAGGGGGGGGGGGGGGGGGGGGGGGGGGGGGGGGGGGGGGGGGGGGGGGGGGGGGGGTAGGGGAAAAAGGGGGGAAAAAAGGAGAGCGTGTGGGGGCAATTGGGTGTCCGGGTTTGTCCAGGATTCTTTCGAACGCAGCGGGGGGAGAAAAAAGAAAAAGAGCCGCCCGAAAAAAAAAAAAAGAAGAGAAGAAAGGTTGTGTTCGGGTCGTCCGCCCATTTATGACAGGACCAGAATCGTATAGACGCCCAAAACACGACGCAGACTACCGTCATCGGTCTCAAAATATGAACTGAAGCCATTCAATAGGATCACGCTCAAAGAAAACGCTCCGCTCATTAGAAATGCCGACTTGAAGCCATCGGGATAGTTTCTGCTGATCCTGTCCCATTTGTATAGCCATACGATTCTATCAAGTGCAGAGTAAGCCAGCAGAAGCAAATCTTCGTGTCGGTCGTCGATTCGGGGATTTTCCCAAAGTCGAACTTTCCGAGATGCTTGAATGCTGGCTTCGCGGGCGGGGGGGGGGGGGGGGGGGAGGGGCGCCCCGGGGGCCGGCCCCCCCGGGGGGGGAGGGGGAGGGGCCCGGGGGAGAAAAGGGGAGGGGAGGACTCAGTGTCGGCTTTCCTGGCGACAGAGGGCCTACCTCCCCCCTAAAAGATTATTTTCCAACTCTTCGACAAATCGATCACGAACTGCGAAGTAACAACTCTGCCCGAATTCACACCGCGTTCGATCCGCAAAAACGCCATTTGAATCGCGAGTCAAACTTACCCGGTCGGGGAAGCGCTGCCATAGATCGATAATTGTCTTGAAAATCCGAGTTTCGCAATCTGCTGGTTCGAAAAAACGCAAAACTAACCTGAGGCCATTACCAGACGAGACCATCCGATCAAGCGCGTTCCGTAGCCTTTCATCTGCAATATCATCATTCAGTCGCGGCTCGTACATCAATAGATCGCCGCTAAGGAGTGCGGACTCAGCCATATTTGAAATAAACAACCCCCCCCCCCCCCCCTCCAGCTTCTTTTCAATCATGTACCGAACGTCTTTGTCGTACTCGACAAGACTCGGTTCTCCGCCCGTTTGCTGACTAAGATTCCGTTTCCAGCGCATCTTAAGTGAATTTCGATGTTTTGCGCGGGGTCCCCGCGGGGGAAGGCGGCGGGGGGGCGCCACCGAGGGAGGGGAGGGAGGAAGAGCGTCCCGTGGGGGGGGGGGGGGGGGGGGGGGGGGGGGGGGGGGGGGGGGTGTCGGTAAAAATCAAATTCGAATCGGTTCGCCAAAACTACCGTCTTTTTTAGCACGGTTCTATCCAGTATGCAACACCCGACTAAAATGATTATATCATTAAATCCAATGCGCACGAACAACTTGCTACCCCGCCGTTCGTTATGTCAAGATAATTTTTCTTTATAACGACCTATGAATTTCGAACTTTCAGAAGAGCAACTGCAGATCAAAATGAGCGTCCGCGAATTTGCGGAAAGTGAGATCAAACCGTATGTCCTCGAATGGGACGAGACTCAGCATTTTCCGGACGAACTGCGGCCGAAACTGGCCGAGCTCGGACTTTTGGGCGTAATTTTTCCCGAACAATATGGCGGCGCCGGAATGGGCTATGTCGAGTATTCGACGATCATCGAAGAACTGGCGCGCGTTTGCGGCGCGGTCGGACTTTCGGTCGCTGCCCATAATTCGTTGTGTTCGAACCACATCTACACTTTCGGATCCGAGGCGCAAAAGCAGAAGTACCTCGTTCCGCTGATTCACGGTGAAAGCTGGGGCGCGTGGGGACTGACGGAATCGATGGCCGGCTCCGACGCTTCGGGCACGCGGACGACGGCGGTCGCAACTGAAGGCGGCTGGAAGGTCAACGGCTCGAAGAATTTCATCACCCACGCCATCGCATGCCACACGCTTGTCGCGGTTGCGGTTACGGACAAAGAGAAAGGAAACAAAGGTATCTCGGCCTTCATTTTCGACAAGTCGATGGAAGGATTCCGGTCCGACAAGAAAGAGAACAAGGTCGGGATGCGCGCGTCGGAAACGGCGTCCGTTGTCTTCGAGGATTGTTTGGTCCCGACCGGCAATCTCCTCGGCAATCCCGGCGAAGGCTTCACCCAGGCGATGCAGATCCTCGACGGCGGGCGGATCTCGATCGCGAGCTTGAGCGTCGGCATCGCGCAGGGCGCGTACGAGGCGGCGGTCAGATATGCGAAGGAACGTCAGCAATTCGGCCGTCCGATCGCCGATTTTCAGGCGATCCAGTTCAAACTCGCCGATATGGCGACGCAGATCGAATGCGCCCGCTTGCTGACGCTTCAGGCGGCGGCGCTCAAGGACGCCGGCAAGAAGGTGACGCAGCAATCGGCGATGGCCAAGCTTTACGCATCCGAGGTCGCGGTCCGCGTTTCCGAAGAATCGGTCCAGATCCACGGCGGTTACGGATACACCAAAGACTATCCGGCCGAGAAGTACTGGCGCGATTCGAAGCTCTGCACGATCGGCGAGGGGACGAGCGAGATTCAGCGGATCGTCATCGCGAAACAACTTCTGAAAGGCTGACCCTTAAAGTTGAAAACACGCCAAAGAACGGTTAAGGTCTTAGGAAATGCGGAAGTTTTCATCTGACCATTTGCGAGTTCTATTGGCGACGGTTGCCGCGGCCGCGGCTCTCCTGACCGGGTGCGAGCCGGCCTCGAACAAGGACTCGGCGGCGCTCAAAAAAGATCAGGTTTCGGCCGGCCAACTTTCACAGATCATCAACGGCCTCAATGCGACCGCCTCGATCTCGGTCGAGGCCTTTGCCACGCTTAAGTCGATCCGTCAGAAGTATCCGCAAGCTCCGGAGGTTCGCGAAACCTACAAGAACGCGCTCATCGTTCGCTCCGACTGGGGAGCTCTCGAAACGCTCCTTACCGAAAACCCGGTCGACACGATGCCCGTGAAAGAACGTGAACTGCTCGGGAAAGTCTATATGAAAGCGGGCAAGCTCGAGTCGGCGACCGCGATCCTGAAGTCGCTTGCGACGGAATCACCGAATAATCTTGAGGTCCGCTCGATGCTTGCCGGATCGTACAATCTTCTCGGCCGATACGACGAGGCGGGCGCTGAAATCGATGCCGTCTGGGAACGTGTTTTGAGCGAAAGACATGTCGATTCGATCATCGTTCGCGGATCGATATTTGTTAATCAGAACCAGCTCGCCAAAGCCGAAGCGGCGTTCGTCAAGGCACTTGAATTGGCCCCCGACAACTCGGAGACGACCAACAATCTTAGTCGATTGTATGGCAGGCTCGGAAACGTTGAGAAGGCCGAAGTTTACCGGAAGAAAACAACCGAATTGCATAAGAAGGCGGGTGAAGCCGAGCTTCTGGCTCTTCGTCGTGTCGAAAAGATATACGCCATCGATAACGCTTGGAAGGCGAAGAACTTCTCGGAAGTCATCCGAATCGCAAATGAAATGCTTCCGACAACAGATAAGGCGAATGAAAAGATCATTCTCTACCAATATCTGTATGAATCGAATAAGGCGCTTGGGAATCAGAATGAGGCTCAGAGCGCGTTAGCCGAAGCACAGAAACTCCAGCAACAGAAATGAAACAATTGATCCTGATAAGTGCCGTAACAATGGTCTTGACCGGTTGCGGCGGCTCCGTTTCAAAAACCGGCCCGGCCGCCGACTCCTTAACCGGGCTACGCTTTGCCGATGCGACGGCGCGGAGCGGCATTGATTTCAAGCAAGTCCCGACGCGCACGGATAACAAGTGGATCCCGGAAATTATGGGAAGCGGCGCGGCTGTCGCGGACTTCAATCGCGACGGCGCTCCTGACGTGATCATTGTCAACGGCGGCGCCGTTGGCGCAGTATCGCGCCCGGAAAATGCGCGCACGCGGCTTTACATCAATGACGGCAAAGGTGCTTTTGCCGACAAGACCGACGATTGGAAGCTGTCCTCGGTCGGCTACGGTCAGGGTGCGGCGGTCGGCGATATTGACAATGATGGGTTCCCGGATCTTTTGCTGACGGAACTCGGCGGCGATAACCGTCTGTTTCGGAATACCGGTTCGGCATTTGAGGATGTGACCGAGAAGTCGGGCCTGAAATCCGATGGGAAATGGGCGACAAGCGCCGGATTTGCGGACTTTGACAACGATGGAAACCTGGATCTGTGGATCGTGCGGTATGTTGAATTCGATCCGAAGACCGCGACCAAGGTCTTTCGCAATCGCCTGATGATCTATCCGACGCCGACGTTGTACGCATCAATTGCGGATCAACTGTGGCGCAATACCGGCGGCGGTAAGTTCGTCGATGTCAGTGAGGCGTCGGGAATCAAAGCCGAACCGAGCAAGGGCCTCGCGCTCGGGATCACGGACATCGACGGCGACGGCGACGAAGATGTCTACGTCGCGAACGACACCGACAACAATCAGCTCTGGATTAACGATGGCAAAGGCAAATTCAAGGACGTCGCACAGATCGCGGGAGTCGCCTATAGCGAGACCGGACGCGAGGAAGGTTCGATGGGAGTCGATTTCAACGATTTCGACGGCAATGGCCGGATCGACATCGCGGTCACGAATTTTCAGGACGAAACGACGGCCATTTACAGCCAGACCGAACCGCTCCTTTTCCGCGAGATCTCGGATTCGATCGGCATCGGCCAACCGGCACGCGCCCGGCTAAAATTCGGGATCGATTTTTTCGATGGCGACAACGACGGGGACGAAGATCTGCTGGTTGCCAACGGACATGTCGAGGATAACATCAGCCAGAACTCGGACTCCGTGACGTTCGAACAGCAGAATACCTTGTATGAGAATCTGGGAAACGGCCGGTTTCGCGACGTTAGCGATCTTGCAGGCGATGCGCTGGCCGACAAAAAGGTCTCGCGAGGACTGGTCACCGCCGATTTCGACGGCGACGGCGACCTCGATTTTCTCGTCGTCAACAATGGCGGTTCCGCCCAGATCGCTTTCAACGAAACTGCTTCGAAGGGAAACTTCGTCGGACTCTGGCTCGAAGGGGCGAAAGCCAACCGTAGCGCGATCGGCGCGCGGGTCGTTGCCAAATTTGGCGCGAGGACCATCGAACGCCGCGTTCAGGGCGCGCAGAGTTATTTGTCGGTCAGTGATTTCCGGGTGCATCTCGGTTTGGGCGAAGCGCAGAAGATCGACGAATTGACCATCTTCTGGCCGGGCGGCGGACAGCAATCGATCAAGGACGTCGCCGCCGGAAAGTTCTATCACGTCAAACAGGACGCCGCGCCGGCAGCGTTCGTCCCGGGCGAAAAGCAGTTGAATTAGCAAACGAAATCCGGATTCCCATAATTTATGACTCAACTTCGCTATTCCGCGGCGGTTTGCCAAACGGATCTCGCCAATCCGGTCGAGCGCCGCGGGATGAAAAAGAACACCGACCGTATCCTGCAATTGATCGATTCCGCGGTCGTCGGCGCGATGCCGTTTCTGCCGGTCAGGCTGATAGTCTTTCCCGAGTTCGCGCATTCGGCGCCGGTGTTCGAAAAACTCGCCGATCTGCGCGAGAAACTCGCCGTTGAGATCCCGAACGAGCACACCGAACGGCTCGCAAAGAAGGCGAAGGAACACGACGTTTATATCCAGAGCGGTTCGATGCTTGAGATCGATCCGAAGTATCCGGGACACGTTTTCAACACGACCTGCCTGATCGGCCCCGACGGAATCCTTTTCAAGTACCGCAAGGTGAACCCGTGGATTCCGTTCGAGGTGCATTCGTCGCCGCACGACATCGAAGAATATGACGAAGAACTTTTTCCGGTCGCGCGGACCGAGATCGGAAACATCGGCTGCGCGATCTGTTACGACTGGATATTTCCCGAATCGACGCGGCAGTTGGCGATGAACGGCGCGGAGATCCTGGTCCGCGTTTCGGCGTATATGGACCCGTGGAACGCGTCCGAGCCGATGGACTGGTGGACGGTCGTCAACCGTTGCCGGGCGCTTGAGAACGTCGCGTACGTCGCGGCGTCCAACCAGGCGGCGAGTCTGAGCCATTATCCGCCGTATTCGTGGTCGGGCGGTTCGATGATCGTCGATTTCGACGGGCGTGTCCTCGCCCGCGCGAGCGAGGGACCGGGCGAACGGATCGTCGTCGCGCCGATCGACATTTCGGCGCTGCGTCACGAACGACAAACCCGCCGCGGCCACAATATGCCGGCGCATCTGAGGACCGAAGCCTATCCGGTCTATCGGGAACATATCTATCCGCCAAAACAACGTGACCGGGGTGAACTCTCTTACGAACTGAACAATGAGTTGATCGACCTCGCGAAGCATAGCCTGGGGAGTTCTGACGAATGATCCATCGACTTAGACCATCGTTAAGGCCTGCTTTTTCGGCCGTCGCGTGCGCCGTTCTTCTGGCGGCGATGGCGGCCTGCCGCCCCGCGATTCCCGAAAAAGCCTCGGGTGAATACGCCGCGGCGATCAAGTCTTTCTATGTCGGTCTCGCGGCGATGCAGGTGGCGGACGATGTGCGCGCGAAGCTGGAACTCGAGAACGCGGTGAAACTCGCGGGCGGCGAACCGGCGGCGTGGGCGAATCTGGGCGTTTTGCAGATGCGTCAGAAAGACTTCGACGCGGCTCTGAAATCGTTGGAACGAGCCCGAGGCCTCGCGCCCGAAAGCGGACGCATTTATGCCAATCTCGCCGTTCTCCAGTCTCAGCGCGGGAATTTCGACGAAGTCCGTAAGAATCTCTTGAAGGCGATCGAAGTCGATCCGTCGGACGCGAAACCGATCTTCGCGCTGGCCGAAGAGTTCGAACGCGATGGCAACGACGCCGATGCGTTGGCGCGATACGAGAGCATTCTCAAGATCTTGCCCGAGAATCCGGCCGTCGTAATCGAAGTAATGCGGCTCGCGGCAAAACGCAACGACCTCCCGAAAGCAAAAGCGGCTTTCGCGATCATCAGGCCGCGCCCTGATTACTGGGAAAAAGAGATCGTTGAACAGCATTCGTCTCTCGCGACGAGCGTCGAGGCCGGCAATACTCGGGAGGTGACCCAGAAGATCGCCTTCTTTCGAAATGTGTTGCTCCGCGTCCCCGAATTCCGCGGCGCGATCGACGACGTCAAGTACAGCAAGACGACGATCGGCGAGCCCTTCACGCGGCCGCTCAAGCTTTCCGTTCCGGACTTTTCGCCGGCGGCGCACGACGAGGAATTGGCCTTCGCCGCGGAGATCGTCGCGGACGAGCGGGCGGCGTTTGCGGCCGCGGTTTTCGCCGACGGAGACTCGGCTCCGGCAGTCGCGTTCGGTTCAGAAGGCGATCTTCGAATCGGCGGCGCTGCGGTTCGGTTCGCGGCGCGCGACATCGCGGCGATCGATATCGATTATGATTTCCGCAACGACTTTGTTGCGGCCGGACCGAAAGGGCTGCGATTCTTCAGCGCCGACCAAGCGGATCTCACCGGCGCAACCAAACTTCCGGCTCCGTTTTTGGCAAAAGGTTTTTCACGGGTTTTCACTTTCGACATCGAGATCGACGGCGATCTAGATCTGCTCACGGTCGGCGAAAACAGTTCGCTTGTCGCGCTGCAAAACAACGCCGACGGAACGTTCAAACAGATCCCGACCTTCGGCGAAGTGTCCGGCGCGACCGATTTCGTGTCGGCTGACGTCGATGAGGACGGCGATATGGACGCCGTGTTTGTCGCCGGAGCAAAATTGCTTGTGTTTTCGAATGAACGAGGCGGTCAGTTTCGCCCGCGAACGGTGCCCGCCGAAACCGCACTCGCGGTCGAGGCCGGCGATCTGAACGGCGACGGCCGGCTCGATCTCGTCGTTCTGCAGCCCGACGGGAAGATCATCCGCACGACGGACAAGGGCGGAAAAACCTGGGAGACGGCGGCGGTTGCCGAATCTGGAAACCTCGACAATCCGTCGTTGGCGATCCAGGATCTCGACAACAACGGCGCGGTCGACATCGTCTGCGGCGGCCGAATCTGGCTGACGGGCCGCGATGGAAAGGTCCGCGAACTGAAGAACCGGATCGACGGGCGCGTCGAATCGGCGGCCGATCTTGATGCCGACGGCCGACTCGATCTCGTCGGCCTCGATGCGGCCGGCCGGCCCGCGCGTTGGCTCAATCGCGGAAGCAAACCGTACGGCTGGCAGATCATACGGCCCCGTTCGGCGAAAGCGCAGGGTGACCAGCGGGTGAACTCGTTCGGCATCGGCGGCGAGATGGAACTGCGCTCCGGACTGCTCGCGCAGAAACGGCCGATCGCGTCGCCGCAGGTTCATTTCGGGCTCGGCGAACAGACTTCGACCGACCTCTTGCGCGTAATCTGGGGAAACGGCTTCATCCAGGCGGAGTTCGATCTCGCAAAAGACCAGCAGATACTTGTTAAACAGCGCCTGACGGGTTCGTGCCCGCACCTTTTTGCGTGGAACGGCTCGGAGTTCAAACTCGTCAAAGATGCCGCTCCGCTTGCGACGTCGCTCGGACTTAGGGTCTCCGACAAGGAGATACTGCCGGTCACGCAGACCGAAGAATGGTACAAGATCCCGGGCGAAGCGCTCGCTCCAAAGGATGGATTTTACGAATTGCGTGTCACCGACGAACTTTGGGAAAGCTATTACGTCGACCATTATTCCCTGTTGGCCGTCGATCATCCCGTCGGAACCGAGGTCTTCGCGAACGAGCTGTACCCGATCCCGACCCCTTTGAGGCTTCATTCGACATCGGTTCCAAGACGTTTCGCTTCGGCGACGGATGAAAAAGGCAACGATGTCGCGGCGTTGGTCTCGGAAGCGGACGAGGTTTATCTTGACACGTTCGCCGACGGCCGTTATCAAGGCGTCGCCGAAGAGCATTTCGTCGAACTCGAACTTCCGGCCGACGCCCCGCGCGACACGGGCGTGAAGATCATCGCGGACGGTTGGCTGCACCCGACCGACACTTCCTTGAACGTCGCCATCAGCCAGAGCGGATTCGAGAAGCCGAAAGGACTGAGCCTCGACGTCCAGGACGCGAACGGAAGATGGCGGACCGTCAAAGACGACTTTGGCGTCCCGGCCGGAAAGCTGAAGACGATCGTCGTCGAATTGCCGCCGGGCATAAGACGCGCGCGGCTGCGGACAAATATGGAGATCTTCTGGGACAAACTCGCGTGGGCCGAAACGGTGTCCGACGAATCTTACGGCTACCAACGGATCGATCTCGCCGATGCCGAATTGAATTTTCGCGGCTTCTCGGTGATTGAAAAGAAAGGCGAATCGGCACCCGAAATTCCGGATTACAACCGACTTGCGACGACGATCGAGCGTTGGCGGAGCATCGAAGGTTATTACACGCGGTACGGTTCGATCCGCGAACTGCTTGCATCTGCCGACGATCGTTACGCGATCGTAAGTTCGGGCGACGAAATGCGCTTGCGTTTTCGGGAACTGCCGCCCGTCAAACCCGGTTTCACGCGTGATTTCGTTTTTGTCGGCGTCGGGTGGATCAAGGAAGGCGATTACAATAATCTGTATTCGAAAACCGTCTTGCCGCTGCCGACGCACGCGACCAACGACTATTCGCGCCCGCCGGGCCGGCTCGAAGACGACCCCGTTTTTCAACGGAACAAGCGGGACTGGATCGATTTTCACACGCGCTACGTCGCGCCGGACGCGTTTCGAAACGCCGTTCGAAAGTAATGTCGCCGCGAATTGCACAAATTTCGCGAATCGGGCGTTCGGATGCGTTGCCGCCCGGGACCGCGATCGCCGCGAATTGCACGAATTTCGCGAATCGGGCGGTTGGATCCGTTGCCCCCACGGGACCGTGATCGCCGCGAATTGCACAAATTTCGCGAATCGGGCGGTTGGATGCGTTGCCGCCCGGGACCGCGATCGCAATATGAAAAATTCGCGCAATTCGTGAAATTCGCGACAAAAAAAGTATGAAGAAATTCGCCCGACCGATCATCGCCGTATTTTTTTTCGCATTGCTTGCGGTGCCGTTTGCCGTCAAGCGGTATTACGTCAGCGAAAAGCCCGGATTCGACAAAGAGTCCGCCGCCAAGCGCTACGGGTTCTATTTCGAAGAAACCGCGGAAAAGTCGGGCGTCACGTTCACTCACAAAGCCCCGACCCTCGACCCTAAATTGAACAACATAATGCCGCAGATTGCCTCGATGGGCGCGGGCGTCGCTGTCGGCGATTTCAACAGGGACGGTTGGAACGACTTTTATCTGACGAACAGCGGCGAAGGCTCGTTCAACGCACTTTACCGGAATAATCTCGATGGCACCTTCACCGACGTCGCCGCGGACCTGGGAGTCGCCGACCTGAACCGGGTCGAAAGCGGCGTTTCGATGGGCGCGGTCTGGGGCGATTACGACAACGACGGATTCGAAGATCTGCTGGTCTACAAATGGGGACGCACGGAACTTTTCCGGAACGACGGCGGAAATCGCTTTTCGAAGGTCGAAGACCCGGGTTTTCCGTCGTGGTCGAACATCAACTCCGCGATCTGGCTCGACTTTGACCGCGATGGCAAACTCGACATTTTTCTCGCCGGCTACTTTCGCGAGGATCTTAATCTGTGGAAATTGAATGACACGCGAATAATGCCGGAAAGCTTCGAGTACGCCAAGAACGGCGGGCGCAAATACCTTTTTCGAAACCTCGGAGACGGCAAGTTTGAAGAAGTTTCCGAGAGAGTCGGCATCAAGTCGAACCGCTGGGCGCTGGCTCTCGGGTCGGCCGATCTGAACTCGGACGGTTTCGCCGACTTGTTTATCGCCAACGATTACGGCGTTTCCGAGCTTTACCTGAACGACGGCGGCAAGCGTTTCATCGATGCCGGCGAGAAAACGGGCGTCGGCTTCGCGCCGAAAAGCGGAATGAACGCGAGTTTCGGCGACATCCTCAACGACGGACGTTTATCGATCTATGTCTCGAACATCTCGGAACAAGGAATTCTGCTTCAAGGCAACAATCTCTGGGTTCCGAAGACCGGCCCGGATCTCAAATACGAGAATCAGGCGAACAATTTCGGTGTCGAACTCGGCGGCTGGAGTTGGGGCGCGCAGTTCGGCGATCTGAACAACGACGGAAATCAGGATCTGTTTTTGACCAACGGCTATGTATCGGCCGAACGCGCGACAAACTATTGGTACGATTATTCGAAGATCACCGTCGGCAACAACACGATCATCGGCGACGCCGCCAACTGGGCCGATATGGGCGGGCGATCGCTCGCCGGCTTTCAGCAAAAGCGCGTCTGGCTGAACGACGGCGCCGGAAGATTCAACGACGTCGCGCTTTCGGTCGGCGTCACCGAGACGTTCGACGGGCGCGCGGTCGCGTTGGCAGACCTCTGGAACCGCGGCGTATTGGACGTCATCGTCGCACATCAGAAGGGTCCGGTCCTGATCTATAAGAACAGTCCCGCGAAAAAACAGCGTTGGATCGCGTTCGATCTTGCGAACGCGGGCGGAAAAGCAATCGGCTCGTCTGTAAAGATCTTTTGGGATAACAAGTCGCAAATCCAGGTGATAAACGGCGGAATCGGATTCTGCGCTCAGAATCAGCGCCGTCTTCATTTCGGACTCGGCGATTCGCAGAGCGTCGAGAAGGTTGAAATTCGCTGGGCATCGGGTAGAATTCAAACTATCCAAAATCCGGAACCGGACAAGATCCACGTGATTCGGGACGAGTATTGAGGCGGCCATCGTTCAGAGTTCCGCGTTCGGAGTTCCGCCTTCAGGCGGCCTCAGTATAAATTCTCCGGTATCGAGATCCCGAGTTCAACGCCGCCTGAAGGCGGAACTCCGAACGCGGAACTCTGAAGATATGAGTACAAATGTTATCCAGCTAAGCCCGGCGCCCGAGGTCGAGAAGATCTTCGGGATCGACACGCGTTTCGTGATGCCGATCCTGATCACGGTCATTCTGCTCGTTGGTCAGCTGACCTTCGGCATTCTCGAAAGCTATCCGCAGACGATCACCGCGATCCTCGTTTCGATCGCGCTCGAGATCACGTTCTCGCTGATGGTCTACGGCAAGTTCCCGCATCTCGCGAGCGCTTACATATCCGGGATCAGCGTCGGGATCCTGACGCGTTCGCCGGAATTCTGGCCGTTCGCGCTCTGCGCGGCGATCTCGGTCGCGTCGAAATACGTGATCCGCGTCAAGGGCCGGCACATCTGGAATCCGTCGAATTTCGGCATCTCGATGATGATCCTCATCGCCCCGTTCACCTATTCGACGCTTTCGATCCAGTGGGGCAACAATTTGTGGGCGATGCTCGTCATCTGGACGCTCGGTTCGATCATCATCTATCGTCTCAAGCGCTTTCACATCACGTTCACGTACGTCGCGTCGTTTTTCTTTTTCGCGATTCTTCGGTCGTTTTTCACCGGCGATCCGGTGTTGGCCGAGATCGCCCCGATAACAGGCGCGATGTACCAGTTGTTCATCTTCTTTATGATCACCGACCCGCCGACGACGGTTCGCCACTCGAGGGGCGCGCAGATGTTCGTCGCGTTTCTTGTCGCGTTCGCGGAATCGGTCCTTCGAATGACGGAGAACGTCCACGCTCCGTATTTCGCGCTCTTTCTGGTCGGGCCGCTGGCCAACCTCGTGGATATCTTCTGGCTGTCAAAGAAAAAAGTGTGACACGATGTTGCATCCGCGCAACATCACGAGTAGAATTTTAGGTCTTTCAATGTTCGCTAAACAAATAAAGGAGTAAGAGAAATGGAATCAGCAACCGCAAAAACATTCAACATCGCAACCGGAATCATTGGTGAACTCGATCACGAGATCGCGACCACGCGCAAGTGCGTCGAACGCCTGCCGGCGGAACTTTTTGACTGGAAACCGCACGAAAAGTCGATGACGCTCGGGCGGCTCGCCGGTCACGTCGTCGAAATGGTCAACTGGGTGACCGTCACCTGCACGACGTCGCAACTGGATTTCGCCGCCGGCGACTACAAGCCGTCCAACGCGACCAATGCCGATGAACTGGTCGCCGAACTCGACAAACTGGCCGCCGAAGCCGTTGAGGCGCTCAAGAACACGTCGGACGATCAAATGCACGAGCCTTGGTCGCTGAAAAACGGCGATGCGACGTATTTTACGATGCCGAAGATCGCAACGCTCCGCACGTTTTGCCTCAACCATATCTGGCACCACCGCGGCCAGCTCACCGTTTATATGCGCCTGAACGACATTCCGGTTCCGTCGATTTACGGACCTTCAGCGGACGAAGGGCAGATGTAACTGCATTTCGGATTTGGGATTTGGGATTTGGGATTTGGGATTTGGGAATTGGGATTTGGGATCGGCTGTCAAGAGAGCAAATCCCGATCCCAGGTTCCAAAACCCCGAGAAATTCCAGACATTCCAGGCATTCTAGATATTCCAGACATTCCAGGCATTTCAAGCATTCCAGGCATTCCAGGCATTCCAGACATTCCAGGCATTCCAGGCATTCCAGGCATTCCAGACATTCAAAACATTTCAGACATTCAAGACATTCCAGGCATTCCAGGCATTCCAGGCATTTCAGGCATTCCAGGCATTTCAGACATTCCAGGCATTCCAGGCATTCCAGACATTCAAGACATTCAAGACATTCCAGACATTCTAGATATTCCAGGCGTTCCAGGCATTCCAGACATTCCAGGCATTCCAGACATTCCAGACATTTCAGACATTTGAGGCATTCCAGACATTCCAGACATTCAAGACTTCGGTTCGAATGTGCGGAGCACGCGGAGCGGAACGTGGTGTCAGCCGCGGACAATTCAAGCGAGCGTGTAAAACACGCGAACCTATTGCAACAACGAGAGTTACGCGTGTTACTCACGCTTCGTGAATCGGAGCGACGAGCCACCACGTTCCGCTCCGCTCCACGTGCTGTTATCGCAAGCTCGCGTGCTCCGCACGCTTGAAGAAGCAAATTCAGTTCCTCAAACGGCTTTTTCCGACAGGCTCCTTGAATCTGGAATCTTGAATCTGGAATCTGGAATCTGGAATCTGGAATCCGAAATCCGGAATCCGGAATCTTGAATCTGGAATCTGGAATCTGGAATCTGGAATCCGGAATCCGGAATCTGGAATCTGGAATCTTGAATCTGGAATCTGGAATCTTGAATCTGGAATCTGGAATCTGGAATCTGGAATCCGGAATCCGGAATCCGGAATCTGGAATCCGGAATCCGAAATCCGAAATCCGAAATCCGGAATCCAAAATCCAAAATCCCAAATCCCAAATCCGAAGTGCCAAATCCGAAATCTCAAATCCCAAATCCGAAATCGCTTTTGCCATTGGAACGTCATGATGCGAAAATTTCCTTTACCGTCATGACATTTACCGAACTCGTCGAAAAACTGTTCAAAGGCGAACCGCGCGCGGTGGCGCGGGGAATATCGATCGTCGAAAACTCGCTCGCACGTTCCGCCGAACTGATGAAAGCCGTCTTTCCGAAAACCGGAAACGCTCTCGTCATCGGCATAACGGGCGCGCCGGGAGCCGGAAAGTCATCGCTTGTCGACAAGCTTGCGATGTTTTACAAGGAACGCGGCGATCGCGTCGGGATCATCGCGGTCGATCCCTCGAGCCCTTTCTCCGGCGGTGCGATCCTCGGCGACCGAATCCGAATGTCGGCCCTCGGCACGGACAAGAACATTTTTATCCGCTCGATGGCAACGCGCGGAAATCTCGGCGGGCTGTCGCGGGCGACAGTCGACGCGGTCGCGATCCTCGACGCGGCAGGATTTGATAAGGTCATAGTCGAGACGGTCGGCGTCGGGCAGGACGAGGTCGAGATCGTCAAGACCGCCGATGTTTCCGTCGTCGTGCTTGTTCCGGGAATGGGCGATGATATACAGGCGATAAAGGCCGGAATTATGGAGATCGGAGACGTTTTCGTCATCAACAAATCCGATCGCGAAGGAGTTCTTCGCACCGAAAAGGAACTTCAGGCGCTGCTCGAACTCGCCCATCGCCCCGACTTCTGGCATCCGCCGATCATAAAAACGGTCGCGACCGAGTCGAAAGGCATCGAAGACCTCTCGACCGCCATCGAAAGCTATTACGAGTTTCAGAAAAACGGCGAGAATCTCGTTCGGAGGCAAGCCATCGCCCGCTGGCGCCTTTTGGAGTTGCTGCAGGAAAAGCTTCTCGCCGACGTATTGGGAAGGGACGGAACGGGCGAGAGGATCGAACGTCTCGCGCTTGAGATCGCGCAAAAGGAAACGGATCCTTATTCGGCGGTCGAGCAAATTCTCTCGCCGGATTGACTTCGTTGCCGGCGAATTGCGCCAGAGAATAGTGGGTCGAGGAATTTTGCTTCTGAGTTCGCGTGATTCGCGGGCAAGAGCAACACAGGCATCGTTGATCGGAGGAAGTTTGGATATGAAGATAAGTCACCTTGGCATCGCAACAAAAGAGATCGCCGAAGCCTTGAAGTTTTGGGAAGGCGCGCTCGGGCTGGAGAATGTCCACACCGAGACGGTCGAGGATCAAAAGGTTCGCGTCGCAATGCTTCCGCTTGGCGAGTCACGTGTCGAACTTCTCGAGCCGACATCCGACGATTCGCCGATCGCGAAATTCATCGAAAAACGCGGCGCCGGAATTCACCATATTGCGGTCGAGGTTGACGATATCGAAGCCGCGCTGGCGAAATTGAAGTCCGAAGGCGCGCGGCTGATCGACGAAACGCCGCGGATCGGCGCCGAGGGTTGCCTGGTCGCATTCGTCCATCCGGCGGCGTCCGGCGGCGTTCTGCTCGAACTCGTCCAGGAGAACCGCGGCTAGGTCCGAAGGGGGTTAGAGATTTTCCGCCACAGAGGATCGAATTCCCGGGGCGTTTTGCGCCTAACCACGGCTTAAACGCTGTTCGATGATCCGGCCCCGTCGCAGCTATTTACCGTCGCGCATTGAATTATTGCGAATATCAGTTAAAATTCATCTTTTGCGCATCGAATCTAATTAATAACAGTGAGGATCTAAGAAATTGAGTAGTTTAGGAAAAGCAGTTGTTCTGTTGGGTGTCATTCTCGCCATCGGCGCGGGCCTCGTCTTCTGGAAAAACAAACACGGCGGTCAGGGCGGCGAGTTCAGCAGCCTTTCGAAGGCAGAGATGGAGGTCTTGCTGAAGGACGCGAATCCGATGCTTCTGAAGCGTCTCGCGGACAATCCGGAAATGAAGAAGCAGCAGATAGACAATCTGAAACAGCTGCTCGCGCTCGCCAGCGAAGCTCAAAAAGACAGCACCATCAACACGATCTCGACCCGCCGCGCGCTCGAGTTCATCGATGCCGCCGTCTGGGCGCAAAGCTACGATCAGGAGATCAACAAGGGCAAAGGCCCGATGCCGCCGTTCGGCTTCATTACGGAAGACCAGATCAACGCCTATTACGGCGATAGCGAAGCGGGTGGATTCTTTGGAAACGCCACTGCTCGGCGCCGCAAGGCCGAACTCGACCAGTTCGTCGCGCTGAACGTCGAGATAATGAAAAAGAACAACAAGGCGACCAAAGAGGATGCGCAACCGAGCGAAGACGAGTTGAAGCAGTTCCGTCAGCAGTATGCGCAGGTCAAAATTTACGAAGAGGAAGCCAAAGACAAGGCCAAGGCCAACTCGCTTCCGGCCGATTTCGTTGCGAAGACCGAAGTTCAGAGCAAACTCCAGCGAGCTCAGTTCCTCGCGCGACAGTATCAGGAAGTTCTGGCGAAACGAACCGAAGTGACCGACGCCGACATCGCCAAATATCTCAGCGAACATCCGGAGATCAGCTCGGGCGCGGACAAGAAAACCAAGGCGGAAGAGGTTCTGAATCGCGTCAAAGCGGGCGAGGACTTTGCCGCGCTTGCCAAGGAGTTCTCTGAAGATCCGGGCAGCAAAGACAAGGGCGGGCTTTATGAGGGCATCGTGAAAAAACAGATGGTGCCTGAATTCGAAAACGCCGCGCTCGCGCTCGAACCCGGTCAGGTATCGCCGAATCTCGTCGAAACGAATTACGGCTATCACATCATCAAGCTCGAAAAACGCGGCGAAACCAAAGATTCGGCCGGTCAGGTGACGGAGACTTACGACGCCCGCCACATCCTTATTTCGACGATGATGAAGGATCCGGACAATCCGATGGGCCGCGAAATGCCGGTCAAGGACTTCGTCAAGCAGAAGCTCGAAACCGAGAAGGAAAAGTCGGTCCTAGACCAGATAATGGCGGCCAACAAGATCACGGTTGCCGAAGACTTTGCGGTTCCGCAGGTTTCCGAAGAAGAACTGCAGAAAATGATGCAGCAGCAGATGCAGCAGCAGATGCCGCAAATGCCGGAAGACCTGGAAAAGGCTCCGGACGCGAAGAAGCCCGACGCGAAGAAGCCCGATGCGAAAAAACCGGCCCCGAAGCCGAAGAACTAGAGCGGCGGACAAATAGACGGACAAGCGGTAATGAGTGACGGGTCAACTTCGTCACTCATTATTGTTTATCCCAGGATTATCCAAGAAACAGTCCGATTCGAAGGCGGTTTTGGTTTTCGCGGCCAAATGAAATGCGAATAGGCAATTACAGGGTTGAGATTCTCCCCGACTCCGAGTTCAGGCTCGACGGCGGCGCGATGTTCGGCGTCGTTCCGCGCGTCGTCTGGGAAAAGAGTTGTGCTCCCGATGAGTTGAACCGGATCCGGATGAATATGAATTGTCTGTTCGTTGAGACGGCAACCGAGCGCATCCTGGTCGAAACGGGTATCGGCGAAAAATGGAGTGAAGACGAAGCCAAGAGATTCGGGATCTTCCGCGAGCGGCCGTTCGCCGAAACGATTCGGGAAAAAACCGGTTATGGGCCCGACGATATTTCGATCGTCGTCAACACTCATCTCCACTTTGACCACGCGGGCGGGAACACGATACTCGTGGACGGACGGACCGTCCCGCAGTTTCGGAACGCCCGGTATCTGGTTTCAAAAAGCGAGTACGAAGCGGCTGAGAACCCGACCGAGCGTGACCGGGCCAGTTATCGGGCCGAGAACTGGCGGCCGCTTGTCGAATCGGGGCAACTCGAATTGATGCCCGATTCGTATGAGGTTGTCGACGGACTCAGACTCGATCAAGTTCGCGGCCATTCGGCGACGATGCAGACCGTTGAACTCACTCGCGCCGGTGAAACACTATTCGGGTTTGCCGATCTCATTCCAACGACCGCTCATCTGCCTTACGCCTGGATAATGGGCTACGACCTCTTCCCGCTCGAGACTCTCGCCGCCAAAAAGGATCTTCTTCCGCGCGCCGTTGCGGAGAAATGGATCTGCCTTTTTTATCACGATTTCGAGCGCCCTCTTTGCCGACTCGCCTCGCACGGGAGTAAGATTGTACCCGCCGATTGAATACGATGCGCAAATTCCCTGCAAGCGCGCGTCAGACTCTTGGATCTTTCAACCAAAACAGCTTTTCAGGAGGAGCTAAGTTATGAGAATCAATACAGCGGCGGCGGGACACACGGGACCGGTCAAAAACGGGGCCGCCGAATGGCTCGCGTATGATGCGACGCGTGACACCCAAAAGCGAATGTTGGAGCGGGCGATCACCGTTCTGACGAACAATGTGCGCGGCAGCCGGAACTGCAACGCGGCTTTTCAGGCGTTGCCGGGCGGAAGGTCGTTTGACGACATCTTCGACGACAACAACGTCTGGATCAGTTATTGCCCGGACAATGCGAACTACGGATTTACGAACCGCGTCAGCGGAACCGAGATCACGATTTGCGAACTCGCGTTTCGCTGGGGCTATTGGACGGTCGCCGGAACGCTCGTCCACGAAATGGGTCACGTCAACGGCGCCGGCACGACCGATCACGCCGCTGAAGGCACGCTTCCCGCTTGCGGACTCGGCCGCGTCCACGATCCGAACATCATCGGCTCACGCGACACTCAACCGATCTACATCGCCTGACGAGCGATAATAACTGAATTGATTTGAATCAGAGCCCGACGGTTCTGATTTTTTTTTGATTTGAATTATACTCAGACTTTCACGTTTTCAGCCTTCAGATCGGGACAACGGGCAAGCTCAGCAACTTGCTGCAACCGACAGCGAAAATGGCCGTAACCAAAATCAGATTATGGAACAAGTAAAAATTGGAATCATCGGCGGCAGCGGATTGTATCAGATGCCGGAACTTACCGATGTCGTTGAAGTTGTGGTAGAAACGCCGTTCGGGACGCCTTCCGACGCGTTCATCATCGGGACGCTCGAAGGCGAGCGTGTTGCGTTTCTGCCGCGCCACGGCCGCGGGCACAAATTCACCCCGACTGAAGTTCCCTACCGCGCGAACATCTATGCGATGAAGCTGCTCGGCGTCGAATATATCCTGTCGGTTTCGGCCGTCGGATCTTTACAGGCGAAGTACGCGCCGATGGATTTCGTGATCCCGGATCAGTTTTTCGATCGGACCCGCGCCCGCGCCGAGGAATCGACGTTTTTCGGCAACGGCATCGTTGGCCACATAACGTTCTCGCACCCTGTTTGCGACGAACTCGGCGACATTCTCGAGGCGAGCTGCAAAACCGTCGAAGGCTTGAACGTCCATCGGGGCGGCACGTATCTTTGTATGGAAGGTCCGGCGTTTTCGACCAAGGCCGAGTCCAATGTCTATCGGCAATGGGGAATGGACATCATCGGGATGACCAATCTCCAGGAAGCGAAGCTCGCGCGCGAGGCGGAGATCGCGTACGCGACGATGGCGCTCGTTACGGATTATGATTGCTGGCACGAGGAACACGATTCGGTTTCGATCGAAATGGTCGTCGGTTATTTGACAGCGAACGTCCGCAACGCGCAGCTCGTGCTGAAAGAAGCCGTCCGGCGAGTTGCCGCGAAAGAGACGCCGAACCAGTTCGCCGGCGCGACGAAGAACGCGATCTTTACTCAGCCGGATCACTGGAATCCCGAAACGGCAAAGAAACTCGAGGCGATCATCGGGAAGTACGGGAAGTAAAGGGAAAAGGCAAAGTCAAAGGGAAAAAGGCAAAGGGAAAAAGGGAAAAGGCAAAGGGGAAAGGCAAAATGGGGAAAGATTCCGTGCTCGCATTTTTGCGAATCTTCTTTCGTAGCACCTTGCCACTTTTGAGAACCCGAAATCGTCAAATCATCAAAAGAAAACCAGAAAAGCCCGGCAGAAATTCGCGGAACGAGGAATCATTTATTTTAGCCTTTTTCTTTCGCCTTTTGCCCTTTGCCTTTTGCCCTTTGCCCTTTGCCTTTTCCCTTTTGGCTTCCCTTTTCCCTTTGATTAATATCGTTCCGAATGATTCACCGTATTTCTAATCAAACGACGTTTTTGTTAAAAGCCATTAACTGCGATAATATTTCTTCGAATTTGGAGAATCTATGACCACTACCGTAGAAACCGAAACCACAGAAAACTCAACCACGAAAAAAGCGATGAAAATTGGAGTCCCGAAGGAGGTCTTCGAAGGGGAATGCCGCGTTGCGGCAACACCCGACACGGCGAAGAAGCTTCAGCAGCTGGGCTTCGAGGTCCTGATCGAAAGCGGTGCCGGCGAGAACGCAAGTTTCTCGGACGACGCATTCGCGGAGGCCAATTGCCGGATCGTGAACGACGCCGCGGAACTCTGGTCCGAAGCCGACGTAATCCTGAAAGTCCGCCAGCCGATGGAAAACCCGAAAACGGGAAAGCACGAGGCGGACCTTTTAACTGAAGGCAAGACGCTGATCAGTTTTGTTTGGCCGGCCCAGAACAAGGAATTGCTCGAGAAACTAGCCGCCCGCAAGGCGACGGTTCTCGCAATGGACGCCGTGCCCAGAATCTCGCGTGCCCAGAAAATGGACGCGCTCAGTTCGATGGCGAATATTGCGGGTTATCGCGCGGTGATCGAGGCGGCGAACAACTTCGGGCGCTTTTTCACCGGTCAGATCACGGCCGCCGGAAAGGTTCCGCCCGCGAAAGTTCTCGTCATCGGTGCCGGCGTCGCCGGACTCGCGGCGATCGGCGCGGCCCGCAGCCTCGGCGCTATCGTCCGCGCGTTCGACACGCGACCGGTCGTTAAGGAACAGGTCGAGAGTATGGGTGCCGACTTCCTCGAACTTGAATTCGCGGAAGACGGAACCGGTGAAGGCGGCTACGCCAAAGTGATGTCGAAGGAATTCATCGATGCCGAGATGGCGCTTTTCGCCGATCAGGCTCGCGACGTCGACATCATCGTCACGACCGCGCTGATCCCCGGGAAAAAGGCTCCGACGCTGATCACCGAAGCAATGGTCTCGTCGATGCGCGAAGGCTCGGTCATCGTCGATCTCGCCGCCGAACAGGGCGGAAACTGCGAGGTCACAAAACCGAATGAAGTCATTGACTACAAAGGGGTTAAGATCGTTGGACTGACCGATCTCCCGAGCCGGATGGCGAACCAGTCGAGCCAGCTTTACGGCACGAATCTCTGGCATCTGCTCAAGGATATGGGCGGTTCCGAGAATTACAAGGTCGACCTGGACGATGAGGTCGTGCGCGGCGCGCTCGTCACGCAAAACGGCAACGTCACCTGGGAACCTCCAAAACCCGCCGCCGTCGCGATCCACACATCCACAACGCCGAAACTCGTGGCCGCCGCGGCGGCGGAGGCGAAAGCGAAGGCGGAATCGGGATTCAAGAATCTCGGCAGCCTGATCCTCGTGATATTCGGCGTCGTCGCGCTGACCGGTATCGGAATGTCGGCTCCGTCAACGTTTATTTCGCATTTCACGGTTTTTGTCCTTGCGTGCTTCGTCGGCTGGCAGGTCATCTGGAACGTCACGCCGGCGCTCCATACGCCTTTGATGAGCGTCACGAACGCGATCAGCGGGATCATCATCGTCGGCGGAATGCTGCAGCTGACGACCGAGTCGCCGTCAACTACAAAGATCCTCGGCACGATCGCGATCTTCGTCGGAACGATCAACATCGCAGGCGGCTTTCTCGTAACTCAGAGAATGCTGAAAATGTTTCAAAAATAAAGATGTCATTGGTTAATCGCTAGTTGTTAATTGCGTGTCGATTAGCAATAGGGCCCGCGAACGTCGCCCAAACCGTTAACCATTTTCGATCAACGATCAACAAAACAATGTCTGATAATCTCTTAACAGTCGCATATATCGTCGCGAGCGCATTTTTTATCCTTAGCCTGAGCGGTCTTTCGAATCCCGAAACATCGCGCCGCGGCAATCTCTTCGGCATCATCGGAATGTCCATCGCGTTCATCGCGACCGCCGTTTTCAAGGTACACGACTACGGCATTCTCGTGGCGGTCATCATCCCGGCGGTGATCATCGGCGCGACGCTTGCCGCACGCGTCGCGATGACCTCGATGCCCGAACTCGTCGCGATACTCCACAGTTTCGTCGGATTGGCCGCCGTGCTTGTCGGTATCGGCAGTTACGTTAAGAACGAGACCTTCAAGACGCCGGCCGAAGCGACGATCCACGAGATCGAGATCTTCATCGGCGTGTTCATCGGCGCCATCACATTCACCGGTTCGATCATCGCCTTCGGCAAGTTGCGCGCGATCATCAGCAGCAAGCCGTTGACGCTGCCGGCGCGCCATTTCCTGAACCTCGCGATGATGCTCGTCACTTTTTATCTGGGCTATCTTTTCGTCCAGGGCGACCACAACGCAATGATGCCGCTCTTGATCATGACGGCGATCGCATCCGTCCTCGGCATTCATCTGGTCGCGGCGATCGGCGGCGGCGATATGCCGGTCGTAGTTTCGATGCTCAACAGTTACTCCGGCTGGGCGGCGGCGGCGGCGGGATTTATGCTCTCGAACGATCTTCTGATCGTCACCGGAGCCCTTGTCGGATCAAGCGGCGCGATCCTGAGCGCGATTATGTGCAAGGCGATGAACCGTTCGTTCATCAGCGTCATTGCCGGCGGGTTTGGAAGCTCAGGCGGTTCGACACCGGCTTCGGGCGAGCAGCCTGAAGGCGAAGTGACGCCGATCTCGGTCGAGGAAACGGTCCACCTTTTGACCGAAGCGCGCCACGTGATCATCGTTCCGGGATACGGGATGGCGGTTGCGCAGGCGCAACACGCCGTCGCGGAGATCACCAAGATCCTGCGCAAGAAAGGCATCGAAGTTCGTTTCGGCATCCATCCGGTCGCCGGTCGGCTTCCAGGGCATATGAACGTGCTGCTCGCCGAGGCAAAGGTTCCTTACGACATCGTTCTCGAAATGGACGAACTGAACAAGGACTTCCCGGAAACGGACGTCGCGCTGGTGATCGGCGCCAACGACACGGTCAATCCGGCCGCCTTGGACGATCCGAACAGCCCGATCGCCGGGATGCCGGTTCTCGAAGTCTGGAAAGCGAGTTTCGCGATCGTGATGAAGCGCGGTATGGCGAGCGGCTACGCCGGCGTAGAGAATCCTCTGTTCTACAAAGAGAACACGCGAATGCTCTTCGGCGACGCGAAAAAGAACGTCGATGCGATGCTCGCGCAATTGATCGAGAAAAAATAGGTCAACAAGAATCGAAGGATTCCAGATTCTAAGAATTCCAGATTCCAAGGATTCAAGATTCCAAGGATTCCAAGGATTCCAAGAATTCCAAGGATTCCAAGAATTCCAGATTCCAAGAATTCCAGATTCCAAGAATTCAAGATTCCAAGAATTCAAGATTCCAAGAATTCAAGAAAGAATCAAGATTCACAATTCAGGAATCACTGTATTCGAGTTCGGCCCAAAATCCGGAATCTTGGAATTCTTGGAATCTTGGAATCTTGGAATTCTTGGAATCTTGGAATTCTTGGAATTCTTGGAATCTTGGAATTCTTGGAATCTTGGAATTCTTGGAATCTCGGAATTCTTGGAATCCTGGAATTCTTGGAATCTGGAATCCTGGAATTCTTGGAATCCTAGAATTCTTGGAATATGGAATCTTGGAATTCTTGGAATCTGGAATCCTTGGAATCGTGGAATTCGTGGAATCCTTGGAATCTGGAATTCCCGGAATCCCGAACCTTGAACAACGGAGTTGTCCGGTTCCGCATCAAACCCTTCGACTTATGAAGAAAGCAATCTTATTTTTCAGTTTCGCCGCGTTGCTTTTCGCCTTCACGGTGCAGGCGTCGGCGCAAAAGCAGATCGAACCGCAAGTTCAGCGCGATCCGCTGCTTGAGGCCGATGCCAATCATAATCTTGAAGTCGCACAAAATTATTTTCGCACGCGAAAGGCGTATCGTGCGGTCTTGCTCCGTTTCGAAGAGACCTTTGCCGCTTATCCTGATTATTCGAAGATGGACGAATTTCTATTCATCGCCGGGATGAGCAGCTTCTATCTTGCCGACAACAAGGGCAAGCAGAAACTCTCGCCGAATGCATCGGACGACGAGAAGAAGAAATACGCGCCCGAAAAACTCCGCGAGGACGCGGTCGTCTACTTCAATATGATCACGGAGAAGTTTCCGCAAAGTAATTTTAAGGCGGAGGCAGTGAAAATGTTGAAGCAATTGGAAAGGAAGTAGTTCGGCGTTCCGTTGGGAGTTCCGCCTTCAGGCGGCGTCCGCGCTAATTTTCAGTCGACAGCCGTCCAAGCCGCCTAAAGGCGGAACTCCGAACGCGGGAGCTCCAAGCTATGAACCTCAACCAAGTCACCGTTTTTTCCGCAAACACGGCCGCGCTGGTCGAATTCTACAAAAAGCTCGGCCTGCGATTGATCGTCGATTCCCTTCCGCGTTACGCCCGATTGGAATGTCCGGACGGCAATTCGACACTCTCGGTCCACTCCACCTGCGTCGCGGAAACGGATTCGAACATAGTTCTCTATTTCGAGTGCGACGACCTCGACGCAAAGGTCGATGAGCTCAAACAAGAAGGCTTCGAATTCGAAGAAGAACCGAAAGACCAAACCTGGCTCTGGCGCGAAGCCTACCTGCGCGACCCTTCAAACAACCGCATCTGCCTCTACCACGCCGGCGAAAACCGCAAGAATCCGCCGTGGAAGATCGAGTGATTTGCGATTTGCGACTTGCGATTGCCAAAACTCCGAAATTCGAAATCCAAAGACAGCCCGTACAAAGTCCTTGATTCCATAGTAGAAAACTTCCTTCCCGCGAATCGGCGCGAATACAAATCTGATCGGAAGGCCGGCTCGGTTGACCAAATTCGAAAAGTGCCGATCTTTCGCGCGGGCTTGGAGCGGAATATTTCCAGCGAGGATTCGCGACGATTCGAGGGCAAAGCTCGCCAACGCGTAATATGGGATATTCCGAGATTGAAACCCCAAGATCACGTGCGGCTTTAACGTGTCTATGCTAATCTTTCACTTTGTTTTTCGATATCAAAATTTCAAGATTCAGATCAGAGGAATATTTTCTATATGTCTTTAACAGTTGTAGGTTCGGTCGCGTTCGACGCGCTTGAAACTCCATTCGGCCAGCGCGACAAGATCCTGGGCGGCGCAGCGACGCATTTTTCGCTTTCGGCGAGTTTTTTCACGAAGGTCAACGCCGTCGGCGTCGTCGGAAACGATTTCGGCGATGAGGAGTGGGCCGTTTTTGAACGCCATTTCATCAATACCGACGATATCGAGCGCGTCGCCGACGGCAAAACCTTCTTCTGGCGCGGCCGTTACGACTACGATATGAACACGGCGCATACGCTCGATACGCAGCTCAATGTTTTCGAGACCTTCGATCCGAAGCTCTCGGAGAATTCGAAGGGCGCGCGCCTTCTGTTCCTCGCGAACATTCTTCCGATGCTCCAGAAACAGGTTCGTGAACAATGCGCGAACGCCGAGTTCGTCGCGATGGACACGATGAATTTCTGGATCTCTTCAATGAAGGAGGCGGTCATCGAGACGCTGAAAGTCGTCGACTGCATCATCATCAACGACGCCGAAGCGCGCCAGTTGACGGATGAACCGAACATCCACAAGGCGGCGCGAAAGATTCTTGCGTACGGACTCAAAGCGGTTGTCATCAAACGCGGCGAGTACGGCGCGACGCTCTTCACCGATGACACCTATTTCGCTTGCCCGGCGTACCCGCTCGAATCGGTCTTCGACCCGACGGGTGCGGGCGACACTTTCGCCGGCGGTTTTATGGGTTATCTCGCGAGTCAGAAAGAGATCAACGACGAAACGCTTCGGCGAGCGATGATCTACGGTTCGGTGATGGCATCGTTCAACGTCGAGAAATTCGGCACCGAGCGCGTCGATGCGCTCGACTATCCCGAGATCAATGAGCGCTTCCGCAATTTCAAGCGGATGACCCATTTTGACGAGATTCCCTTCGAACGCAGCATCGGCGCATAGACACAAACGAATCGGGCGGCATAAGCGGGAGCGTGCCGCCCGATTCGTTTGTGTCTAATTGGTCAACGCAAAGGCGTCGGCGAGGCGAATGTCCGCCGCCGACGACCCGATCATCAGATCGAAATCGCCGGGTTCGGCGATCCATCGAAGCCTCTGGTCATAGAATGAGAGTTCTTCTTTGTCGATCGTGAATCGAAGAATCTTCGATTCACCGGCGTCGAGTTTGATCTTTTGGAAGTCCTTGAGTTCCTTGACGGGCCTAACGAGCGATGCAAACCGGTCACGCAGGTAAAGCTGAACGACATCCTCGCCGGCGAACTTTCCGGTGTTCGTGATCTTCATCGTGACTTCGATCTTCTCATCCGCGCGCCGGCGTTGTTACCCAAACATCGATCGCGAGCGCGTTCACGGACAGGAGATGACCAAGCACAGCCGCACAAAGCCGGCGACAAAAGAATTGGTTCATCTTGAAGTAGCGATTCATTCGGATGCCTGAACAGAATAGTGGTTTTTGCCGACACGCGCCAACTTCCTGGCAGGTTCGGTCAAATGTTTCGCCACGCTTTCCTTTTTTCGGTTTTATGGTTGTTACGTTGGATTGTTGGGTTTATTATTACTTTACTTTTCCCAAATCTGGTTGTCTTAGTAAAAAATGGTCAAGCAAAACGAACGTCTGCTCGCGGAGTTTGGGAATCCCACTCCGAACTATTTGGTTCTGGGAATCGGCGCCTTTATGCTGGTCGGCCTGTTGGTCGGATTGATCTGGTCGATCGCTGCCGGAAGTGGTTTTGCTGCAGTTCTTTTCGGTCTCTCAGCGGTCGGATTGGTCGCCTTGTTATGGTTGAACTTCGCGCACTGGCGGAAACTCTCGGCCGGTGAACGCAATCGCAATTTGCACTGGGAGATCGATCTTCCGGAAAGCCAGCGCCTTAAACTCAGCCGCGAAGTTGTCGAACTCGCCCGGATTCTCGAAATCCCGCGCGAGCAACTCAGCGATCTGCTTTCGGCCTACATCGTTGCGCAGGATCTGGCTTTGCGTCAGATCCAGCAGGAAGCGCGGATGCCGGTCCTGAGGCACGTTGTCGTCGGGAACACTCCGTTCGACGGCGTCATCGTGAAAGGCGATCTGATCACGTGCGTCGAGGTGACGTTTCTCGTGACGCCGATCGTCAGCCAGGAAAAGATCAATATCGTTCTCAAAAAGGTCGCGGCGCCGATGAAATCGCTGAAGAATCTCAAGATCGATGCGCGCGTGCGGTTGCTTTTGGTGCTTGTCACGCAGCTTGACGACGCGGCCGAAGCGCAGCTCCGTTCATCGCTCGTGAAGAAGTTCGGTTCGACGCCCGTCGATGTCGACATCCGGCTTCTTGATTTCGAGGCGCTTCAGAAGATTTACGCGATGGATTAGCATCGACGATCGTTCGTCGTTTATTGTTGATCGATCGTGTTTGGCGCTTGAGTCGGTTTTTTTGACATTCGAATGCGAACCAATAACAATTAGCCATTTACGATTTACAGAAATATGCTTCAAAACAAAGTAGGAATGGTCTTCGGCGTCGCGAACAAGCGTTCGATCGCCTGGGCGTGCGCCGATGCGTGTATGAATCAGGGCGCGACGATAGCCTTCACGTATCAGGGCGAGAGGTTGAAGGAGAACGTCCAGAAACTGACGAAGGAGATACCGGAGACGCTCGTCGTTCCGTGCGACGTGACGAACCAGTCGGAAGTCGATGCTGCATTCAAGGCGGTCGGTGAAAAGTACGGCAAGCTCGACTTTTTGATCCATTCGATCGCTTTCGCCCCGCGGGAGGCGCTCGAGGGCGAGTTTTTGACGACAACCCGCGAGGCGTTTCTGACGGCGATGGAGATCAGCGCGTTTTCGCTGCCGCAAGTCGCGCTGGCGGCAATGCCGCTGATGAAGGACGGCGGAAGCATCGTCACAATGAGCTATTACGGCGCCGAGAAGGTCGTGATGAACTACAACGTGATGGGAGTCGCGAAGGCCGCCCTCGAGGCTTCGACCCGTTATCTCGCGGCCGATCTCGGTCCGCGCAACATTCGCGTAAACGCCATCAGCGCCGGCCCGATAAATACGCTTTCGGCCCGCGGGGTGAAGAATATGGGCTCGCTGCTCAACTATGTCGGCGAGAAGTCGCCGCTCAAGCGCAATGTCGAGGCGAGCGAGGTCGGAAACACCGCTCTTTTCCTGGTAAGCGACCTTGCGTCGGGCATCACCGGCGAAACGATCTACGTCGATTGCGGATACAACATAATGGGAATCTGAGTTCGGAGTTCCGCGTTCGGAGTTCCGGAGTTCCGGGTTTGGAGTTCCGCCTTCAGGCGGCCCGCCGCGGCCATTTACCAACAAACAAAGAATGACAATCAAGAGACTTAAGAAAAACAAGCCGATCATTGAGCCGAAGACGGTCGCGGAAGCAAAAACGCTCCTTGAAAAGGCGTATTGGCAACTGACGGACGACGAGGTTCTGCTTCGTTCGCCGGAACCGGATGACGAATACAAGGCATCGGATTCGTGGCGCGTGCTTCGAATTATGAGCGAGTTCGTTTACGGATTCGACAATCTCGCAACGATCACGCGCGGCGTTTCGGTGTTCGGCTCGGCGCGGACCAAGGAAGGCGAACCGGAATACGAAGCCGCGCGCGAAACCGGACGGTTGCTTGCCGAAGCCGGATTCGAAGTGATCACCGGTGGCGGTCCGGGAGTGATGGAAGCCGGAAACCGCGGCGCCTTTGAAGCGGGCAAGGTCTCGGTCGGCTGCAATATCGAACTTCCGTTCGAGCAACAGGCGAACCCGTACCTGACGAAATCGCTGACCTTCAAGTACTTTTTCGTTCGCAAGACGATGTTCATCAAATTCTCGAACGCCTATATCATTTTCCCCGGCGGGTTCGGAACGATGGACGAACTGTTCGAAGCGCTGACGCTGATCCAGACACGCAAGATCCGCAACTTCCCGGTCGTCCTTTTCGGATCTCAATACTGGCGCGGACTGCTTCAGTGGCTGGCATCGACAATGGTCAACGAAAAGAAGATCAATGCCGAGGACCTCGGATTGCTTCATCTCACGGATTCCCCGAAAGACGCCGTCGATTTCATCATCCGAACCTGCGAAGCCTCGGAAAACGGCAATGGGGTGGGGTTTTGAATTTGCGATTTGCGATTTTAGATTTGCGATTTTGGATTGAGGAGATTCAAAGAATTCCAGGGATTCCAGAGATTCCAAGATTCCAAGAATTCCAGGGATTTGAGGGATTCCACGGATTCCAAGAATTCCAGTCGATTCTGAGGAATCTTGAATATCTTGAATATCTGGAATATCTGGAATATCTGGAATCTGGAATATCTTGAATCTGGAGTAGCTGGAATAGCTGGAATCTGGAATATCTTGAATCTGGAATATCTGGAATCTGGAATATCTTGAATCTGGAGTAGCTGGAATATCTGGAATATCTGGAATAGCTGGAATATCTGGAATATCTTGAATATCTGGAATCTGGAATATCTGGAATAGCTGGAATCTGGAATATCTTGAATCTGGAATCTTCCCGATGATCGTCGTTCTGACAACAACTCCAAGTATCGCCGAGGCCGAATCGTTGGCCCGGAAGATCGTCGAGTCGAGACTTGCCGCTTGTGTGCAGATCCTGCCGGCAATGGCGTCGGTCTACATCTGGAACGGATCCGTTCAGTCCGACACCGAACATCTCTTGCTGATCAAAACCCTTGCCGAAAAATATCCCGAGCTTGAGCGGTTCATTGTCTCGAATCACAGTTATGAGGTTCCGGAGATCGTCGCTCTCAATGCCGATCAGGTTTCAAAAAGCTACCTTGGCTGGATGATCGAAAACCTGGCGAAAGAAGCCAAATAATAAGAAAGACCACACGAAGCCTTTTTCGCCTGGTCTTTGCGCGAATTCGCGGTTTGAAGATCTATCGGGCGACTACTTCTTCATCAGTTTTTCGTAGTCCCCGCTATCGACCCATTGAAGAATTTCGGAAACACGCCAGACCGGGAATGGATGCGTCATTCCGGAGTTGATGATGTTCGCCCATAACCAATCGAGAGCGTTGTCGTCGTAGTTCTTCTGGAACTCGCGCGCCTGCGCGAGGAACTGGTCGTAATCCATCTTCGACGCGAACGTCCCGCCGCACAGCTTCATCATCGTCCGCCCGATGACGTGCGGGTCCTGTGTTACGAGCAATCCGGCGCGGTCGCAAGAGAGTTCCGCTTTTCGCGCCCACGCGAGCAGAGCGCTCGAGATGGTCGCCGAGACTATTCCCTTGATTATTTCCGAACCCGGGATCATTCGCGCCAGCGAAGCATTCATCAACGCCTCGATCAGCCGCGCCGCCGTCAAATAAAGCACGTGTTCGGCGTGAATATGGCCGACCTCGTGCGCGATGACGGCCAAAGTTTCTTCGTCCGTAAGCCGCTCGAGCAACGCCGAATGAAGGACGATCGCGTGTTTCTGGGCACCGAAGGTAAACGCGTTGACGACCGGATTCTGCTGGACATACATATCGGGCAGTTCGACGCCGAGCGTCGTGCAGGCCACCTGAAGCTTCGCGTGCAGGTCGGGCATCTGTTCGGGGCTGACTTTGACGGCGCTCGCCATAAAGATCACGCGTACTGCCGATTCGCCGGTCACCTGAAGGAGTTTCTTGAGCGCCGTATCGACTCCCGGGATCGCCTTCAGCGCCGCCAAAGCCTTGCTGTCGGCCGGATGAACGTATTCGTGCTTGCTGAGATCGGCAAACTTCTTATGCGGTTCGTTGGAAAGCGGCAGCTTGCACTTGCCGCAGTTTGCCTGGCGATTTACAAAGTCTTCCTTGACACCGTTCTTCTGGCCGCAATAGCGGCAGCGAACGAAATGACTCTTGCTGATCGCCGACGATGAGTTGTCGGGTTCCGGTTTCTTTCTTGCCATACTTCTGAAGTTTAGTTTAGTTGGTCGACCTTATTCAAACGGCTCCGTCGCGCCGGTATGTCGTACGCCGCCGCCGCCGCGGTTGTTTCACTTTCGGCGTGAAAGGATGACGACGGTTTCGACGTGATGCGTCTGCGGAAAAAGGTCGAAGGCTTTAATGGATCTCAGTTCGTAGCCGTTGTCGACGAGTATCCGGAGATCGCGCGCGAGCGTCGACGGTTCGCACGAAACGTAGGAAATCGCGGCCGGCGCGATTCTGATCAGAGTCTCGACCGTCTCCTTTTCGGTTCCGGAGCGTGGGGGATCGAGCAAGACGAGGTCGACTCCGGTCAGATCCGCCTCGTTCCCTGTGAGCCAGCGCCCGACTTGTTCGTCGAAAATCTCGGCATTCTTGAGTTTCGCGTTTTCAAGGTTCTTTCTCGCGAGCGCGACCGCCCGCTGACCCGATTCGACGCCGACGACGCGTTCGAATCGCCGAGCCAGCGGCAAGGTGAAAAGCCCGACCCCGCAATAGAGATCGAGCGCGAAAGCGCCTTTCAACTCGCCGACAGCCGCCTCGATCAACGGTTCGATCAGAAACTGGTTTCCCTGGAAGAAACTTCGCGCATCGTATGTGTAACGATCCTCGCCGTTCCGGAAATCGAGTTCGAGTGTCGGTTCGACCAGTTCCTCGGAATAGACCGAAACTTGGCCTGACGAGCTTGCGGCCTCGATCTCGATCGATTCCGCCCAAAAACTGTCCCATTCGATCTCGTTTCGAATCTCGGCCAGCGAAGATTCAAGTTCGGGGGTCAGGATCGGACAACCTTTGATGTCGATTATCTCGTGCGAACCGCGTTTGAAATAACCGAACATCCGGCGGCGCGTATCGGCGTGCCACTGCGCGCGAGAGCGATAGCCGAACTCGAACGGACTCGGGACGATCGAAATATCCGCATAGTCGATCTTGCCGATGCGCTTGAGCGAGTCGCGGAGGATCCCGACCTTGGCGCCAAGTTGCGCTTCGTATTTCAGATGTTGAAAATCACAGCCGCCGCAGCGCCCGAAATACTCGCATCTCGAGGAGACGCGATCGGGCGACGCGTCGAGGATCTCGACGATCTCAGCGAATGCGATCCGTCCCTTCACCTGATTCACACGCACGCGCAAACGGTCGCCCGCCGCCGCGAGCGAGACGAACAAGGTCATATTGTCGGCAAAACCTATGCCGAAACCGTTCGGAACGATCCGCTCGATCGCGACCTCGATGGTTTTACCGATTTTGAATGAGTTGGACAATGAAGGATCTTAGAGGCGACAAATTCCGGCGACCCACTTCGTGAATCGCCGGTATATACGGACAAATCAATAGCCGGGCTGTTGGCCTGACGGCGCGCCCCAAACCGGCGGCGGCGGCGGCGTTTGCTGGAAGTTGTTGCCGTAGCTGCCGAAAACGCTCTGGTAGGCGGCAAAGATCGATGCGCTGATGATCGGGGCAACGAAGACGATGCCGATCAAACAAGCGAGCGCCCCGCCGATCACCATCAAAGCAAGGAGCAGCATCAGCAAAAACAGCCCGCCGATATTGGACAAACCGGCGCGCATACTCAAAAGCATCGCGTCGATCCCGGACATGCTTCGTTCGGCGATCAACGGATAAACGAAAGTCGTGAGCAAAGAGATCACGAAATTCACGATAACTACAAAAAACAAGATGCCCAGCATCGCAAACAGGATGCCGCCAAGCGCGGCGGGATTTATCTCGCCACCTTTGAACATTCCGGCCGCACCCATCGCTCCGACTCCGAGAGCGGCGCCGGCCCCAAGCGTCACGAGACCGATGATGAACTGAAAGAGCGCCATTACGATCGCGAAGATCAAACACGGGACAGCTTTCGACATTCCGGAAAACAGCTCGCCGAAATCGGCGACGCCGGTATTCACTTTCTTCGCCAGCGCCGAATAGATCCCGCAAACCAAAACTCCCGACACCGTCAGAACGATCACGTTCGTGAAAAGGCTGATGACCATCGAAATGATCTGCGGCACGATCGACATCGCAATTGCCGCACCGTCGGATCCGCGACCGCCGGCCGCGCCGAAGACCGTGGCGATCGCGAACGTAATGACATTATTCAAAAGTCCGAGGATGATGGCGATGATAAACGTGATGATCCCGGCGACGAGCGTCATTCCGAGGAAGATCCAGTAATCGTCCTTGATGATTCCCCAGCCTTTTTCGATACTTCCGACCGGACTTACGGCACCCGACTGATAATCCATTTTTTCTTCTCCCGTTTCAGATTCAAGACGTTTGTACCACAGCTTAGAGATAAAACAAACTCAAGCGCGGAATTCCGGCAGCATCGCGGATTTTCTTCCGAAGCATCAAGTCGAAGGTGCGATCATACGCCTCCGGATCCATCGCGCTTCGATTCGGCGCGAGCATCGTTTCGACCTCGGATCGGAACGTCGCGGCGGATTCGGCGGCGAGCAACTGCCGGTCGATCATTTCATCGAGAATGTCGAGCGACTGTTCGAGTTTCTCGGCGCCTTCGCGTTCGTCCGCGAGAACGCCGAGTCGTTCGCAAACTCGCTGAAGCGTTTCGCGCAATCCCGGATCGATCGCATCGGCCGCCATTTCCAAAAACCGTGTTCGAGACTCCAGAAGGTGCTCGACGATCGACGATTCGGAGTTCGATCCATCGATTTCGCCGGACGAGTCTTGGGGCGCAGCACCGACACGCGTCTCGACCCATTCCTCGAACTGGGCCTCGATCTCTTCACGGCAATAGGCGAGACTCTTGACGGTTCGAGTTCGCTTCGGCTGTTTGTCCCAGATATCGAAAACACTCTCGATCGCGCGCAAGACGATATGCAGCGGAACCTCGCGTTCGTGCCACGCGTCGATCAGCGCCCAATCGAGCGGCGATAACACGAGATTCTTCCCGCGCCGGCGTACAAAAGCTTCTTCGATCTCAGTATAGTAATTGTAGTAATTCATCCGATTTGTTCGGAGTTCCGCCTTCAGGCGGCGTCAATATTAATCCTACGGTCTCGAGATCCTGAGACCGAGCCGCGTGAAGGCGGAACTCCGAACCCAATCAACACGCGATCCGCATTCGTCTTAGCGCCCTGATATCGTCGGGTGTGAGTTCAAGTTCCGGATCGTCGGGGATCTCGTCCGGACCCTTGGCGATCTCCTCAAGCGCGATCTCAAGGCGCATCGAAAGATTCGGCTCGAAACCGAGTTTTCGAACGTTCTCAACGGCCTCGCGTACGGAGCCCGACTGCTCCACGGCTTCATTGATTGCCTGGCTGAGCTTATCCAATGCGCTCTGTAATCTGACGTCGCGTTCCATCGTTCCTTTAGATGCTACGCATGAGGCCGGACATAGTCAAAACCGTACGCGATTTTCAACGGGAATCCAGCGGAGATGTCTATCGCGGCATCCCGGCGGCAGAAGAAAAGACGCGGAACGGACATCGCGCCGCTCCGCGTCATTGGTTCAGTTCAAGAACGTCCTAAGGCACGAACGCCGCCGGAACCGCCGTATCCGAAGCAGCTCCGAATGCCTGTATCAACACTCCCGCCGTCGACCGCTGGAGATACCAGGTTAAATTCGAGGGCCTGAACACCGCTGTATCGAACCGACCGTCGCCATCGTAATCGCCCGGCACCGGAACATCGCCGTTTGCACCGAATTGGGACGAATAATATGTGAAATTCTCGCTCCGAAGAACGAACCACTCGCCCGTCGAAGGTCGCCAGAGCGCGACGTCGGACTTGCCGTCGCCGGTATAATCTCCCGGCACTTGCTTATCGGTCGAAGCCCCGAACGTGACGGCGATAACGCCCAAGGTTGACCGGTTGAGCCACCATTGTCCGCTTGCCGGACGGAAGATCGCGATGTCGGTCTTCCCGTCGCCGTCATAGTCGCTCGCGACCGGACGGTCACCGGAACTGCCGAACTGCACGTTCGTCGTACCGCCGGTCGAACGTTGAACATACCAGGTCGAATTGCCGGGGCGGAAGACGGCGGCATCGGTCTTTCCGTCCCCGTCATAATCGCCCGGAACCGGCACGTCGCCGTTCACACCGAACGGAAAACTGTAGAACGTCGAGTTCTCGCTTCGAAGCACGAACCATTCGCCCGTCGATGGACGGAAGATCGCGACGTCGGTCTTCCCGTCGCCGGTAAAATCGCCGGGCGTCAGCCGGTCGCTCGAGTTTCCGAACGTGTAGACTATCGTCCCGGCGGTGCTCCGGTTCAGCCACCACTGACCATTGGACGGACGAAAGATTGAAATATCGGTGCGAGCGTCACCGTCAAAATCAAATGGTGCCCTTCCGAACACCGCCGATTGATTGATCGTCAGTGTTTGGCCGGCGGCGTTGATCGTTCCGATGCGCTGAACCCCGGTGTTGTTGGGCGCGACCGTGAAGCTGACCGTTCCGTTGCCCGTCCCGCTTACCCCTCCGGTGATCGTGATCCAACTCGGGGCGTTGCTTACCGAACTCCACCCGCAGGCGCTGTTCGTGGGCGTCACATTCGTGCTGCCACCGCCGCCCGGGCCAGTGAAATTCTGGGTCGAAGGATTGATCGAATAAGCGCAGCCATTGTTTTGCGAAACCTGAAAACTTGCCGTGCTCTGGCCCGTTCCGTTGTTGTAAAGAACGTTGATCAGCGCGTCGCGGGGCGGTCCCGTGTTCGCGGCGACGGTATAGTTCACCTGTCCTCCGAGAACGCTGTTTACCGTAACCCAGGCTGTATTGCCGGTAGCCGTCGGTGCCGCGCAGCCCGTCGAGTTCAGATAGACAAAATTCGAGCTGATTCCGCCGACCGGCGCGAGTATCGAGGTCGGACTGAACCTCATATCAGCGCAGATGTTCCGTGCCGCCGAAAATTCCGAGGTATTGTTGACCGAATCGGTCGCCGTCGCGGAGACCCAGTTCGAAGTCGTCGCCGAAGTGACTCCGAAATTCAGGCTGAACGTCGCATTGCCGGTGCCGTTGGTCGTGACCTGTGCAGTGCCGAGAAAATTCCGGCCCTCGCCGAATCCTGACGCATCGGCCGATGAGTTTCCGAAGAACTCCAACGTGAATGTCTGGTTCGGCGCGCTGTTGAACGTGCCTTCGATCGCAACCGACGCCGACAATGATCGGACGAACGTGATGACCGGATAGTTTTGAAGGTTGTTCGGGCCAGAGTCGCCGTCGCCCGGATCGTTCGGCGTCACTCCGACCGGCGTCAGTTCAATGCCAAGGTTGTCGTTGGAGAAGATCCGGTTTCGGCGAAAGCCGTTCCGGATTCCGCCATCGGAATAGATGCCGTTGCGGTTGAAGGCGATCAGGTTCCCCTCGTTCGCGCCGGTGCCACCGATGGTGTTGTCGAAGGTGCCGGCGCCGACCAAGACCCCGTCGAGCGCGTTCCCGAGATCGGTGTTGCCGCCGACATTTGTCCCGATCAGATTTCCCTGCACCAGGTTCTTCGAGGTGTTTGAATCGCCGATAAAGACGCCGAACCCGTTTGCGCTGATGACATTGCCGAGGCCCGGCATTCCGATCTTGTTGGGCCCGCTGCTGATGAAGTCGGTCATACTGCCGGCGGCGTTCAAAAGCGCGACGCCGCTGGCGCCGTTGCCGAGCGGAGCGCCGCTGCTTTCGGTCGTTCCGATGAAATTCCCGACAATGAGGTTGCTGATCGCGCCGGCTCCATCGAGAGTTATCCCGTCGTTGTTGTTGCCGCTGATAATGTTGCGCGTCAAACCGTTGAGATCTCCGATTATCACGCCGAACGCATTCGACAAACTTATCCCGTTTCCGGCGTTGCCGTTGTCGGTAACCCCGTCGCTCGTGCCAATGAGATTGTTCATTATGAAGATTCCTTCGTCCGGAAATCGGTCGAAGCTCGGTGACGCGGATATGAAGATGCCGTCGCCTCCGTTGGCATAGATCTTATTTCGGTGCTGGGGCTGGTCGCCGCCGATCGTGACATTGCGGCTGTTCTTGTTCGTCGTCCCGCCGGCGAACCCTATACTGATTCCGGCGCCGGCGTTGTTGCGGATCTCGAGCCCCTCGAATTTCGCGCCGTTCAGGGCTTGCGCGAAGATTCCCGCAGTCGGGAAGTTTTGGATGACCAGATTTCTGACCTGCGATCCGGACTCGGTTTCGATCGTGATGCCGAAGTTTGGAGCGACCAGGCCCATCCCGTCGAGAACGACCCGCCCGCCGTTGGGCTTCAGGCCGTCGACGTCGTCGTTCTTGCCGAGTATGGTCAGCCCGAACAAGGTTCCGACATCGTTGGTGAAGACGATGTCGTCCGCAAAACTCGCACCGATGCCGTTGACCGGCACCCAGCCGAACGCGGCGCACGGCGGCGGCGAGATAGCAAGAACCCAGCTGGCGCCGGAGATCTGCGCTTTTTCACCGTCCGTGATCGATCGCATATTCCCGCCGCCGCGCGCGAGTTGTGCCGCTTCGCCGAGGCTCAGCTTGTCGTCACAGACATTGCTGATCGCCGGCGAGTTGACCGTCAATAACGCGCCGCCGAAGGCGTTCTGACCGAAAGCCGCCAAAACGAAGGCCCAAAAGATACTCCACCTGATAAACGTTTCCTTTCTCATCGCTTCCACTCCCGCCAACCAGAATTCCTTGCTGTCCGCCAAGGGATGCTGATACTATTGCGAAATCGGCACGGCAGGTCTTTAGCTTTCGATTAGTTTTTTCTTTGTATTCTCTTGGCATGGACAACCCGTTGAAAAAACAAGGTTTGTATGAGTTCGGCGAATTTCGGCTCGATTCGATCGAGAAGCGTTTGACGCGAAACGGGGAGACGATCCGCATTCAGCCGAAAGCTTTCGATCTGCTTTCTCTTCTGGTCCAAAATCAGGGGCATCTCAAAACCAAGGACGAGATCCTGCGGGAAGTATGGTCCGACACGGTTGTTGAAGAAAACAACTTGTCAATCAACATCCACGCTCTCCGGAAACTGCTCGGGGATGCCGGCAAGTCGATCGAGACCGTTCCGCGGCGCGGCTATCGCTTCAAAGGCGAAGTGCGGGAGATAAACATCGGGAACTTCGCCGTTGAACAGAACATCTCGAACATCACCGTGCGGCAAACGGCGACCCCCACCGTCATCGACGGCACATCGGTCATCAACCAGCAAACCGTCGTTTTTACTGAGGACGCCGCTTCGCAAGTGGCGGACAAACTGCATCAGAGAATACGGCGCCACAATCTGCGCCTCATCGGCGCGGTTCTCCTGGCTCTCTCACTCGCGGGCATTGCGTATTATTTCCTGCGCCCGAACCGGCGCACAACCGGGGTCCCGTTTCCGTCGAATGTTGTTCTTGATTCGCAGGTCCGGACGATCGCTGTGCTCCCATTCAAAAATCTGACGAAGGAACGACGAGACGACGCTCTGTCGATCGGTTTGACGGATTCGCTGATCACGAAAATGGGGTCGATGAAACGGATTGCGGTCCGCCCAACAAGCGCTGTCTTGCCATTTGCCGATGGGGCCTCACCGCGGGCGATGAGCGAAAAACTGCACGTCAGCAGCGTCCTGGAGGGAACGGTTCAGCGGATTGGGAATCGATTGAGGGTTTCGGTTCAACTGGTTGCGATGCCCGAAAACAAGGTTCTTTGGGCAAGAAGTCTGGAGGAAGACTCGACCGACCTGCTGAAGATTCAAGAGTCGATCGCCGTTCAGATCGCAAGTTCCTTACTCGAAAACCTCACGCTTGAGGAACGAACTCAGCTCGCGCGGAACGGGACAGATAGTCCTGAAGCGTTTCAACTGTATCTTCAGGGTCGGTACCTTCTAAGCCGCCGAACCGTCGACGACTTGAGAAAGAGCATCGACGCGTTCGAACAGGCGGCGAGCAAGGACCCGTCGTTTGGGCTCGCCCACGCCGGACGTGCCGACGCCTATCAACTCCTGGCGGAGTACGGGGGAATGCCGGCTTCTGAAGCCTTTGAGAATTCACGGCAAGCGAGCAGCAGGGCACTCGAGATCAATCCGGACTCAGCAGAAGCGCGGACGAGTTTGGCATATACGCTTGCCTTTTACGATTGGAATTGGTCAGAAGCTGAAAGCGAATTTAGGTTGGCGATTTCGCGAAATCCGAATTATCCCACTGCGCACCAGTGGTTTGGCGAATATCTCACGACGTTTGGAAGATTCGATGAGGCTTTGGTTGAGATCCGCAGGGCGGAAGAACTCGATCCCACCTCGGCGATCATTCAGACCGACATCGCTGCGATCTACTATCTTACGCGCCGTTTCGACCGGGCCGTGGAACAATCAGACCGAGTCCTTGAGGCCAACCCGTCATTCCCGTACGCCTTGTCATACCGGTGGATCTCGCTCGAACAGACGGGTCAGCTGGAAAAGGCGCACGAATCGCTGGCCGCGCTCGATGCATTGTTTACTCCGCCGGCGGCCAACGCCCGTTCGAGCGAGGCGTTTCGGAATGGAGGCTGGCGGGGATTGTGGCAACTTAAATACGATTTGACAAAAGAACCGCAGTTCGAAGGGCTTTGGAACAACTATGTCAAGGCAATGTCGGCTTTGCGGGTCGGTGAATATGGCGAGGTCTTTTCTTTACTCGAAAAGGCGGCGGTTTCGCGCGAACGTTGGTTTGTCAATCTGAAATTTGACCCTCAGTGGGATCCGATCCGTACCGACCCGCGCTTCGCCGAATTGATCCGGCGGGCAAATCTGGAACCATAGCTATTAAAGCTTAAGTCGCGTCGAATTCCCCGCAGAGCGTCGTCCATCGGTACCTGGATCGGCCTCGGGAATGACTTGGGAAGTATGCTAATCTAAGGGTGTTATGGCTGAACGACGCGAGAAATTCGAGACTTCTTCGGGCATCGAACTGCCCAACGACTTTAATCCTTCCAACAGCGATTTCGACTACGAACGCGATCTGGGCAACGCGGGCGAATTCCCGTACACGCGCGGCGTTCGGCGGAATATGTACCGCGGTCGCTTCTGGACGATGCGCCAGTACGCCGGGTTTGCGACCGCCGAAGATTCGAACAGGCGATACAAGTATTTGCTCTCGCAGGGGACCACCGGACTTTCGGTGGCGTTCGATCTGCCGACACAGATCGGGCTCGATTCGGACGATCCGCTCGCCGGCGGCGAGGTCGGAAAGGTGGGCGTCGCCATCGATTCGCTCGACGATATGCTCACGCTTTTCGACGGGATTCCGCTCGATCAGGTTTCGACGTCGATGACGATCAACGCCACGGCCTCGACGCTCTTGTGCCTTTATCTTTCGGTCGCGCGGAAACAGAACGTCGCCTTCGACAAGGTCAACGGCACGATCCAGAACGACATTTTGAAAGAATACATCGCGCGCGGAACCTACATTTATCCGCCGAAACCATCGCTCAGACTGATCACCGACATCTTTTCGTATTGCGCGAACGAGGTTCCGAACTGGAACACGATATCGATCTCGGGCTATCACATCCGCGAGGCGGGATCGACGGCTGCGCAGGAGATCGCGTTCACGCTTGCGGATGCGATCTGTTATGTCGAATCGGCGATCAACGTCGGTTTGAAGGTCGATGATTTCGCGCCCCGTTTGTCGTTCTTTTTCAATTCGCACCTCAACCTGTTGGAAGAGGTCGCGAAGTTCCGCGCGGCGCGCCGGCTATGGGCGCGGATAATGCGCGATCGTTTCGGAGCAAAGGATCCCAAGTCATTGATGCTCAGGTTTCACACCCAGACGGCCGGTTCGACTCTGACGGCGCAGCAACCCGAGGTCAACATCGTGCGGACGACGATCCAGGCGCTCGCCGCGGTGCTCGGCGGAACGCAGAGCCTGCACACGAATTCGATGGATGAAGCGCTTTCGCTACCGACCGAAGCGGCAGCGCGGATCGCGCTCAGGACACAGCAGGTAATCGCCTACGAATCGGGCGCAGCGGACATCGTCGACGCGCTCGCCGGTTCGTACGCGATCGAGGAACTGACCAATCAGCTCGAAGCGAAGGCGGTCGATTACATCGGGAAGATCGATGTGATGGGAGGGATGCTCAAGGCGATCGAGAACGGATTTCCGCAACACGAGATCCAGGACGCGGCGTATCAATATCAAAAGGCGGTCGAGGGTGAGTCGGCAATCGTCGTCGGCGTCAACAAGTTCCACATCGACGAGGACCACGCGATACCGATCCTCAAAGTTGACGAGAAGATCGAACGTGCACAGGTCGAACGCCTCCGCGCCGTCCGCGAAAAGCGCGATAAAGTGAAAGCTGACAATGCTTTGGCGAAGATCGAGGAAGCCGCGCGAGGCGATGAGAATCTGCTTCCGAGGATATTGGAGGCGGTTGAATCATACGTGACCGTCGGCGAGATCTCGCACCGTTTACGGAAAGTCTGGGGCGAATATCGGGAAGCCGTGACGGTTTAGGTTTGGAGTTCCGCCTTCAGGCGGCCGACTAAATGAAAAAAGTAATTGCAATTTTAGTTTGTTTCGTCTTGGCAATCTTGATCGTGAAGTTTGTGCCAATGCCAGAATTTTTGAAATCGCCCTACAAAGCTGAAGTTGTCGAAACTTGGGAAACGCAAAACTCGCCATTTCGAATTCGTGTCGACAAACACATTGAGCGTGGCGGTTTTGTGGCGGCTCTGAACGGCGCTTATTACGTTTTTCACTCTGAATCCGGCAAGGACTCAAATCAATGGCGACAAGTTGCGGAGATTCGCCAAGACGACCCGAACGACATTCCGCGAGATCAAGTTCGTTTTGCCGGAAATAGCGTAGGATATTTCTTTATCGGGAATGACTACGCCGTCACAAACGATGCCGGGGAGAGTTGGCGCATTTCAAAGATTTGCCAGTTTTTGCGAACCGATGAGCAGTGCGCGGGAATCAAAGATCTCCTTATTTTCTCAAACGGAATGGGTGAAGTAAGAATACATTCATCTTCAAAATACAAGGATGGGTTGAAAATCTTGAAGACGCCGGATTTTGGCAAAAGCTGGCGCGAAGAATAACGGCCTGCCGAACCAGGAAGCGCACCAAACGCGCAAATCAGTTAACGTTCTATCAAGGAGAAAAGATCTGTAGCTGGTATCGGTTTTATTATTGCTACGGTTTTTTGGATTTCTATCGTTCAGCAAACAATATCGGAAGGAACGGTACAGTGGCTCGGAATCGCTTTTGGAGCCTTCCTCATTTTGAACATCGCAGGCAATATCCTGTTCTACATTTTGTCCAAATCCCTACTTGGATACAGCCATGACGGACGCCTGATCCTGGCGGGATTGGCGGGACGCGGAACGGGCATTATTGGTCTGTTCGTCGTTAATTATTACCTCAACATCATTCCTGACAAGACATCGAATCAACCCGAACGGAGCACATCATCGTGGCTGAAAATCTTGACGTTTCTCCAATTTGGAACCATAATGGAACCGCTAAGGAGGTATTGAAATGGCTACGACTTTGACCTTGAAGAACATTCCTGACGAACTGTACAGGCGACTCAAGGAATCGGCGGAAAGCAATCGGCGAAGTTTGAACAGCGAAGTGATCGTGCGTCTTGAATCGGTCCTGGTTCCCGGTCGGATGACGGTTGGCGAACGTTTGTCGAGGGCACGTGCGCTTCGCGCAGCGTTGCCGGAAGTTAAATTCGGGTCGAAGGAAATCGATGCATTCAAACGCGAGGGCCGAAAGTGATCGTTGTCGACAGTAATATCATTGCTTACCTCTACCTGCCCGGCGACTTCACCGAGAAGACAGAGTCGTTGCTCGAAAGCGACGCCGACTGGGCCGCGCCTTTGCTATGGCGTAGTGAATTCCGCAATATTCTCGCTGGCTATTTGCGTCGCAAGACGCTTACGTTTCAAGCCGCATGCGAATTGCAGCTGGAGGCAGAAGGCCTTTTGGCCGGCAACGAATACGAGGTGGACTCGCGCCTTTTGCTTGAACTTGTTCGCGAAAGCGACTGTTCCGCATACGACTGTGAGTTCGCAGCATTGGCGATATCGCTTGGCGTTAACCTCGTAACGATGGATGCGAAAATTCTGAAGGCATTTCCCAAACTCGCAGTTCCTATTAGTAAAACGTAGCTTCAAACACAATTTAGGCTTACTATTATGAGTATTGATTGGTTGTGATTCGTTAGGAGGATCTCATGAAACGTAAAACAACGTGTTTCTGTGTTGGCGTCGTGACTTTCATGTTAGGTTCAATTTTCGCCTCGATATTAGTTGAAAAGAATAAGACCGTTATCGAAGCAGAAGTTCCAAATCTTATTGAACCGTTGGTTGCGCCGAAACCTATTGATTCTATTTATCCGCAAAAAAGTCCGCCTAAGAAATCGAGGTACCTGGAGGCGTTTGAGATAATACGATTTGACCCCGAATTTGAAGTCGCAGAAACAAAGGTTGAAGATTTATCAGACAAGCCTAATGATTTTGATTTGGATTTGTCACAAACGATAGAAAATCAAATAATCGCTTTGCATCCTTATCCGAACGATTTCAGAGAGTTCAAAATCGAACAGCAATTTGAAACCAGTATGTCAGTCTCAGACGAGGGGCCTCATTGGGATCTGACGGATTGGAAACACTACACATCAGAATGGAATGAAATTAAAAGACTTGAAGGAAATCGATTCTTAACCTCGAAAGTCGGTCCATCAGATTATCAGAGATTCCCAAAGGTTACGAGCAAAGAAATTTCCGAGGCTGTTTCGAAAAGAGGCGGAAAGAAATGGGCGGATCATGTTCGTTCATGTAAAACTGCCACTGATGATCCGTGCTTGGTTAGTATTAGCCGAATAAGTTTCCGCATCATGGCAAAAGAAAACGGTAAATGGAACATCATCCACAAAATTAACTTCTTTCTTGCGATGGGATGTTGAATTAAATCGTTAGTTCCATTCCGTTTCAAAGACGACCGTTCGATTCGCGCGGATTTGGATCAAATGAATTGGAGGCTGTCTGCCCGGGGTGGGCGATTTTTGGTTCCGGGGGGGGGGTTTTTTTTTTGGGGGGGGTTGCCCGGGGGGGGTTATAACAAGAAAGAAGAAAAAGAAAAAAGGGGGGGGGGGTTCCCCCCCCCGTTCCGAACCAAACCCCCCCGGTGTTGGGGGGGCGGGGGGGCGGGGGGGGGGGGGCCCCCCGCCCGGGGGGGGGGGGGGGGGGGGGGGGGGGGGGGGGGGGGGGGGGGGGGGGGGGGGGGGGGGGGGGGGGGGGGGGGGGGGGGGGCGCCCCCCCGCGGGCCCCGGGGGGGGGGGGGGGTGGGGGCGTGGGCCCTTCCTTTTGCCCCCCGGGGGGGGGGGGGGGGGGGGGGGGGGGCGGCGCTTGTGGGGGGGGGGGGGGGGGGGGGGGGGGGGGGGCCCCCCGGGGGGGGGGGGGGCGGGGGGGGGGGGGGGGGGGGCGGGAGGAGCGTTTGTGGGGGGGGGGGGGGGGGGGGGGGGGGGGGGGGGGGGGGGGGGGGGGGGGGGGGGGGGGGGGGGGGGGGGGGGGGGGGGGGGGGGGGGGGGGCGGGGGGGGGGGGGGGGGGGGGGGGGGGGGGGGGGGGGGGGGGGGGGGGGGGGGGGGGGGGGGGGGGGGGGGGGGGGGGGGGGGGGGGGGGGGGGGGGGGGGGGGGGGGGGGGGGGGGGGGGGGGGGGGGGGGGGGGGGGGGGGGGGGGGGGGGGGGGGGGGGGGGGGGGGGGGGGGGGGGGGGGGGGGGGGGGGGGGGGGGGGGGGGGGGGGGGGGGGGGGGGGGGGGGGGGGGGGGGGGGGGGGGGGGGGGGGGGGGGGGGGGGGGGGGGGGGGGGGGGGGGGGGGGGGGGGGGGGGGGGGGCGGGGGGGGGGGGGGCGGGGGGGGGGGGGGGGGGGGGGGGGGGGGGGGGGGGGGGGGGGGGGGGGGGGGGGGGGGCGGGGGGGGGGGGGGGGCGGGGGCCGCCGGGGGGGGGGGGGGGGGGGCCCCGGGGGGGGGGCCGGGGGGGGGCGGGGGGGGGGGGGGGGGGGGGGGGGGGGGGGGGGGGGGGGGGGGGGGGGGGGGGGGGGGGGGGGGGGGGGGGGGGGGGGGGGGGGGGGGGGGCCCCCCGGGGGGGGGGGGGGACGGGGGCCCGGGGGGGGTTCGGGGGGGAGGGCCGGGGGGGGGGGGGGGGGGGGGCGGGTTTGGGGGTGGGCGCGCGGATGCGGTGCGGGGGCCCCCCGGGGGGGGGGGGGGGGGGGGGGGGGGGGGGGGCGGGGGGGGGGGGGGGCGGGGGGGGGGGGACGGGGGGGCCCCCCCCCCCCCGCCGGGGGGGGGGGGGGGGGGGGGGGGGGGGGGGGGGGGGGGGGGGGGGGGGGGGGGGGGGGGGGGGGGGGGGGGGGGGGGGGGGGGGGGGGGGGGGGGGGGGGGGGGGGGGGGGGAAGGGGAGGGGGGGGGGGGGGGGGGGGGGGGGGGAAGGAGGAGGAGGGGGGGGGGGGGGGGGGGGGGGGGGGAAGGGGGGGAAAAAGGGAAAAAGGGGGAATTGGGGGGGGGCTGAGGGGGGGGAAAGGGGGGGGGGGGGGGGGCAGCGCCCACGAGGGGGGGAAAGCGGGGGGGGCGGGGGGGGGGGGGGAGGGGGGGGGGGGGGGCGGGGGGGGGGGGGGGGGGGCGGGGGGCGGGGGGGGAAGGAGGAGAGGAAAAAAAAAAAAAACGAAAAAAACTTTCTGAGTGACTTTCCAGACAGCCTCATGAAAGCAAGCCCAATCCCCACAGGGCTTTAGCCCAAAATCCGGCTAAATCCGGGATGTGTCTTGGTTTCCTTCTCCGTTTGTTAAAACGAACGGCAATTCATCAAGATCTCGATTAAGGAGAGTTTTGACATAGCCTCTACCGCTCCCGGTTCTGACGATGACCAATCGCAAATTGAAAATCGCAAATCGCAAATCCTAAACGATCTTGATCCCCAATTCATCAAGCTGGTGATGATCGACGTCGCCCGGCGAATCCATCATCAGATCCTGCGCCGAGGCGGTTTTCGGGAACGCCATCACGTCGCGGATGTTCTCGGTGCCGCAGAGGATCATACAAGTCCGTTCGATCCCGGCCGCGAAACCGCCGTGCGGCGGCGTGCCGAATTCGAGCGCGTCGAGGAAAAACCCGAACCTTTCCCGAGCCGTTTCCGGAGTCAGGCCAAGCGCCTTGAAATTCAGAGCCTGAATCCCTTTCTGATGAATTCGGATCGAGCCGCCGGCGCATTCGTAGCCGTTGATCACCGCGTCGTACGCCTTTGCGCGGACGTTTCCGAGCAGCTCGTGCTGCGATTCGTCTTCGATCGCCGTCCGGAACATTTCGAGATCCTCGTCCATCGGCGACGTGAACGGATGGTGCGCGGCCATAAACTGGTCCGATCCCTCGTCGTGTTCGAACATCGGAAACTCCGTCACAAGCAACGGTTTGTAAGCCGTCCGGTCGATCAGGTTCTCGCGTTTCGCGACCTCGACGCGCAGCGCCCCGAGCGACGCCGCGACGACGGGTTTCTTGCCGGCGATGATCAGTACGCAGTCGCCTCTTTCGGCACCCGCGGTGGCCGCGAGTTCCTCGATCTTCGCTTCGCCGAGAACCTTCAGCAACGACGATGTCGTTTCCGTTTCTCCGAGCTTGATCCACGCCAACGCGCCCGCGCCGTAGCGTTTCGCAAACTCTTGCAGGTCGTCGAGCTGTTTGCGCGAATAATCGGCCTTGCCTTTGGCGACCAGTCCCTTGATCTCGCCTTTGTTTGCCAAAACTGACGCGAACGGCGCGAAATCGGTCGCGATTAGATTCTCGCTGAGATCTGCGAGTTCCATCCCGAAACGAAGGTCCGGCTTGTCCGATCCGAACCGCCGCATCGCCTCGGCATACGTCATTCGCGGCCATTGCGCGGGAAGTTCGACTCCTATGAGACGCAATACCGTGTTGAACATTCCCTCGATGACGCGAAACACCATTTCCTGATTGGCGAACGACATCTCGACGTCGAGTTGCGTGAACTCGGGCTGGCGGTCGGCGCGCAGGTCCTCGTCGCGGAAACAGCGAGCGATCTGGTAATACTTGTCGAGCCCGGCGATCATACAGATCTGTTTGAGGATCTGCGGCGACTGCGGGAGCGCAAAGAATTTGCCGGAATGGATCCGCGACGGAACGACGAAATCGCGCGCGCCTTCGGGCGTCGACTTCAGAAGGATCGGCGTCTCGATCTCGGTGAATCCGAGATCATCCATATAGTTGCGGATCTCTTTAACGGCCCGTGCGCGCATCCGTATGTTATGCGCGAGCGTCGGACGGCGCAGGTCGAGATAGCGGTATTTGAGGCGCAGATCTTCTGAGGCAAGATTCTGGGACCCGGCCTTTTCGAGTTCGAACGGAAGCGTCTTCGCGTCGTTCAAGATCAGAATTTCGTTGACGTGCACCTCGATGTCGCCGGTCGCAAGCTTCTTGTTATGCGTTCCTTCATCGCGCGAGAAGACCTCGCCGATGACCGCGATGACGAACTCGCCGCGCGCGATCTTCGCCTTTGCGTGGGCTTCTTTGTCGGTTTCTTCGCTGACGACGATCTGTGTCACGCCGTCGCGGTCGCGAAGATCGATGAACGTAAAGACGCCGAAGTCGCGTTTTTTCGCGACCCAGCCCATCAAAACGACCTTTTCGCCGACATTCGCCTCGCGCAATTCGCCGCACGAATGTGTTCTTTCGAGATTTCCTAATCTATCAAGCATAAACATCGCTTGGAATTCCGCGTTCGGAGATCCGCCTTCAGGCGGTCCGACGCGAAAACCAAGTCCTCTTTTATCAAAATTTGAGCCGCCTGAAGGCGGAACTGCGAACAAGACTCCAAACAAAAAAAACGCCTTTCGATTTGGACGCAAACGAAAGGCGGAACGCTAGAAGTTAACGCTCACGCCAGTCAATTATCGTCGTTATTAAATCGAACCGCGTTCATACAATGTCAAGAAAGATGATACAAGACGAGTTTCGGAATGGCAAACGATTGGGGAATTGAGATTTGGGATTTCGGATTTCGAACGCAAAGGCGGCAGGCGAACGGCCTTTCGAGAAACTTAGCTGGACGCGTGAGATCGGTGTTTTGGCCAAAACGGTTGGCCCCCCAGTTCGCTCAAAGACACCCCTAAAAATAGAATCGGGCGAAATAGTACAAGATCGGCGCGTTGAACAAAAGGCTGTCCAGACGATCGAGCAAGCCGCCGTGACCGGGCAGGATATTCGCTGCGTCTTTTGCTCCGGCGCCGCGTTTGATCGCACTTTCTGCGAGATCGCCGAACAGTCCGACGATGCTCATCGCACAGGCGAGCGGGACAGAGATCTTGTACGGAAGTTCCGGGAAAAACGTCGCCGAGGCGATCGCGGCTAACGCGGCGCTCAGGACCAGCCCGCCGACGACGCCCTCCCAGGTTTTTCCCGGTGAAACCTTTGGCGCGAGTTTGTGTTTGCCGAAGTTCTTGCCGACATAATAAGCGCCGGTATCGGCGCCCATCACGATCAGGAAGAAGAACCCGAGCAGCTTCGATGACAGGTGCGGCACGACCGATTCGGTGAAACCGGCGCGCATTGCGACGATGAATCCGCCCAAAAAAGCAATGTACAAAACTCCGAGGACGGTCACGCCGACGCCGGTCAGCATCTTTGAGAAGTCGACCCGGAAACGAAACGTCTGCGATACGAGGACGACGATCATAAACAAAACGACCGTCATAATGAGCATATCCGGCATCTTCGCCGGCGCGTCGAAAACGTACGCGACGAACAACGCCGCGGCACCCAAGTATGCGATCGAAGGGTCGGCCTTGAGCTCGAGTTTCTTGGTCAGCGTAAAGAACTCAAAAAGCCCCGCACCGAGCGCGAGGCCGGCGATAACCAGAAAGAGACCGCTTGCCGCCGGTGTTTGCGGCAACAAATACGGAAGGATGATCGAGACGATCAAGACCGGCAGGGCGATGATCGCGGTGATTAAACGTGAATTCATTTGCGATTTGCGATTTGCGATTTGCGATTTGCGATTTGTTGATCGCTAATTTCATTCCAAGATTCCAGATATTCCAAGATTCCAGATATTCCGGATTCCAGATATTCCGGATATTCCGGATTCCAGATATTCCGGATTCCAGATATTCCAGATATTCCAGATATTCCAGATATTCCGGATTCCAGATATTCCAAATATTCCAGATATTCCAGATTCCAGATTCCAGATATTCCAGATTCCAGATTCCAGATATTCCAGATATTCCAGATTCCAGATATTCCAGATTCCAGATTCCAGATATTCCAGATTCCAGATTCCAGAATCAAGATCCAAGATTGATTCAAGATTCAAGATTAGGACTCGCTCGGAATTCCGGGAATCTCCTGGAATCTCTTGGAATTCCTGGAATCTCTTGGAATCTCTTGGAATTCCTGGAATCTCTTGGAATCTCTTGGAATTCTTGGAATCTCTTGGAATCTCTTGGAATTCTTGGAATCTCTTGGAATTCCTGGAATTCTTGGAATTCTTGGAATTCTTGGAATTCTTGGAATCTCTTGGAATTCCTGGAATCTCTTGGAATTCCTGGAATCTCTTGGAATTCCTGGAATCTCTTGGAATTCCTGGAATCTCTTGGAATCTCTTGGAATTCTTGGAATTCTTGGAATTCCTGGAATCTCTTGGAATTCTTGGAATTCCTGGAATCTCTTGGAATTCCTGGAATCTCTTGGAATTCCTGGAATCTCTTGGAATTCCTGGAATCTCTTGGAATTCCTGGAATCTCTTGGAATTCCTGGAATCTCTTGGAATTCTTGGAATCTCTTGGAATGCTTGGAATCTCCTCAATCCAAAATCCAAAATCTAAAATCCAAAATCCAAAATCACCCCGTTCCCCCGAATCGGCGTTCGCGCTTTTGAAAGTCGATGATCGACTTGAATATCTCGGCCCGGCGAAAGTCGGGGAAAAGCGTCGGCGTGACGTAGATCTCGCTGTAGGCCAGCTGCCAAAGCAAGAAATTCGAGATCCGAAATTCGCCGCTCGTGCGCACCAGAAGATCGACTTCCGGCAATCCCTCCGTATAAAGATTTCGTTCGATATCGTCTTCGGTCAGGTCATCGATCGAATCGCCGCGTGCGATCACCTGCCTGGCGGCACGGCGCGCCGCCTCGGCAATTTCCGCGCGACCGCCGTAATTGAGCGCGACGCTCAGGATCGTGCCCGTGTTGGAAGCCGTCTTCGCCTCGCCCGCCTTGAGCGCCGCCCGGACGTCCGGAGCGAGCCCGGCGATGTTGCCGATCGCCTGAAACCGAATGTTGTTCTTGTGAACCGCGCCGAGTTCCTTTTTCAAATAGAGCTTGAGCATCTGCATCAAACCCGAAACCTCGTCCTCCGGCCGCTTCCAGTTTTCGGTCGAAAAGGCGTAAAGCGTGACGGCGTCGATCTCAAGACGCGCACAGGTGTCGAGAATCGCGCGGACCGATTCAGCGCCCTCCCGGTGACCGAAAATTCTCGGCTTTCCGCGCATCTTCGCCCAACGGCCGTTGCCGTCCATAATGATCGCGATATGCTTCGGCAAACGCGCAAAGTCAATCCGCTCAAGCAGTTTCGCTTCTTCGGAATCTGGTTCAATGACTTTGACGAAGTTCTTATGCATCGTAGTCGACTTCGACGGCACCGACAGCCGAAAGAATTCTCTCTTCGATATCGACGATCGCCGAACGATCGATCGGCCCGTAGATATGCGGATAGATCTCGCCGCCCGTCGAAGGCTCCGCAATCAACTGAGACTTCAGAAGATGCGGGTTGATCGCCAGGATCAACACCCGCTTCGCATTCTTGTAATAACGGCCGAGAACGTCTTCGAGCTGATTTCTGTAGCTGCAGTGAATAAACCCTTCGGACCGCAGGCTATCCGCCTCGTACTCGAACGCGTCGGCGAATTTTTCCCAAACTTCGGGCAGGACGATGTGATAGATCAGCATTATTAGTCTCGCGACTCGGAAACCGCGCTTTGCAACTCGAGAAATTTCTTACGCACGTAGGGGTCGAGCAGTTCGGCAAAGCCTGCCTGCAAATCCCTGATCTTGATAATCTCTTGAACATCCGCGAGATCTTTCAAACGGTGAGCCGCAGTCATTCCCGACGCCAGTTTCAGTTCGATGAGTTTCTCCAGGGAAACCGTATTGATGCCTTCAATCTCATTGAAATCTGAGGTGGGTTCCGGAAAAACTACTGGCTTTCGCTTGCCGTCGCCGGGGTATTCTCCGGCCGTGACTATCTCAACGGTCACGTTCTCTTCGGTTGTTCGAAACTTCTTTGTCGCGCCTTCGAACGCCGGTCCGTATCCCAAACCGACGAGTTCGTTCTGAAACCGTTCCAAACCCTCGCGGGACATTAGAAGATCGATATCTTCGGTAAACCGACGATAGCCATAGCTGTTCAGCGCGACCGCTCCGATCAAACAGTAATCGATGCCTAAACGGTCAAGATCGCCTGCGATCCGGCGCAACGTCGAATTGAGAATCCCCTCACCCATAAAAAAACGCAATCCTTCCTGATAAGCCGCCACAGGCGATTCGATGATTTGCTGGAAATCGGTTCTCATTCGTAAAAGACCTTGACGAGCGCCAGTCCGTGAGCCGGAGCCGTCGCCCCGGCGAGATTGCGGTCGCCGCCGACGATCGCCGTCTGAATTGTATCAAAATCTTTTTCGCCGCGCCCGACTTCAAGGAGCGTCCCGACGATCGAGCGGACCATATACCGCAGGAATCCGTCGCCGCGGATCGTGAACTCGATGATCGCCGAACCGGCGCGCGAGTCCCAGCGCGAATCGACGAAGAACTCGTTGATCGTGCGAACCCGATGCTCAGCGTCAGAGTTGGCCGCCGAAAACGCGGTCCAATCGTGTTCGCCGAGAAACAAACGCGCCGCGTCGTTCATCCGCGCGACGTCGAGCGGGCGCGATTCGTGGTGCGCGTAACGATTCCAAAACGGCGAGATCACCGGCGCATTGACGACCCGATAAACGTACGTTTTCCCTTTTGCCGAGAACCGTGCGTGAAAATCGTCATCGACCTTCTCGACACTGATGATCCGCACGTCTCCCCAAAGATTTCCGTTGATCGCCATCCGGAGTTTTTCGGGCGTGAACGGTTTCGCCAGTTTCACCGTTGCGACCTGCGCCTCGGCGTGGACCCCAGCGTCGGTCCGGCCCGAGCCGGCGACGTGAACTTCGGCGCCCTCGATCAGCGAAAGGACGCGCTGGAGTTCGCCCTGCACGGTGCGCTCATTGTCCTGAACCTGCCAGCCGTGAAAGTCGGTACCGTCGTATTGGATGAGAAGTTTGAAGTTCATTCGTTGTTCTCCGGTCGCGCTTAAAGCGGATACAGAAGCTCGAATCGCTCGCAGCAAACAAGCGAAAGTTCGCTGAATTCAAAACCATTCTCGGACGCTTCCCGTGAAAAATAGGTTCGGTGTCCGTCGCGCCAGTCATCCAGAGTCCGGTCGCCCTCGCCTTCGTCGTAGGCGAATTCCGCATCTACCTCTCCGAACGGCAGATGCCGAACCTCGGTCGTGCGGATGACGCACATCGGGTTGCCTTCGAAATCGGTGATAACGCTGTAGCCGCCGTGGATGGGCGCGACATCCGGATGCTTTTCGTTGAACTCGACGAGGCTCGCCGTCGCGCGCTTCGGACCGTTGATGACAAGTTCGGCCAGTTCACGGGCCTGATCCGAACGATTGCCGAAAAACCAGGTTTGAAAAGGCGTCTCGGGCGCAACACCCGATGTTGCGCAAAAGGCTTTCCAGAATGTTTGAACGTCGCTCATCTTAGTACTGTCGCCGAATCAGCGCCCGCCCGCTAACCAAGGCGGCACCGCCTCATTTCCTGCTTCCCGGTTTGACGGCTGCGGTACCTTCGGCGCATAGCGGGCAAACTTCGGGAGCGTAACTCGGAACTTCCATCGAGACCAGCGCGATCCGCTGAACGCCGACGTCGGCGGCACCGTTCGAACGGTCGATGATCGATGCCGCGCCCGTGACGATTCCACCGCTTGCCTCAAGCGCGGCGATGCATTCGCGGGTCGATCCGCCGGTCGTGATAACGTCTTCGACGACCAGTATCCGCTCGCCCGGCCTGAGCGAAAAACCGCGCCGCAAAGTCATCTCGCCGTTCTGACGTTCGGTCCAGATGAACCGCACATTCAGAGCCTCGGCGACCGCGTATCCGATGACGAGTCCGCCGATCGCCGGCGAAGCGACGGTCTCGATTCCGGAATTCACAAAGTATTCGGCGATCGCGCGGCCGAACTTCGCGGCGTCGAACGGAAACTGGAGCGCCAGCGCGCATTGTAAATACCTCGGACTGTGAAGTCCGCTCGAAAGAATGAAATGTCCTTCAAGCAGCGCGTCGGTGGCGCGGAAATGTTCGAGTACCTGCTCCGAATTCATTCCTAACATTAGATTATCGCGGCCGTATAATTGCAAGTTTCGGAGCCGAATTTGCGGAATCCCGCATTCGCGCTAGAATCTTTACGAATGCCGCCGTTTCCAAATCTAGTTTGGGACTCCTTTTTGATCACTGAAACGATCAAGCTTCTGCAGAATTTCGGCGGAAGCGCTTCGGTCGTGAATGTCGTCGACTATGTGATGAAGATCCGAAAACCACCGCCGGAACTGGCTCGGCTACTGATCGCGGACATCGTCGACGGCGATCCGCGGCTGAAATTGACGGACGACCTGGTCGAGCTCGTCGCGGGTCATTCCGGCGAACTAAGACTCTCCGAAACCGATTTCGTCGTTTTCGATCTCGAAACGACCGGCGCAAAATGTCCGCCGTGCAGAATCACGGAGATCGGCGCATATCGCGTCAGCAACGGCCGCGTGACTCACGAGTTTCAGACGCTCGTCAATCCCGAAATGCCGATCCCGCCGTTTATCACGCAGCTCACCGGAATTTCCGACTCGATGGTCGCGAACGCTCCCAAATTCGCGGAGGTCTCGGACGGATTACTTGATTTTATCGGCAATTCGGTCCTCGTCGCGCACAACGCGCATTTCGATCTCCGCTTTTTGAATCACGAGGTAAGCCGGGTATACGGCAATTACCGCGTCGTAAATCAACATCTCTGCACGGTTCAGCTGTCGCGAAGGCTCCTGCCCGAAATTCCGAATCACCGGCTCAAGACGGTCGCCGAACATTACGAGATCCGCCTCGATAATCACCACCGCGCAGCCGACGACGCGCGCGCGACGGCCGAGATCTTCGTCAACCTGCTCGGCGAACTCGATCGCCGCGGAATCGCCGACATCGACGGTGCGAAAAAGGTCAAACTTTCGCATTCGGGCGGAAAGCGGAGCAACGAGCGAAAGACTGAAATTTCAGCTTGAATAGAGAGCGAGGGGCGTTTCGCCTGAAGGCGATACTCGTGCGGAGTTTTCATCATCGAGGTTGAAATGCTAGAATCGGCGTTTCGTTATGACAGACAATTTACAGCCGGTCAATCAACAGAACCTTGACATCCGTTCGACCCCGCGGGCGGAGATGGATCTTTTTCCGCTCGACACTTTTGAGTATGAGTTTCCGGGCCGCGAGATCTGGATCGATTTTGAAATTCCCGAATTTACCGCGATCTGCCCGTTCTCGGATTTTCCGGACTTCGCGACGCTCAAACTCAAATACGTTCCGAACCATCGCTGCATCGAACTCAAGAGCCTCAAACTCTACATCAATTCATTCCGCGAGGTGAAGGTTTTCCACGAACACGTCGTGAACATCATCGTTGACGATTTTGTTCGCGCTTGCGACCCGCTTCGCGTCGAACTCGAAGGAGATTTCAATGTTCGCGGGAACATCAAAACGGTCGTCCGGGCGAGTTATTCGAAGAAGTGAGCGCTCAATGACTCAGTTTGGCTGAAACGAAGGGTTGTGAAACGAGATGCCGCCGGCAGGCGAGATCGATCAACTCGTCGAGTTTCACCTCGAACAATGTTTCCGGGGCATATCCGGCGCTGGTGATCTCGGAAACGATTAGGAATCGAGCCTTGTCAAGATAAGTCTGCTCACGAAACGACAGTTTCTTTTCGTGGCTCAGAAAGGTCAGCTTTTTGAGGACATCGGCTGCCGCGAAAACATCGCCCGACTGAAGCTTTTGACCGAACTCGCGGGCGCGAAGTTTCCAATCGCTCGAAATGATCTCAAAATCGGCTCCCAGAGTCTCAATCAGAAAATCATATTGACTGGAGGTGATGATCGGCCGTATTCCGACCGCATCGGCGTTGTCCATCGGCACGAAGATGGTCGAATTGTCGCTCAAAACGCGCAGGGCATAAAAGCTTACGGTGATGGTTCCGATGACTTTCTTTTCAATATGATCAACCAGGCACACACCTTGATTCGGATACGCGACCATTTGCCCGACCGCGAGTTCTTCTCCGAATTTTTCAGCCTTTGCCGTCATATGATCGACGCCCGCAAAACGCTCGGGCAACCTCCCGGGAGTTGCAAAACTGATGAGAATGACCTAATCGTAGCACATTTTCCGACAATTCGGGAAAGGAGAATCGCGTTGGAGCACAGTTTATGAAGTTGTTCGAAAGGGCGCGGTCAAGAAACATCGCAGGCCGTCGCGAGTTCGACTATTTGCGAGGCAGTTCAATGGAAAAGACGGAACCTCGTCCGAGTGTCGAAGCGACACTGATCTCGCCACCGTGAAGTATTGCGAGATGCTTGACGATGGCGAGCCCGAGGCCGGTGCCGCCGATCTCGCGCGAGCGAGCGCGGTCAGTTCGGTAGAAACGTTCGAAGATGCGCTGCAGATGTTCCGACGAGATCCCCTCACCGGTATCGGCGACGCTGATGACATCGTTCAAGGCGCCGCGATGCAATTCAACGGTGACCTTGCCATTTTCAACGTTGAACTTGATCGCGTTGTCGATGAGATTGGTCAGCATCTGTTCGAGCCGGGTCGGGTCGGCCCGAACGACCGATTTTTCGGGCACTTCGTTGACCAGCGCGACGCCAAACGCGGCGGCCTTGTTCGAGAGATTGAGGAATGTCTCATTGACCGACCGCGCGAGATCGATATCGCGCGGCTCGATCGAAGCGCGGCCCGATTCGATCGTTGAAAGTTCGAGAATATCGTCGATCAACGCGTGCATTCGCTCGGCATTGCGTCGGATGACGCCAAGAAATCGGAGGTTGTTCTCTTCGTCACCGATAGCTCCGTCTTCGAGAGTTTCGACAAACGCGAGGATCGACGTGAGCGGTGTTCGGAGCTCGTGCGAAATGTTCGAAAAGAACTCCTGGCGGACGTTTTCAAGCCGCTGAAGATTCGTTTTGTCGTAGAAAATACCGATCGCGCCGCCTCTTTCGCCGACATCCACCGGAGCGATCCGGACTTCGAATTTCCGGCTTTCGATGCCCGCGATCTCGAATTCGACGTCGGAGAACTCGGATTCCTCGAGTGCCTTTCGAAACGCCTCGTGAACGCCCAGATCGCGGATGATCTCGCTCAGTCGTTTCGTTTCGAGGATGCCGTTCTTTCGTCCGAACGCGTCGTACGCGGCCTGATTCGACGCCAGAATCCGCGTGTCGCTGCCGACCACTATCACGCTCTCACGCATCGTTCCAAGGATTCGCTGCAGCAGGACGCGGGTCTGATCCGGACCGCTCGTTTTTCCCGAGAACAGCGTTTTGATCAAACTCATTTTGTTCCGATAAATCGATATCCGACTCCGACGACGGTTTCAATGCACCGCCCGCAGTCGTCGAGTTTCTGCCGCAAGCGACGAATGTGAACGTCTAGGGTTCGCGTGTCGCCGAAATAGCTGTAGCCCCAGACGCTGTCCAGTAACTGCTGACGCGTTGCGACGCGCCCGGAATTGCGCACCAGATGAACCAAGAGCGCAAACTCCTTTCGCGTCAGTTTGACATCGGCTTCGCCGCACGTTACGCGCATATCGGCGAAATCGATCGACATATTCGCGTCCTCGTATTTCTCAAGCGGCGAATCGCCCGAACGGCGAAGCACGGCCCTCACTCGCGCGACGACTTCCTTAACCGAGAACGGCTTGACGATGTAATCGTCCGCGCCGAGTTCGAGTCCAGCGATCTTGTCGCTTTCCGAAGCTTTCGCGGTAAGCATTATGATCGGCGTCTTTTCCGTCAGCGTCTCGCGCCGCAGACGGCGGCAAAGTTCGAGACCGCTCATTCCGGGAAGCATCAGGTCGAGAATGATGATCGCCGGCGAATTCTTGTCGTTGAGCGCGAGCCGCAGCCCCTTTTCACCGGATTCCGCGATGACGGGCAAAAAGCCCTCGCGTCGGAAGTTGTACTGGAGACTTTCAGCGATGTCGGAATCGTCTTCGACGATCAAAATTTGAACCATATTTCGATTTCGGAATTGAGATTTAGATTTGGGATTTTGGATTCGGGGCTTGTTCGGAACCGAAAGACTCAAATCCGCAATCCCAAATCCCAATTCCCAGATCCTACTGGTGTTTAATGAACACCGCTTCTTTCATATAGACCGTCAGTTCGCATATGTCCTTGACATAATCCGCGATCCGTTCGAGATTCTTGGCGACGAAAAGAAGTCTTGCAAGACGCGTCGATTTCCCTGCGTCCTGGGACATCGATCGCAACAGATCCGCGACCGAACGTTCATATATCGCGTCGATCTTCTCGTCCTTTGCGATCAATTCGCGTGCCCGGTCGGCATCGTTCGCGGTGAACGCGTCGAGCGCGGACTGCAGCATTTCGAGCGCGAGTTCGGACATCTCGGTGATCTCGCCGCCGATCGCCAGTTCGGGTTCGTCGTTAAGTTCGAGCGCCGCACGCGCGATGCTCGACGCGTGATCCGCGATGCGTTCGAGAATCGGCGTGATCTTCGTGATCGTGATGACCAAACGCATCTCACGCGCGACGGGACGCCGAAGCGTCAAGACATCGATGCTCTGACGGTCGATTTCGAGTTCGAGACGGTCGATCACGCTGTCGCGTTCGATAACCTGTTCGGCGACCTCGCTGTCGCGACGCACGAGCGCATGCACCGCCCTTTGAATCGAGAGTTCAACCTCGCCGCCCATCAGCAAGAGCCGGTCCCGAAGGATGTCAAGTTCGCGTTCCAAAAGTCTTCTCTGTTCCATTATTTATCGACTTTAGAACAATTTCGCGAAGAACAAAAGGAAGATTATTTCGCGTCTGGTTTTGAGCGTATTACGGATGCCTTAAGTGCGGATGAACGGAATGTTAAATGAATGTTAACTCATTTTGGGGTCAAGTATTACGGCATCAGATCTTTTGGACGTATGACGAACTCAAGGTTCCCGCAGTTGACGGCAATGTCTGACCAGTTATTGATACTTAATGAGATCATCGAGAGAGCGGCGGTCGGGATCGAATGCGATTCGCCGGTCAGAATGCGGACGAGTTCCGCCATTCCAGGGTTGTGCCCGACGATCAGGACGGAATCGGTCGCCGGATCGAATTCGCCGATGAGATGAAAGAGCCCGAGCGCGCTGGCCTCGTAGATGCGATCGTCAAATACGACCGGCGGCAGTTCGCCGATCTCGCGGACCAGAACGGCCGTCTGTTTGGCCCTTTTGGCCGGGGAACTGACGACGGACCGTGGCCTCAGGCCGCGCTCGAACATCAATTCACCGATAAACCGCGCGGCTTTCAATCCGCGCGAATTGAGTGGCCGATCGAAGTCGGCGAGATCGGGATCGTCCCAACTCGACTTCGCGTGTCGTAAAAGAAAAAGCGTTTTCACCGGGGACCCTTCCTGTAAACCGCTGTTGGGAATTCGTCAGATCGACTGATTGATAATAAGTCGAAATCAACGGAACGCAAAGACGAAACTTCAATTCTCGGAGCAACCGGAACAGTCGCGCCTTCCGCTGATATCCTGCAGGGCTTTCGCGGCACGTTTCGCCGCCTTTTTGCCGGCCTTTCGCAGAATGTCGGCGATCGAGATGATACCGAGCAGTTCGCCGCGCTCGCCGATGACGGGCAATCGCCGGACCTGCAGTTTCGACATTCGTTTCAAAACGCTGCCGATCGGGTCTTCCATCGCGCAGCATTCGACCGGCCGAAACAACATCTCGGCGGCGAGGATCTCCGACGGTCGGCGATTTTGCGAAGCGGCCGTGATCGCGATGTCGCGGTCGGTGATGACACCGACGACACGCATTTCGGCGTCGACGACGGGAACGATGCCGCAGTCTTTGTCCCACATTATCGCTGCGGCCTTGGAAAGATCATCGCCGAGCGAACAAAATCCGACATCGATCGTCATTATTTCGTAGACTTTCATAACTGCAATGCCTCGCCGGATTCCCGAAAATCCGGACCTTGCCCCAAAGAATTCTCTTTTCCGTTGAACTTTATTATCATCGTAGTGACAATGAAAACGCAAACAATCGCCGCCATCGACATCGGCTCGAATTCGCTGAAACTTGCCATCGTTCAGGCGGCCGCGAGCGACTCCTTCACGATCGTCGTACAGGAACGGGAACGCGTCCGGCTCGGCCACGAAACTCTTCGCAGTCACCGGCTCTCGGACGAGGCGATCGATCTTTCGGCGGCCGCGATCGCAAAATTCAAACTCATTTCCGACGGCCGCGGCGCGAACACGATCATCGCGGTTGCAACGGCATCAGTGCGCGAGGCTCAAAACGCGGCCGATTTTGTCCGCGAGATCGCGACGCGAACCGGTGTCAATGTCGAAGTGCTTTCGTCGCTCGAAGAAGCGCGGCTGATCGGCATCGCCGCCGCGCAGAATATGCGTCTCGACAAAGGCAAACTTCTGAACATCGACATCGGCGGCGGTTCGACCGAACTGTCGCTGATGAAGAACGGCGACCCGTACAAGCTGTTTTCAATGAAACTCGGCGCCGTCGGCTTGACCGAGCGTTTCATCTTTTCCAACCCGCCGAGACGCAAAGAGCTCGAGAATCTTCGAATCGAGATCAGCCTTGCGCTCGAACGTCCGCTGCGAAAAATCAAAGGCGAAACGTGGCGCGTTTCCACCGGAACCTCGGGGACGATCCTCAATTTGCTCAGACTGATAAACCATTTTGACGGCACGACGTCGGAAACGCAGCCGATGATCGGACTTAAGCGGCTCGCCGCACTCAACGAGAATCTGGCGAAGATCACGCTCGAGGAACGCGCGCGAATTCCGGTGATCAGCCCGCAACGCGCCGAAGTCATCGTCGCCGGCGGCCAGATCCTGGAAAATGTGATGCGCGGGCTCGGAATCGAGAATCTGCAACCCTGTACCTTCGCCCTCCGCGAAGGTGTCATCATCGACTATCTGCGAGAGATCGAGGCGGAATCACTGCCTCCGGTTCCGGACGTCGAGGATACGCGTCTGCGCGGCGTTTTCGCCGTCGGACGCCGCTTTGGCTATGAAGAGAAGCACGCGCTTCAGACGGCGTTTCTTGCCGAACGCATTTTCGATCAGATCTCGGCAGCGTACGGTCTCGAGCGACATCAGCGGACGCTTCTGTCGGCCGCCGCAATTCTCCACGACATCGGCTATCACATCTCGCACGAGCAACACCACAAGCATTCGCTCTATCTGATCAAGCATTCCGAAATGACCGGTTTCTCGGAAACGGAACGGGCGATCATCGCCAATGTTGCCCGCTACCACCGCGGAACTCCACCGCGCGACAAGCACCCGGATTTTACGGCGCTTTCCGAAACAGACAGGCAAACGGTTCAAAGGCTCGGAGCGATCCTGCGCATCGCGGATGCATTCGACGTCGGCTACGAACGCCGCGTTTCGGACATCATCGTCGAGAAGTCGGGAAAAGACCGCTTGCTGATGACGCTCGTCGGGAACGCCGATTTTTCCGCGGAACTGACGGCGGTCCAATTTCGGAAGGAGATGTTCGAAGCGGCCTACGGCTGTACGCTCGAAATCAGGGCCGAACGCGCGCGCGAGCAAAGTCCTCGACTTTAGGAGCCTGTCGGAGAAATCGCTGTACGGAGCACACGCACGCTGAAGAGAGTCAAATTAAGCTACCGGTCGGTTGAAGGTAAAAACTTCTTTCCGATTCCGCTCGTAAAAGCTAAACTGTTTCCAAAGACAATTCATAACAAGGAGTAAAAGGATATGAAACGAGCAGGTTTTTTCTTAATTGCGCTTTTTGCGATTTCCGCTATCTTCGCGACCGCGCCGAACGTCGGATTCGCGGGCGGACTTGAGATCGGCGCGACGGTCGAGAGTTTTACGCTTCCCGATCTTGATGGCGCGAACAAGTCGCTTAACGATCTCAAAGGCGCGAACGGCACCGTCGTCGTTTGGTTGTCGGCGCAATGCCCGGTCGTCAAGGGCTACAACGAACGGATAAATCAGATCGCCGAAGAATTCAAGGCAAAGGGAATCAACTTTGTCGGCATCAATTCAAATGCGACCGAGTCGCTTGATTGGGTGAAATCCAACGCGGCCGAAGTCGGCTATAAATTTCCGGTTCTGATCGACAAAGGAAACGCTCTCGCCGACAAGTTCGGCGCGACCGTAACGCCGGAGATCTTTTATTTTGACGCCAAAAATGTCCTGCTCTATCACGGCGCGATTGACGACGATCGGTCGGGAAAAAACGTGCAGTCCGATTTCCTGCGCGATGCGTCCGTTTCCGCACTTGGCGGCAAGGCGATCGCGAGGTCGAGTACGAAGGCGTTCGGATGCACGATCAAACGGACCGAATCGAAATAATATGAAGTTTCTGAGATCAACATCGGTGGCCGCCAGTCTGTTGCTGGCCGCGGTTTTCTCGGTTGCGGCGGTCGCCCAGCCGGGCGCGAAGACTGAGCCGAAGCCCGCGCCGGTCGAAGTCCGCGTCGTCAAGGTCGACGATGCGGGGCTGAAGGACGTCCTCAAGGCGAAGGGCAAACCGCGCGTCGTCAATTTTTGGGCGACCTGGTGCGCGCCCTGCATCGAGGAATTTCCGGATCTCGTCAAACTCGACACCGAGTACAGAGGCAAGGTCGATGTCGTCACGATTTCGCTTGATTCGGTCGACGACATCAACACGTTGGTTCCGGATTTTCTGAAACGGATGAAGGCCGAAATGCCCGCGTTTCTGCTTGTTTCCGCGGACGAAACGGAATTGATCTCGTCGGTTCAAAAAGACTGGAGCGGCGGTTTGCCGTTTACGGTGGTCTACACGGCGAACGGCGAGCAGGCTTATTTTCGCGAAGGCAAGTTCAAGCCGGAGGTTCTGAAAGCCGAGATCGAGAAGTTACTGAAACCGGATGTGAAGTAGTCCGCAACGGTAATTCTGCGTTCGAAGAATATGAAGGGATAAGAAGGTTCCGGAGCGAGCGAATTCATTTCGTTTGCTTCGGGTTTTTTTTCTGCCGACTCTTGCCTTGAAGCGAAATTTATTGTAGTTTCATAGATGCAACATTTTTTCATAAGGAGCTGCATATGTATCGCAAGATCGAAGATTTTACGCGCGACTGGGGTTATGACATCGATCAAACCACCAAGCTTTTCAACCACTTAACCGACGCCTCGCTGGCACAGAAGGTGACCGACGACGGGCGTTCGCTCGGATTTTTGGCGTGGCACATCGTGCTCACGATCGGTGAAATGACCGGCCAGGTCGGACTCAAGGTCGATGCGCCCGCGGAGGACGCACCCGTTCCGGCGACCGCGGCCGAGATCGTCGCCGCGTTCGAGAAGGCCGGGAACTCGCTGAAGGACGCGGTCGTCTCAAACTGGACCGACGAAACGCTGCTGCTGGAAAACGAAATGTACGGCGAAACCTGGAAGCGCGGCCAGACTTTGCTTTACCTCATCTTCCACCAAGCCCACCACCGCGGTCAGATAACCGTCCTTATGCGCCAGGCCGGACTTCCGGTCGTCGGAATCTACGGCCCGGCAAAAGAGGAATGGGCGGCGATGGGAATGCCGGCGATGGCGTGAACGATTTGGGACTTGGGATTTGGGATTTGGGATTTGGGATTTGGGATTTGGGAGCATTGAAAAACCGACCTGACGGAAGCAAATCGCGTTTCCTACAAAACACAGATTGGCTGAATGGAGCGGATTTGTTTCAATCAATAGAGTTAGAAAAGGATCTCAAGAAACGCTGAGTTCAAAGCATCCTCTTGCATCCGATCTATCTGTGTCCTGTCCGAAACGGCGCCGAGACCGCCGTAGAGTAGGTTTTTCAAAGCTCCCGATTCCAGAATCCAAGTTCGAAGGAACCTGTCGGAAAAGGCCGTTTGAGAACTGAATTTGCTTCTTCAAGCGTGCGGAGCACGCGAACTTGCGATAGCACCACGTGAAGCGAAGCGGAACGTGGTGACCCGTCGCGCCGAGTTCCTAAACGTGTGTAACACGCGCAACTCTTGTGGTTGCAAAAGGTCCGCGCGTTTCACACGCTCGCCTGATTTGTTGGCGAGTGACACCTGGGTTCCGCTCCGCTTCATGTGGTGCTATCGTACGACTGTGTGCTCCGCACACTGAATCGACTTTTCCGACAGCCCCCTGGAATCCCGAATCCGGAATTTGGAATCCCGGAATCTCGAATCCGAATATCTGGAATCTGGAATCTGGAATCCAGAATCTGGAACACCTGGAATCTGAAATCTGAAATCTGGAATCTGGAATCCGGAATCCGGAATCCGGAATTCAGTATCCGGAATCGGATCAGAACGGACACTCGTCAGCGCCGCCACATAGATCTTCTGAAATCCGCGGCGATCGCGCGTACCAGCGGGTCGTCGTCTCGAACAGCTTTGTCCATTATCGGATAGAAGGGTCCATCGTCGACACCGTTCAACCAGTCGTAAACCGCAAGGCTCGCCTGCACTGATCGCGCTCGCACCGCGGGATCCGGACTCGAAAAACCCTCGGCGGCGGTTTCAGCGTACAGGTAGTACTCACGCGCGGTGTATCCGTTTCCGCACCAGCCTCTGTAATCATTGTGCAGTTTGAGATCGACGATTGACTCGGGATTCGATCTGCCGTGCACGTACGACCGGATAAGGTATTTCGAATGCTCGATCATCGCGGCGTCGAACGAAAGTGTAATGGCAATCGAAATGATCAAGACGGCGACCGGCCCGTATCGCAAATGGCTCAATAGCCTCGGGAACGGTTTTCGCTTGCGCCAGAGCCAGACGATTTCGAGGGAGACCAACCCGATCAGCCAGGCGCCGAGCAACGATATCATCACGAATCCGGGAATTCTGACGCTGAACGGGATGCTTAACAACATCTTGAATGCCAGAATCGACGCGACCGCGAGCGCGATCTTACCGAGAATTTTTGCGACCAACATATTCCAATCCCTCCGCGGTTAAGACACCGTGAGTGTTGGATTTGTTCCCAAGTTCGGCAACGCTTGAACGCGTTAACTCTTGCAGGCGGGATTTGCGAAAACCGGTCCGAACTAATAAACTCTTTTGTTTCATTCACCCGAAAATTCTTTGCCGGAGAGTAAACAAAATGACCGCAATCACGCCGGAGATCGTCGCTCAGCATAATCTGACGCCTGAAGAGTATCAGCGCATCATCGGGATAATGGGACGCGAGCCGTCGATGACCGAACTCGGTATTTTCAGCGTGATGTGGTCCGAGCATTGCAGCTACAAGTCTTCGCGGGTTCATCTCGGACGCCTTCCGACGACCGGCGAGCGCGTCATCGTGCCGCCCGGAGAAAATGCCGGCGTCGTCGATATCGGCGACGATTGGTGCGTTGCCTTCAAGGTCGAATCCCACAATCACCCGAGTTTTATCGAACCGTTTCAGGGCGCCGCGACCGGCGTTGGCGGCATCCTGCGCGATGTCTTCACGATGGGCGCCCGCCCGATTGCGGCGATGAACAGCCTCCGATTCGGACCGCTGACCGGGGACGACCAAAAATCGGAAATCACAAATCTCAAATCACAAATCGCGCGGCGCAACAAATCGATCCTCAAAGGCTGCGTCGACGGCATCGCGCACTACGGAAACTGTTTCGGCGTGCCGACTGTCGGCGGCGAGGTCGTGTTCGACGATTCATACAGCTTGAATCCGCTCGTCAACGCCTTTGCGCTCGGGATCGTCCGCAAGGACCAAATCTTCTTCGGCAAGGCGGAAGGCATCGGAAATCCAGTCCTTTACGTCGGCGCAAAGACCGGCCGCGACGGCATCCACGGCGCGACGATGGCGTCGGCCGAATTCGACGAAGAAGCGCTCGAAAAGCGTCCGACGGTCCAGGTCGGCGATCCGTTTCTCGAAAAACTGCTGCTCGAAGCGTGCCTCGAAGCGATGCGTTCGGGCGCGATCGCCGGTATCCAGGATATGGGCGCGGCCGGACTGACTTCGTCGTCGGTCGAAATGGCGGCGCGCGCCGGAACCGGGCTCGAACTCGACCTGACGCTCGTCCCGCAGCGCGAAACCGGAATGACGGCGTACGAGATGATGCTCTCCGAATCACAGGAACGGATGCTGATCGTCGCGCGTTCGGGACACGAGAAACAAGTCGTCGATGTCTTCAAAAAATGGGATCTCGACGCGGTCGTCATCGGCAAGGTCGTCGAAGGCAACCGATTGAAGGTCTTCCACAACGGCGTTCTAGAAGCGGACCTCCCGGTCGACACGGTCACCGACGCGGCCCCCAAGTACAATCGGCCGATGAAACCGCTTGAACGGGAAAACGGGAAATCAGGCGATTGGGAAGAACGATTCCAAGCTCAAAGTTCAAAGTTCAAGGACCACACGCAGTCTCTGACGAATTTGCTGAGATCCCCAAATATTTGTTCCAAACATTGGGTTTACGAGCAGTACGACACAATGGTCAGGACAAACACGGCAGTTCTGCCGGGCGCCGACGCCGCCGTCATTCGCGTCAAGGAAACACGCCGCGCGATCTCGATGTGCCTCGACGGCAACGGGCGTTTCGCTGCCGTCGATCCGCGCGAGGGCGCGAAACTGATCGTCGCCGAAGCCGCGCGCAACAACGTCTGCGTCGGCGCGAAGCCGATCGCCGTTACGAACTGCCTCAACTTCGCTTCGCCGGAACGTCCCGAGGTGATGTGGAGCTTTTCGGAGGTCATCGACGGGATGGGCGAGGCTTGCCGCGCGTTCGACACGCCGGTCATTTCGGGCAACGTTTCTTTCTACAACGAGACCGACGGCAAAGGAATTCTGCCGACGCCGACGATCGGGATGGTCGGTATCGTCGAGGACGTCCGCAAGCTCGTGACGCACGGATTCAAAAACGACGGTGATCTGATCGCTTTGCTCGGCGCCACCAACGACGATCTTTCTGTCAGCGAATACGCGCAGACGATCAACGGATTTTCAACCGACGAACTGATCGCCCACGGCGCCGTGCCGAAACTCGATCTCGATCTCGAAGTCCGCGTCCAAAACGCGTGCCTTGCGCTTGCCGACAAGCAACTGATCAAATCCGCACACGATTGCGCGGACGGCGGACTTGCGGTCGCAATCGCCGAATGCGGTTTCTCGTCGCTCAACCGCGTTGCGCTCGGCGCGTCGGTGGAACTCACGAATCCCCGTTCGATGCCGGCCGAATCGGTTCTATTCGGTGAATCGCCGTCGCGGATCGTTATCACGTTTGCCGCCGAGAATCTTGAATCTGTGAGAGAACTCGCCGGAAATGTTCCGTTCGAAGTCATCGGAACGGTCGGCGGCGATCGTTTGAGCGTCGATATTGCCGGTGCAAACGTCATCGACGCTTCGATCTCCGAACTCGAGGACGCTTGGCGAAACTCGCTCGAAACGCAGCTCGGGTCCAACTGATCCGACGCTGAAACTTGAAATTGCCCGTCCCATCGCTTAACTTTGAAGAAGCTTCGGATCAGATCCGAACTGAACAAATTCGAGCAAGGGGTGGGTAAATGAATAATTCGGGAGCCGGTTCGCCGGCGCAGATTCCTTCGTCTAATTTTTTCAACCGCAGTCTAAACCGCATCGAACGGATCGGAAACGCAATTCCGAATCCGGCGTTGCTGTTCGTCGCGCTGGCAACGCTTGTTGTCGTCCTTTCGGCGATCGTTTCGTGGGCCGAACTCAGCGTCACGCATCCGGCGACGGGCAAGACCATCACCGCCGTCAACCTGATGACGGTCGAGGGATTGCACAAAATTCTTACAAATCTGGTGACTAATTTCACGGGCTTCGCCCCGCTCGGGGTTGTGCTCGTCGCGATCCTCGGCATTTCGGTCGCCGAGGCGAGCGGGCTGATTTCGGCCTTGATGCGCTTGCTTGTCCTGTCGGCGCCGAAAAAACTGCTGACCGTCGTCATCGTCTTTGCCGGCGTGCTGTCGCATATGGCGAGCGACGTCGGTTACGTCCTTCTGATACCGCTCGCCGCGATGATCTTTCTCGCTTGCGGCCGTCATCCGCTGGTTGGACTCGCGGCGGCATTCGCAGGCGTTTCAGGCGGTTTTTCGGCGAATCTGCTGCTCGGGCCGACCGATGCCCTGCTCGCCGGTCTGACGCAGGAAGCGGCGCATATCATCGATGCCTCGTATAACGTCACGCCGGCCGCAAATTACTATTTTATGGCGGCCTCGGCGTTTCTCGTAACGATTCTCGGAACGTGGGTCACGGAATCTGTCGTCGCGCCGCGGCTCGGCGAGTACAACGGCGACGCTCAGCCCGAAAGCCTCGAAAGACTCAGCGCCGACGAGAAACGTGGAATGTTGTTCGCGTTTATTGCGACTTCCCTCTTCGCCGCATTTATCCTTTGGGGCGCGATTCCGGCGGACGGTTATCTTCGGGATCCCAAGACGGGCAGTTTGCTCAAATCCCCTTTGCTTTCCGGGATCATCTCGTTCATATTCTTCGGCGGCGTCATCATCGGACTGGCGTACGGCATCGGTGCGCGAACGTTCAAATCCGCGAACGCCGTCATCGAGGCGATGGAAGGCTCGATGAAAACGATGTCGGTCTATCTCGTTCTCGCGTTTTTCGCGGCGCAATTCGTGGCGTTCTTCAACTGGACCAATCTCGGTATCATCCTCGCCGTCGAGGGCGCGGAGTTCCTGAAGAGTCTGAACCTGAGCGGCGTCACGCTGATCATCGCTTTCGTTATTCTGTCGATCGTTCTCGATCTGTTCATCGGCTCGGCATCGGCGAAATGGGCGGTGATGGCGCCGGTCTTCGTCCCGATGCTGATGCTGCTCGGATATTCGCCGGAACTGACGCAGGCCGCTTATCGCATCGGCGACAGCGTCTGCAACATCATCACGCCGCTGATGAGCTACTTCCCGCTGATCGTCGCCTTTGCGCAGAAATACGACAAGAATGCCGGCATCGGGACGATTATGGCGATGATGATGCCGTACTCGATGGCCTTCTTCATCGGCTGGACGCTTTTTCTGATCATCTGGTTCTGGCTCGGGCTACCACTCGGCCCGGGAGCGGAGATCTATTACACCCCGGCAGTGTGATAGCGCAACGATGATGGAGCACAGGCTTGGCGAAGCGAATTTCAGTTTCGCAACCCAGGTCGCGTCGCCAAACGCCGATGCCGAATCCCGATGAGAGACCCGAAGAGAACCCGATCCAGGACAACGACGGGCGTTCGTCTGGTATCATTGAATCCGGTGAATCCGGGAATCTACATACACGTTCCGTTCTGCAAATCGCGTTGTTCATATTGCGATTTCGCGACGGATGTTTACCGCAGCGCCGACGCCGTCGAAAGATACGTCGGCGCTCTTGTGCGCGAGATCGCGGATTCCAGGATTCCAGATTCCAGGATTCCAGATTTCAGGATTCCAGATTTCGAGATTCCGGATTTCGAGATTCCAGATTCCAGGATTACGGATTCCGGGATTCCGGATTCCAGGATTCCGGATTTCAGGATTCCAGATTCTGGGATTCCGGATTCCAGGATTCCGGATTCCAGGATTCTGGATTTCGAGATTCCGGATTCCGGGATTCCGGATTTCGAACGCATCGGCTCCAAATCCGAAATCCCAAATCCCAAATCCCAAATCGCAACGGTTTATTTCGGTGGCGGGACGCCGTCGCTATTGACTGCGAAACAGCTTGAAAAGATATTTGAAGCAATTCGCAGGCGATTCGAAGTCGCTGAAAACGCAGAAGTTACGCTCGAAATGAATCCCGCGACGGTGACGCTCGAAAAGCTACTTGATTTCAAGGCACTCGGCGTCAATCGGGCGAGTTTCGGCGTTCAAACGTTCGACGACAAGGCGCTCAAAATGCTCGCACGCGGACACGACGCGAACGACGCACGCAAAACGCTGAGGTTGCTGCGAAAGGCCGGTTTTGACAATATCTCGTTCGACCTCATCGCCGGTTTGCCGGATCAGTCGCTCGCCGGATGGAAAAGAAACTTGAAGGAAGCTCTCGAGCTTTCGCCCGAACATCTTTCGCTTTATCTGCTCGAGATCCACGAAGGCACGCCGCTCGCCGAACAACTCCGATCGAATCGCCGGCCGATGCCGGATGAAGACCTTGCCGGCGAAATGTACGAGACAATGATCGGGATGACGGCGGCGGCCGGCTTCAAGCACTACGAGATATCGAACTTCGCGCGTCCGGGCTTTGAGTCGCGGCACAATTCGAAGTATTGGCTGCTCGAACCGGTCTTCGGTTTCGGCGTTTCGGCGCATTCGTTCGACGGGCGATTCCGATTCTCGAACGAGCGCGACACGAATCGATATGTTTCGCTTGTCGAAAGCGGCGACTCGCCGGAAGTTTACCGTGAAGAAACCGACCTCGCATTGGAATTTGCCTTTCTCGGATTGCGAATGATGAGCGGGATCGACCTTGACGAGTATAAACGTAGATTCGGGATCGATCTTCTCGAAGCCCGCGGCCGCGAGATCGAACGGCTTACGTCGCTGAATCTCCTGGAACGCGCCGGAAACAGGCTCAAACTGACCGTGAAGGGCGCTCTGTTTTCGAACGAGGTTTTTCAGGAATTCGTTTGAATCATTCCAATTAGGAATCTTGAAACCCCGAAGCTCACGAAGATGCGCGAGGAAGATCCGGTCCAAAGCCTTTCGAGTTTTTTGGATCTGGTCCGCCAGCTGTGCCGGCCAATGCCGGCTAAAGCCGGGGGCATTTGCATCTTTTTTTTGGCTGCGCGCCTTTCAGGGACGACTGGAACGCTCGAACGAAATCACGAAGCGATCGAATTCGGATACAACACGTGAATCGGTATTTCGTCCCTGAAGGGGACGCAGCCAATAGTGTCGGGTGGAACCCGACGACGTCGAACAGAGGGATTTTCCGTCCCTGAAGGGGACGCAGGAATCGCCCCCCAGAATGAAAATCGACGACCGATTTCCCGAGGATTTTCCGTCCCTGAAAACGACGCATCGCAACCGAGGATTCCTGCGCCCCTTTCAGGGACGACTGGAACGCTCGGACGAAATCTCGCAGCGATCCTCCGTAACGCGAATTCATCCAGTTTCGCAAATGCTGTTGCCCCGCGATTTCAGTGCGATTCTGATGCGCAGTCAGATTTTGCCGTTTCTTCGGCGCGCCTTGCGCTACCGATTAATCCGATATGCGCTCAGTGCACCATTTCGACCGGCTCGCGCGAGTAAACCAGATCCGCAACGACCGATTGGAACGAATGAACTTCCTGCTTGTCCATCAGCGATCGCTCGCGGAGAATCTCCCAATCCTCCTGCGGGATCGATTTGAAAGCCTCGACGATCAGGGGGTCGAACTGAGTTCCGGCGCATCGTTCGAGTTCCTCGAGCGCTGCCTCGTACGGCCTTCCCTTTCGATAAACGCGGTCGGAAACCATCGCGTCGAAGGCGTCGACGACCGCGAAGATCCGCGCGCCGATATCGATGTCCTCACCGCGGATTCCGTAAGGATAGCCGGCGCCGTCCCAACGTTCGTGATGCTGGCCGACGACGCGCGCCGCGCCTTCCAGAAACCGGATGTTGCGCAGTATCTTCTGACCGTGAACCGGATGAAGTTTCATCTTCGCCCACTCGTCTTCGTTGAGCTTAGCCGGTTTCCTCAGGATCGCGTCCGGCACTCCGATCTTTCCGATGTCGTGAAGCAACGCTCCGAGTTCGAGATCGCGAAGCCGCTCGTTTTCAAGTCCGAGTTCGTGACCGAGCCGGAGGCTGAACGTGACGACCCGTTCGGAATGTCCGTGAGTTTCAAAATCGCGTGTTTCGAGCGCCTGGACCAGCGCTTTGAGCGTGATCCGATATGAACTTTCGACTTCCTCGAGCGCTTTGTCGATCTCGATCGCGCGTTCGGCGGCCAGGATCTCAAGATGAACCTGGTATTTGTCCTTCAAACAACGGGTTTCGAAATGTTCGATTCCGCGGAGGATCGCCTTTTCGACCTCTTCGAGCTTTTTCGGGCCGAGCAAAAAATCGAACGCGCCCGCGCGAAACGCTTGCAGCGCCTTTTCGGCGCATTCGTCCTCGCTCATCAGAATAATCGCCGTATGCGGGGCAAAACACAGGAAATGAGGGATCTTCTCAAGAGCGTCCTCAACATTCGCATTGCACAGAATGACGCTGTACTCGGAATTGCGAACCTTCGATTTCGCGGCCTCGACGCTGGAGACAAAATCGCAACGGTAGTTTGACCTGAGAAGTTGGAACAGACGGCTTGAGTCTGCGGGTTTGTCGTCGATCAGCAGGAGATTCTTGACGGACTCAACGGAATCGAACATATGGGAAACCTCGGTTGAATGCGAAACGGAATTGGCAGGAAGCGCGGAGCAGTGCGCTAAACAAAATTTAACACGCGGAATCGGCGGCGGGCAACAGTTATTTTTTGCGGACATCGGGGCAATCTGCGGCGGTTGACCTCATTGGATAATCGGTCTATTATTTGTAATTCGCGCCGGAGTGGCGAAATCGGTATACGCACCAGACTCAAAATCTGGCGGGAGCAATCCCATGTCGGTTCGAGTCCGACCTCCGGCACCAACGCATCAAGATCTTCGAGGAATTATGAAATTTCGTAATTCCTTTTTTGTTTTCGGATTTCAGAATGCTCATCGAAGAATTTGATTTTGAACTTCCGCCCGAGTTGATCGCGCAACAGCCGCTCGATGAACGCTCGGCATCGCGGATGCTGGCGATCGACCGAGGTTCCGTTTCCGTGCGTGACTCTTTTTTTTGTGATTTTCCGAAATTTCTGCGGTCCGGCGACACGCTCGTGCTCAACAACACGAAGGTCTTTCCGGCGCGCCTGTTCGGCCGAACCGAAACGGGCGCAAACGTGGAGCTTTTTATGATCCGCGAGGTCGCGCCGTTCGTTTGGGAGGCTCTCGCGCGGCCGGCGAAGCGCTTGAAACCCGGACGACGGATCGTGTTCGACGATCACTTTTCGGCGAGCGTCGTTGAACGGCTCGACGACGGCCGCGTTTTGATCGAATTCGCAGTCGAGGGCGATTTCGACGAAGCGTTGAACCGCGTCGGACGAACTCCTTTGCCGCCGTACATCAAACGCGAAGGTGAACAAACCGGAGAACGCGAACGTTACCAGACCGTTTTCGCGAAACAGAAGGGCGCGATCGCCGCACCGACCGCGGGGCTCCATTTCACGCCGGACGTATTGGCACAGATCGAATCGGGCGGCGTTTCGATCGCCGAGATAACGCTCCACGTCGGCTACGGGACGTTCGAACCGGTCCGGGTTTCCGATCTTTCGGCGCATCGCGTTTCGGGCGAGAGATTCGAGATCGACGAGCGGACCGCAGAGACTCTGAATCGCGTAAAATCGGGAATCGGCCGCATCATCGCTGTCGGGACGACCGTCACGCGGACGCTCGAACACGCATTGGCGACCGGCGATCGATTTCGGGCCGAACGCGGCATCGCCGATACGACGATCACGCCGGGATACCGATTCCGCGCGATCGACGGTCTCTTGACGAATTTTCATCTGCCGAAATCGTCGCTGCTCGTTCTCGTTTCCGCTTTCGCCGGTCACGAACTTATAATGAACGCTTATCGGCACGCCGTTGGCGAGAAGTATCGCTTTTACAGTTACGGCGACTGCACGTTCATATTTTAGATTTTTGACCTTTGATTTTTGACCTTTGATTTTTGACCTTTGATTTTTGACCTTTGACTTTGACCTTTGACTTTTGACCTTTGATTTTTGACCTTTGACTTTGACTTTTGACCTTTGACCTTTGACTTTTGACTTTTGACTTTTGACTTTTGACCTTTGACCTTTGACTTTTGACTTTTGACTTTTGACCTTTGACCTTTGACTTTTGACCTTTGACCTTTGACCTTTGATTTTTGACTTTTGATTCTGCAAGGTCGGTCGAAACCTCGGGCGTTTCAAGAGATCGTCTTCGCGCAAATCCAAAATCACAAATCCCAAGTCCCAAGTTACAATGGCCGTTCTTGAAACAATTAGGAACTTCTTTGTTCAGTCGGAAGCGGCTGAATCGGAGGTCATTGTGCCGGCGCCGCCGACCGTCTACGAGGTCCATCCGCTGACGACGACCCACATCGACGAACTTCTCCGGCTCAATCTGCGCTGCTTCAAAAAGGGCGAAAACTATACGAAGCACACCTTCGGGTACTTGCTCGATGATCCGACGACGGTCAGTTATCGCGTCGCAACACCGGAAGAGCCCGTTGTCGGATTCATTTTCGTGATGGTTCAGCCGTCGGGAACGGGACACGTGACGACGGTCGGAGTCGCCCCTGAACATCGCCGCCGCGGACTTGCCGAACGACTTCTCGCGCACGTCGAAGAGGCACTCAGAAACCGCGGCGCCAACACGGTGGCGCTTGAGGTCCGCGTCAGCAACATCGCGGCACAGAGTCTGTATCGCGGTCTCAACTACTCGATCGTCCAACGCCTCACTGCATATTACAACAATGGCGAGGACGCGTTTCTGATGATCAAGCCCATCTGAACAGCGATGATCCTGCCGAAGATATATCCCATCACCAACACCGTTTTGACGGATCTCTCGCACACCGAACAGGTCGAGATCCTGACCGGCGCCGAAGCAACGTTGATTCAACTTCGGGAAAAACACCTTTCGCCGCGCGATTTCTTCGCCGATGCGCGCAATGCGCTGCGCATCGCCCGTGAACGCGGCGCGAAGATAATCATCAACGACCGAGTCGATCTCGCGCTCGCACTCGGGGCCGACGGCGTTCATCTCGGCCAGGACGATCTGCCGCCGGGCGCCGCGCGCGCGATTCTCGGAAACGACGCGATCATCGGATTTTCGACTCATTCGGTTGAACAGGCACTGGCCGCGGTCAATCTTCCGGTCGACTATCTCGCGATCGGGCCGATCTTCCATACGAAGACCAAGGACGACCCCGACGAAGCTGTCGGATTCCGCGGAATCGAGGAGGTCCGCGCCGCGATCGGCGATTTTCCGCTCGTCGCGATCGGCGGGATCGACGAGAGCTCTCTTTTGAACGTTCTCGGTTCCGGCGCCGACTCTGCGGCGATCATCAAAGCTCTCTTGAAGCCGTCGAACGCACTCGCGAAGAACTACTCCAGACTAATTGGATTAGTTTGAACATCGTTAGACAAAGTTAAAAACTGCTTGCTTTTCTCGCCTCGTTTGCGTCAAAATAGAAATTGACTTCGCGGCCTCATTTTAAGCCGTGCTCCGTTGCTCAAGTCTTTTCATCGATTTCCAATTTTCCCCAGGGAGTAATTCCACAAAATGAGTTTGCTTGATGTAGCCCCGATTATTGAGCAGATGCTGCTTATCTCAGATAACGTCAGCGATCTGAACTTTTCGTGCGGCCAGAAGCCGCAGATCGAGATCAGCGGCAGTCTGTATTCGGCGACACCGCTCGGCATCGGAAAACTTACCGGCTATCAGACCGAGATGATTGCGATGTCGATTCTCCGCGATAATTCCGAAGCCGCGGCGCAACTGGCGAAGTTCGGCACCGCCGATCTCAGCTACGCGCTGCCGGGCCGGTGTCGGTTCCGTGTCAACATCTTTCAGCAACGAGGCTCATACTCGATCGTGATGCGCGTCATTCCGCACGAAATACCGAGTTTTGAATCGCTCAACATTCCGCCCCAACTTGAGGACATCTGCGGCATCCGCAATGGGATCGTGCTGGTTACCGGCCCGACCGGTTCGGGTAAAAGTTCGACGCTTGCGGCCGTGATCGACCGGATCAACGAAACCAAGAGCTACCACATCGTGACGATCGAAGACCCGATCGAATTTCTCCATCCCCACAAAAAATGCACGATCAACCAACGCGAGGTCGGTTCGGACACGCGCGACTTTTCGTCGGCTTTGCGCGCCGCGCTCAGACAGGCTCCGAAGGTGATCCTCGTCGGCGAAATGCGCGACCTTGAAACTGCCGAGATCGCGCTTGAGGCAGCCGAAACCGGTCACCTTGTGCTCTCGACGCTCCACACGATCGACGCCGCGAAAACGGTTGACCGCATCATCGGACTTTATCCGAAGAACGAAGAAAAGATCATCCGCACACGGCTCGCACAGACGTTTCGCTACATCGTCTCGCAGCGGCTCATTCCGCGCGCCGACGGAAAAGGCCGCATCGCCGCCGTCGAAATTCTCAAATCGAGTCCGCGAACGCGCGAGTACATCGAAAAGGGCGAATCGGAAGGCAAGACGCTGCTCGACGCGATGCGCGACGGCGAGATCGACGGAATGCAGGATTTCGACACCGTAATAAGGTTGATGATCGAAAACGATCAGATCACGCTCGACGACGGACTTTCGTTTGCGACCAACCAGAACAATCTTCTGCTCCAGCTGAAGGGATTGTCGTCAACGGAAGACTACCTTAAGAACAAGCCGCCGTCCGTACCGATGATGAATGTCCCGCAACCGGTCCCTTCGAACTCGGTGCTCGATATGATGGAATAGGCCGAATTTTTGGATTCGACCTCCGGCAAAACCCCGCGATCGCAAGTCGCGATTCCCGACTAAACAAATGATTATCCGTTGTGACAATTGCTCCGTTTCTTTGCAGCTCGACGAGGGAAAGATCCCGACCCAGAACTTTACCGTCCGCTGTCCGCGTTGCCAGAATCTGATCCGCGTTCAGAAGGGTTCGACGGCCCAACAGCTTGAAGCGACAAAAGCGGCTCCGGCCGTCTCCGACGGCGCGCAGGACTTCTCGAACAAAGAAGCCGAATTTCAGATCAACAATGCCCTGCGTTCGTTGCTCTCCGCGCTCCAAACCGAGAAAACGGTGCTCGACACGAACGACGCGTCGGACGAAAAGCCGCGCCGGATACTTCTGTGCCTCGGTCAAAAACGCGACGAGGTCGGCAAGGTTCTGGTCGGGGCAGGATTCAAGGTTTACGTCGCCCAGACGCCGGCGCAGGCGAATGAACGGCTGCGCGAAGGCAAAACGGAAATTCTGATCTTCTCGCCGGACTTCGCGGCCGAATTCGGCGGCGCCGCGATCCTGCAACAAAAGGTGAACGCGATGTACTCCTCCGAGCGCCGCCGTCTTTACCTGATTTCTCTGGAGGACAAGGCTTCGACGATGAACGCCCACGAAGCCTTTCTCCGAAACTTGAACCTCGTCGTCAACACAACCGACATCCCGCAGCTTCCGATCATTCTAAACCGCGCCCTCCGCGACTTTAACGACCTCTACCATTATCTGAACCGCGCGCTTCAGCTCGAGCCGATCTAAAACTGAGAAGTGGGAACGGAGAACGGAAAACTGAGAAGTGAGAACGGAGAACGGAGAACGGAGAAGTGAGAACGGAGAACGGAGAACTGAGAATTGAGAATTGAGAATTGAGAATTGAGAATTGAGAACTGAGAACTGAGAACGGAAAACTGAAAATTTCGTTCTCAGTTTTCCGTTTTCAGTCCGCGGACCGGAGTTCTCACTTCTCAGTCTTCCGTTCTCATTTCTCAGTTCCCAGTTCCCAGTTCCCACTTCTCACTTCTCAGTTCTCAGTTCTCAGTTCCCAGTTCTCCGTTCTCACTTCTCACTTCTCCGTTTTCCGTTCTCAGTTCTCACTTCTCACTTCTCAACCTATCGTCGTCCGCCCGCGAATCGCTTCCAGGTCGTCATCGATCAGCAGTTCCCCGTTTTCGAAGACCGTTCGCATCACCGATGTCGCCGACGCGATCTGTTCGATCGAATCGAGTTTGACGGTTTCGAACCCGTTGTCGGTTCGGATCAGGTCCAATCTGCCGCGCTTGCTGTTCTTGCCGGCGTCCGTGATCGGCTGTTTGTAAACTTCGATCAACCGGCCGCGCGATACGATCGCCGAGCATTTGTAAGCGAACTTGAGGGTGTCGCGGTCGATCTTCTGCAGCAACGCGCCGCCGATTCCGAAGGCGATGTTCGACGCCGAGAACCCTTCGGACTTCAATCGTTCGAGGATCGCGTGGATCGACTGCTGATTGACGCCGTCGCCTTGGATGATACGGACGTTGCGGAGAACTTTGTAGCCTTTTGAATTGATATCCGAGCCGAACTTCTCGCCGAGCAGGTGCGCGACGCGCGAGACGACCTCGACCGGCTCGCCCGAATCCGGACGAATAACCACCGTCGCACCCGAATCGACAACTTCCTGCCTGAGCTGTTCGCCCCAGATCTTCTCGACCGCTTCGTAGATGTTCCACGAGTCCGAGACGACGGCAAGGAGACTTCCCGGCTTGGCAAAGTTCCGGAGCATATTTCGATACGCCTCGACTTCGTTCTCCCGCCCCCAACTCGTGATCGTCGAATGCTCGGCCGCGGGAATCGAAAATCCGGCCATCGGTGAATTGTAAAACTCCCTATGGATCAGAAGTGCGGCCATCGTGTCGGTGCCGAAGAAGTTCACGAGGTGCGCCGCGCCGCCGATTGCCGCCGTTTCTTGGCTCGAAACGCCGCGCGCGCCGAAATCGTGGACCTTGAAGCCGATCTCGGAATCAGCGTCGTCGGCCGTTTCGTCAAGAAACCGCCGAACGTCACGTTTGATATGAAAACTCTGCGTGGCGACGGTGCACGGATACCAGATCCGCATCAGTTGCGTTTCGAACCAGCTCGTCAACCAGAAGAATTCGGGATCGGTATTCTCGACCGTCATCAGGGCGTTTCGCAAAGGAACGACCGAACCTTCCGGCACGGCACGGACTCGCAGGGGCATTCGGCCGCCGTGCTTTTTGATCAAGCTCGTCCAGCCTTGATAATTGAACGGCTCGCCGTGGGCGGTGATCACGTCGCGGGCTTCTTCGACCATTTCTTGAGTGAATCGCTCAAGAAAATAGCGTTTCAGAATATACTGCAGCCCGAAAAATACGGTCTCGTGCCAGTCGCGGTCAGAACCGCGCGATTCGAGGTAAGAGTGAACCAGTTCCGTTTGCGGCGGATACTGAAGCCAATGACTCGCCTTGTACGAGTCGGTGTCGATAATTCGATTGATTTGAAACATTTTGTTCTCCAATTTTCGGCTCTTTACCCAAGAGCCTAGTTTTTGTTTACCTTGTTCGGCCGCCTGAAGGCGGAACTCCAAACGGAACTCCAAACTAAATCCCCAAAAAGTAACGAATGATGTGGATGTGATCCTCAAAAAACTCGTCTTCCTTTTCACCGAGTGCCGAAAGCGGGAGCCAAAACGCTTTCTTCGCGTCGTCCCCGCCTTTGACGCGCGGCAGTCCTTCTTTCAGATCGGGTGCGAGTTCGATGTAATAGGCGAACGTCACGGTCCGGCCGCGGAGCGATCGTTCCGGGAAATCGAAAACGTGCGACGCCTTGATGCTCCCGCGAAGGACCTGCGCCGGCACTTTTATGTTCGTTTCTTCCTTGAGTTCTTTGAGGGCCGAATCCTCGAGCGTCAAATTGTCCGCCAAAAATCCGCCCGGAAGCGCGAGCAGTCCCTTGCCGGGCTGAAATCCGCGGCGGATGACGAGGACGTGGCCGCTTTGAACAACTACCGCGTCGGTCGTCAAAAAGACCGGTTTGTAAGGCACGCCGACGAATCGCGTATCGTCCCGATACTTTTTCAGATATTCGAATTCGCCTTTCAGCGCCGGATAGAATTCGGTTTCTCGAAACGCGTCCAGATATGCGGCGACGACGGCCGGCACGAGTCCGCGCCACGTGTCGTCTTCGCCAAAATACTTCTCTCGAATCTCGGTCGCGTTGAGGTTCAAAAGGCGCTTGTCGGAACAGTAAAACTCCTCAAAGTCCCATTGCGGAAAAAGGTTCAGGTAATACGAACTCTTGTCCTTGAAGAATCCGACGATCCCGACACGCGGCGATTCGGTCCCGTCTTCGTCGGAAAGTTCGCCGACCGCGTTCTGGACTTCGGCCGTCCAGACGTGATCGTTGTACGGATAATCGCGAACGGCCCGAAAAACGAGCCGCTTGTCTTCCGACGGCAAACAAGCGCGGATGATCTCTTCGCGCATCGCCGGCGTAAACGGGTTCCGGATGTCGGGCGCGCTTCGCGCCGAGCCAAGAACGATGATGACCTTTTCGGCTAAACCTAAGCTGTAACGGATTAATTCGAGATGTGCGTTGTGGAGCGGCTGGAATCGTCCGATGACGACCGCGTAATCATATTTCTTCATTTTTCTAACACTCTCCGTGTTCTGAATTTTCACCGACCAAACCGATCGGCTATGTCTCATAAGATACGCCCGGAGGGCATCGCGTTGCAAGTGAAATAGCGGTTTCTTGTGGTAAAATGAGTTCGGATCAGATGTTGCTTGCGGCCCGAAATACCTTGACGAGGAGTTTCCCGCAAAGGCGCGAAGCCGCAAAAGGGAGTTTCATATGAAAACCTGCCCGCAATGCGGCCAAACATACTACGACGAAACCAATTTTTGTCTGAACGACGGAGCGACGCTTGTCGCATCTTCAACCGCGCCGACCGTCTCACAGATCGAGATGCCGACCGTCATCCGCAGCGCGCCGGCGATCATTCCCATCGACCAGTCATTTCAGCAGCCATTTCAACAACCGTTTCAGCAGGCATTCCCGGCGCAGCCGCCGCAAACCGAATCCGGCGGCGGCTCGGGCCTTTTGTATTTCGTCGTCGGGCTGATTTTGCTGGTCATCGTCGGTGCCGGCGTCGGGCTTGGCATCTATTTCCTGAGCGGCCCGTCAAACGGACCTACCGAAACGGTCAACAAATCGAAGACCGATTCGGGTGCTACGGCCGGAAAGACCGACGAAACGAAAGCGGACAACGACAATAAAAAAGACGAACTCGACGATGAAAAAGAAAAGCTGAAGGCCGAACAGGAAAAGCTGGACCTTGAGAAGAAACGGCTTGAGGACGAACGCAAAGCGCTCGAGGCAAAGAAGAAGATGACGCCTCTGCCGACGATTCAGCCGCCGGTCGACAATTCGCGCACGGCGTACGTTATCGACCCGCCGTCCAACATACGCGCGACCCCCAACGGCCGCATCATCTGTGTCGTGCGCGGACTTAACACACCTGTCAGGATACTCGGCTCGACCGGTGTTCGCGACAGCAACGGACTCTGGTACATTACCGACGCCTGCGGTTCCCGCGGCGTGATCCACTCGACGCAGATCAGATTCTGAACTGGGAGCTGGGAACTGAGAAGTGGGAACTGAGAAGTGGGAACTGAGAACTGAAAACTTGTAACTGAGAAATAAGAAATGAGAACTGAGAACTAATAATAACGCTGATAATTCTCAGTTCTCCACTCTCCGTTTTCCGCTCTCAATTCTCAGTTCCCACTTCTCCGTTTTCCGTTTTCCGCTCTCAGTTCCCACTTCCCAGTTCTCAGTTCGCCGTTCTCAGTTCCCCGTTCTCAGTTCCCCGTTCTCACTTCTCACTTCTCATTTCTCCGTTCTCCGTTCTCAGTTCCCAGTTTCTAAGATCCTCTCCAGATCCGCCTCATTCAAGCGGTATTCTTCGCTGCAGAAACCGCAGGTCATCGTCGCGCCTTTGTCTTCTTCGAGCATCGAGCGGACCTCGGTTTTGCCGAGCGATGCGATCAGACCGACAGCGCGTTCGAACGAGCAATTGCATTCGAAGCGGACGTCTTTTTCGCCAAGGATCTCGAAGTCGATGATCCCGAGCATCAGTTTCAAGAGATCCGGGGCGGTCGCGCCTTCGCGGATCGCGTCCGTGACGCGCGGCGCGTGAAGGATCGTGTCTTCGATCATCACCGCAATGTTCGGGTTCGCGGTCGGAAGCATCTGGATCATCACACCGCCCGCGCAGGTCACGAAAGGTTCTTCTGACTGGAGCGCCGCCCCGACGATCACCGCCGAGGGGATCTGTTCGCTCTTGAGCAGGTAATTCGCAAAGTCCTCGCCGATCTCGCCCGTGACGAGCGGCACCGAACCGATATAAGGTTCGCGGTGAAGTCCGATCTCGAAGCCTGATTCGCGAATCACAAACATTGTCCCCTCGCCGACGATGCCCGAAACGTCGAAACTTCCGTCGGCGCGCTGTGGACGATCGGCGAACGGATTCTTTACATAGCCGCGGACCTTGCCGTCGCCGACCGTCTCGGCAACGATCCCTTCAACCTCGCCTTTTGCTTCGATCTTGACCGTCAACCGGTCGAATTCCTTGAGACTCGCGCCGAGCAGAAGCGTACCGGTCAAAACGCGCCCGAGCGCAGATGAAACCGTTGGAGAAGTCTGATGCCGCCGCACGGCTTCGCGTACGGTATCGGTGGTGATCGCTGCCATCACGCGCACCGTCGCGTCGGCCGCCAATCCGTGTATCAATTTATCCATAGGATTCAGTTTCGGAAACCGCTCGCGGCAAGTCAAACCGATGGCGTTCGGAGTTCCGCCTTGAGGTGGTTGACCATACGGTGAAGACCGCCTGCCGGACTCAAAACCACAGGATCGACGGCGTAGTTTTTTTCGCGCCCGAAACCTTAGGAATTACTTTAACTTACACGCTATTTGGGTCACGATTTTATGAACAACACAATATATTGTGTATTTTTCTGTTGACATCCAAATTTGGAATCGGGTATATTTCAATTCGCTTCGGACATATCGGTATCCCCAATGTCCGACGAAGGGTCAGAAGTAAGACATCTACCACACGCATTTCAAAATGCAAGAAAAATAAGTAAGATTTTAGAAATACAAAATACCTGTCTCTAAAAGACGCTGAGGAGAATCAATCGAATATGAGCACAGTCTTCGAGCCTGTCGTATCGGGCGGATTTGTCGCCAAAAATGGTCAAACTAACGGAAGCGGAGCGGGAACGGCACTCAAGCGCCATATCAAGCCGCTCGGCCTCAACGCCCAAAAGGTTGTCAGCAAGCGTTATTCGCTGAAAGACATCAATGGCGAGGCCCTCGAAACCTGGGAAGACATTGTCCGCCGCGTCGTCGGCCACGTTTCGACCGCTGAACACGATCCCGTTCGCCGCGATTATTTTTACGACTCGATGACCGAAGTGATGCTCAACCGAGAGTTCGTTCCGAACACTCCGTGTCTCGTCAACGCCGGCAAGCCGAATGGCCAGCTCGCGGCGTGTTTTGTTCTTAACGTACCGGACTCGATCGAAGGCATTATGGAACACGCTTCGAACGTCGCGATCATCCACCAAACCGGCGGCGGCACGGGAATGACATACGAGTTCCTGCGTCCTGCGGGGTCGATGGTCAACTCGACGCGCGGTGTCGCTTCCGGTCCGGTGAGCTTTATGAACATCGTCAACGGCACAACCGAAGTCGTCAAGCAGGGCGGCGTTCGCCGGGGCGCGAATATGGGCATCCTCAGCATCAAGCACCCGGATGTTCTTCGTTTCGTCCACGCCAAGAACGATCAGCATTCGTTGACGAATTTCAACATCTCGGTGACGGTCACCGACAACTTTATGAAAGCCGTCGACGACAAGATCTGGTTCCAAACCGAGTTCGACGGCCAACCGTGGACCCAAGCCGTCAACGATCCGGTAACCGGCGCCGACTATGCGGTCTATCGCCGTCCGAACGGGGAAACGGCGACCTTTGCGGACAAACTCGCCTTTGAAACAGCCGATCTTTCGGACTGCACGATCGAGCACGCGCCGGAACCGGGGATGATCTACGCTCCCGACATCTGGAACCGCGTCATCGCGTCGGCCCACAAGTACGCGGAGCCCGGGATCATCTTCATCGACGAAGTCAATCGTCACAACCATATGATCTCGACGATGGGACCGATCCACGCCTGTAATCCCTGCGTGACGGCGGATACGCTGGTTTACACCGGCGAAGGCCTCGTGACGATGGGCGAACTCTACAAGACGCAGAAGAGTTTTGATGCCGCTGTTGATTCGCGTTACGGTTTTGAAAAGACGTTGCATTCGTCATCCAAAGCCTTTCGCACTGGCGTCAAAAAGGTATTCAAACTTCTGACGAAAGAGGGTTACAGCCTGCGCGCAACCGCCGATCATAAGATCATGACGCCAAACGGCTACGTCCAACTCGGCGAACTGAAACGCGGAGACAAGGTTCACATCCTCAATAGAAAGGGCGGATTCGGAACAAAAGGCGGATTGAAGCTTGGACGCACGCTCGGCTGGCTGGTTGGCGACGGACATATTAATTCGTATGCGAAACGTGTCGTCCTCTCGTTCTTCGGTGAAGAGCAGTCACTCGCGCCGATGTTCGCGGAATACGTGAACGAGATCGCCGCACCGCTGACCAACTCGGACCGCCAAACTTACGAGATCTCGGCGGTACGCGTCAAAGGGCGCGCGGAAACGCGCGTCGGCTCAGAACGCTTCTATCGAATCGCCGATGAATTCGGGCTTACTGAAAACAAGCTCCAGGTTCCCGATGCCGTTCTCAAGGGATCGGAGAATATGCAGCGAGGATTCCTGCAAGCTTTGTTTTCGGCCGACGGGACCGTCTCCGGGAGCCTCGAAAAAGGACTGAACGTTCGGCTCACTTCGATCTCAAACGATTTGCTCGAAGGTGTTCAGCGCCTGTTGATAAATTTTGGCATCGCGTCAAAGATCTATCGAAACCGGCGCGAAGCTTCGGCAAGAATGCTTCCGGACGGGAAAGGCGGACTCAAATCATATGACTGTCAGGCCTATCACGAGTTAGTGGTTGCGAAGAACAATGTCGCCGTTTTCGCAGAAGAGATCGGCTTTCTCCAGGATGCAAAGAACGAAAAACTCGCAATCGCGATCGGCGATTCGAAACGTGGATTTTACGCCGAAAGCTTTACCGCGATCATTAAGGACGTTGTTGCCGATGGCGAAGAAGAGGTCTTTGATATCACTGTTCCGGGACCGCATTCCTTCGTCGCCAACGGCATCGTGATCTCGAACTGCGGGGAGCAGATGCTTCACTTCAACAACTCGTGCAATCTCGGCTCGATCGATGTCGCCAAGTTCTACAAGGCCGGCGGCGACGGATTGAATCCGGATGAGAACATCGATTGGGAACGACTCGCACGAGCGACGCACCTGTCGACGCAATTCCTCGACAACGTCGTTGACGCCGGCCACTTCCCGCTTCCGGCGATCGACGACGTCGTCAAGCGCACGCGCCCGGTCGGGCTCGGAATTATGGGATTCGCGGATCTTTGTCTGAGCCTTCAAGTCACGTACGGCGAACAGGATTCGATTGACCTGATGGGAAAAGTAATGGGTTTTGTCCGCCGCGAAGCGTGGCTGGCGTCGCTCAAACTCGGCGCGGAAAAAGGAACGTTTCCGGAACTCGAGGGTAACCGCGAGGACTATGCCAAATTCCTTTATGAAGAAATCGGAATTCCGCGCGAAATACCGATGACGCCGCGCAACTACGAAGTCACGACGATCGCGCCGACCGGAACGATCTCTCTTGTCGCCGAAACGTCGTCCGGCATCGAGCCGAACTTCTCGTGGGCGTACGTCCGTCGCGATACGCTTGGCGAGCGTCACTACGTGCATACGCTGGCGGCTCAGTCGCTCGGGATCGACGTCGATCAATCGAGCGAAGATTCGATCCGCGAGGCGGCGAACTACGTTGTCGAACATCTCGACGAGCTTCCGTCGTATTTCATCTCGGCGATGGACATCACCTCGCACCAGCACGTTCAGGTTCTCGCCGCGGCGCAGAAGCACGTTGATAACTCGATATCGAAAACGTGCAACGGCGCGGCCGACGACACGGTCGAATCGGTCGACAAACTCTACCGGATGGCGAAAGACCTCGGATGCAAAGCGGTCAGCTACTATCGCGACGGCAGTCGCGAAGGTCAGGTTTTGACCTCGATGAAGGCCGAAGACAAGAAGAAGACGGAAACTATCGTAGATTCGGTCGGCCAGAGTCAGGAGTTCGTCGTCGTCGAACGCCTGCGTGAATCGATGGAGCACATCGACCGGCCGCGCGAACTCCAGGGTTCAACGTGGAGAATTCCGTTCGACGGCGTGAACCTCTATGTCACGGTCAATCATAACGGCGAGAAGGTTCTTGAGGTTTTTGCGACCGGTCCGATCTCGGAAGGCGTCGGACTCCTCGCGTCGAAGATGCTCCGCGGCGGATTCGAGGTCAAGGAAGTCGCCCGAAGCCTGAACAAGGTCACGGGCACGCACGCGGTTTGGTTCAACGAACGCCTCTTGACGTCGCCCGAGCAAGCGATCGCCGAGTGCTTGCTGCTTATCGACCGTCGGCTGAAAAACCTTCCGGCGTCGGAGCGGCAGATCAGCAAACTCGAAGCCGGAAAGTCCGACGTGGTCGCGTTCGCGGAACCGAAGATGAGCAATCTCATCGGCGAATGCCCGGAATGCCGCGGCCAACTCGAACACGCGTCGGGATGCGACTTCTGTCGGGACTGCGGATACTCGAAATGCAAGTAGTTGATTGACGAGCCATTTGAAAGAACGCCGCGTGTAAATTTCGCGGCGTTTTTTTTTATCCCGGATTACTCATTGAAAGCAATTTCCCGCGAAATACTCAAAATACGCGAAAAACAACATCAAAAATGCCATTTTTCGCGTTTTTGGCGTATTTCGCGGGAAAGAAATCTTCTATTGCGTAATTTGGGTTTATTGTGGACGCGGATCAAACGTGCGCTTGACGCGAAACTCGGGATTGATTTGAATGGCGCGTTTGAAGTGCTTGTCGGCAAGTTGATTCATACCGACGTTTTGCAGCCGAAGGCCTAACATCCAGTTAAAGAACGGATCTGCCGGCGTCAGCCGATCGCCCTGGCGCTCATAAGCGTCGGCGTCGTTCTGATTGCCGTCCGCGGCGTTGGCGCCGGCAAGAAAGAGGTTCGCCAACACCAAGTCCGGATTCCGACCGAGCGCGTCCTTCCAGACGGTCACCGCTTCGCTCCTGCGGCCAAGCTGCCAGAGAGCCTCGCCGCGCTCCTCGCGGGCGACGATCAGGTCGGGACGCTCGGCGAGCGCCGCGTCAAGATCTGCCAGCGCCCGGTCCGAACTTCCGGTCCGATTAAGAATCGCGCCGCGGTAGTAGAGGTTCAGCGCTCGTGCCTGACCGGTTTGCAGCGTCGCCGACTTTGCCAGCAGTTCCAGCGATCGGTCGGTGTTCCCCGCCAGATACTCCATCCACGCGAGCTTAGGCAAAGCGAAGGCGTTCGTAAACAATCCGGCACTTGCCGCCGCGTTCAGATGATTCCGACCGTCAGTGATGTTTTTGCGGTCGCTTGCGCCGAGCCACGGATCGGGATTCGGACGCGCCAGCGCAAGTTCATCCGGGATCCGAATGCTCTCGTACGCCTGCGCTCCGGCGCGCTCGTGATAACGCACGTAGCCGCTGTGCGCGTTGAGTCCGATCCAAAACGCCGAAAAAGCGAGAAACACCCAACCGGCGGTCTTGATCTTGCCGGACGACTTGAGCGCGAAACGGTAGAATGCGAGGTCGCCGGACCTGAACAATCTGATCGTCCTGACAACGAGAAACGTCGTCACGACCGCGACTCCGAGCGCCATCAGCATCGGTACGAGCTGGTAAACGTCCCAGACCGCAAAAAGGCTGAATCCGAATGCGGCCGCGGCGACCAGTTCCTCGGGCCAGGTCAGAGAGTGATTCTGCTTCAGCGATTTCGAGACGGCGAGAGACGGTTTTCCGAATCCGAAATAGAGCGCATCGTTCGGGCAAACGCTGACACAGTCCATACATTTCATACAGCCCGGATCGACGACCGCGCCGTACTCTTTGACCTCGGCGTGGACAAGGACATTTGACGTGCAGACTGCCGTGCAATGGCCGCATTGATTGCAAGCGTCCGTGACGCGGATCTTTCCCGGCGCGACCTTATCCGCCAGACTGAAGAAGCCTCCATACGGACAGGCGTAGGTGCAAAAGCCTTTCTGTCCGAGAAAGATCACGGTCATAAACCCGCAAACGAGGAGAAACGGAATCGCGACCGCGATCGGCGGGAATGTCGCCCAAAAATCGTCGACAACCAGATGGTTGGTAAACTGCGGGATAAGCGGTTCGTTCGGCGCCGCCACGATGGCACGGTAAACTGTCGGCCAGACGAACATATACAGCGCGAAGATCAGCGGCACCCAAACGAGCAGGCGCGAACGGAACGGCCTCGGCTTGAGCCCCATTTTCTTCAAAAGCCAGCCGCAAAGATCCTGAAGCGCTACCACGTGGCAGCCCCAGCCGCAAACGAACCGGCCGAAGATGAGCGTTGCGAGGATCGCCAGCGTGAAAAAGATGAATCCCGCGTTCAAAGCCCCGCGCTGAAGCGTATACATCGCCTCGGACGGTTCGATCGGCGAGACCGTCCTTCCCGTCAGATACCATTGGACGATATGCGCGATCATCAGCAGGTTGAGCGTGATCAGCGCAAACGCCCGCCAATATGCGGTCTTCGATTCCCTGACGATGCCTTCGCCGGCTCCACCGCCTGGCAGAACAGGCAACTCGATCGAACGCTTTTTGTTCGGTTTCACACCCTCGCAACCTTTTTTCATAATCTGACCAACAGATACCGATTCAGCAAGTCGAATTGAATACTATAACCGACTTGACTAAAGAGGCGAAAGAAGTGTTAGAATGTCAATCTCCTGTACCGTTTCAATTAGGAGTTTACCACTGGCCCCTGCGGCCGATTTTCGAATTATGCTAAAAACCATTGTCGTAGCTTTGCTGCCTTTGCTGATCTTTTTTGAGAACAGCGCGGAAATGTCGTTAACGAACTTCAACGTGGTTCGGCGCGATGCGAACACCGGGACTATGAAGAAGATGATCGTTGCGCGCGGAAACGTTTCGATCGATCTCGATATGGACCGTTTGAATGGGTCAGCGACCAAAGATTCGTCTTCGACTCAGTTTCGTTTTGAAGCGGAACCGGACTCGTTCTTTACGGTTCTTGTTTTCAATGACGAACTGCGCGGCCCGATTCCGAGTTCGATGACCATCATCGCCAAGGATTCAGCTCTCCCGGGCAGACTAAACTCCGCGAACGGACAGTTGGCGGTCGAGAATCTGGAGCCGACGGAACCGTACGAGCTTGCGGTTCGCGACCCGCGCACCGGTTTCACCTTTTTCTACGTCGAGGGCCATCTTTACGATTATTACCCGAGCGATCAGACGCTCTATGTCCAGATGGGCCGCTTGATCCTTTCGAAGGAATACGCGACCGAACTCGGACGTCCGGGTGACGCATTGGCAACGGTCGGTCAGATCTCGATCACGGCGACGATGCGTCCGGTCGAAGTGACGCGAGTTGTTGATGGCGAAGTCAAATCCGAGTCGATGCCGGGCAACGCCTTCCCGGGCACCACTCCGGGACCGGACGTCGTCGTCGGTGACGTTAACGGCCTCGCTCAGTTCGGGTCGCAAGCGGGGACACAGGTCGGTCTCGCGCTGGGGACGGACTCCTGCAACTTCGGAAATGTCGATCTCAATTGGTTCGCTTTGCCGGATAACGACCATCCGGTCATCCCGCAGAACCTTTATCGTTTGAGCGGCGGCGCGTCGAACGACGAGCGCTTCGAGCAGATCGCTCAATCGCAGGTCAAGCACGCCTTTACTGCGCTGACGAACAACATCTGCAGCCTCGGTTGCAACGGTGTCGGCGGAACGCGTCTTGGTTCAGGATGCTCGGATCCGTATTCGGCGAGTTTGAATGCCGGTCCGAACCTCGGTTCAAAGGCTTGGATCAATCCGTACACCGGCTTTTATCCGCGCGGCGACGCTGCCACTCCTCCGAACAATCATTCGGGCCACACGCATACCGGTCCTTCGCACCGTATGCTGACCGAGGTCAACGATCTCAACACGTCGTTGAACCCCGGGGCGACTTACTACGCCGAAGGCCAGTACGTCACGCCGCACGAGTACGCGTGGTGCCAGGCGAATCCGACGCAGTGCAATATGAACAACAACGTGTCGTACCGGCGCTACAACGTCACGGGAACGGCAAGTCCGTTCAGTTTCTCGGCGGTGGGCTCTACGGTGAGACAGAAGGCGGCGATCAATGCGTGGACGGGCGCGACCTTGGCTGAAATCCGGCCTGCCCCGACCGCCGACGGCATCGGCATCGTCGGGTACAAGGTGACGAATCCGTCGCCGGGCGTCTGGCATTACGAATACGCGATCTACAACCAGAATCTCGATCGCGCGATTCAGTCGTTCAGCGTCCCCATCGGCGGCGGCGCAACGCTCACGAACGTCGGTTTCAAGGCTCCGCCGCAACATCCGGCCTGGGCAAACGACGGAACGGTCGGAAGCGCCGGGTTCAGCAATGCGGCCTGGACGCAGGCTCCGGCGGCAAATTCGATGACCTGGAGTTCTGAAACGCTGGCGCAGAATCCCAATGCCAACGCAATTCGCTGGGGAACGCTCTACAACTTCCGATTCGATTCGGATCGCGCCCCGCAGACGGTCAACGCGACTGTCGGATTCTTCAAGACGGGCAGTCCGATCACGGTTTCCGTCCAGGCACCGAGCGGTCCCGCAGTCGCGGTTTCGGTTTCGGGTCGAGTTACTTCGTCGACGGGACAAAGCGTGTCGATGGCCCGCGTGACGATGACCGACGGCAACGGAGTTACGCGTACGGCGCTGACGAATCCATTCGGCTACTATCGCTTTTTGAACGTGAACTCGGGCGCGAGCTACACGATGGGAGCAAGATCGAAGGAATACACCTTCACGTCGCGGGCGGTTCAAGTCAACGACAATGTCACAAACGCCGACTTTGTGGCCCAGTAGAGGCTAACCATCGGTTTTGACGCGGCGGTCTTCGGACCGCCGTTTTTTTTCGACTGATGGGCGGTTGTTTGTTCCTCCATCCCAGCTTTTACCTTGTCTTCGTCGAAGTGCTAAGATATTCGCGACACTATGGAACTTGCGGTTGAGAAATACAGAGTCGAGAACGAACCTTATTATTTGCCGATCAAACAGGAAATCGAACTGTTTGAAGCGGCATACGCGGCGCGTCTGCCGGTTATGCTCAAAGGGCCGACGGGATGTGGAAAGACGCGATTTGTCGAGTATATGGCGTACAGAATGGGACGTCCGTTGATTACTGTCGCGTGCCACGAAGATCTGTCATCGACCGACCTCGTCGGACGTTTCTTGCTCGAAGGCGAAGAAACCGTGTGGCACGACGGACCTTTGACCACCGCGGTTCGTGCCGGAGCCATCTGCTATCTCGACGAAGTCGTCGAGGCCCGAAAGGACACGGTCGTCATAATCCACCCTCTGACCGACGACAGGCGGCGTTTGCCGATCGAAAAGCGCGGCACGATCGTCGAAGCGCCTCCGGAATTCATGCTCGTTGTTTCATATAATCCCGGATACCAGTCGATCTTGAAGGATCTGAAGCAATCGACGCGGCAGCGCTTCGTGGCGATGGAATTCGATTATCCGTCACCGGAAGCCGAAGCCGAGATCGTCGCAAAGGAAGGAGCCATAGATCTCGAAACGGCGCAGGATCTGGTCAAAATAGGTCAGAAGGTCCGAAATCTGCGCGGCCACGGTCTCGAAGAGGGCGTCTCCACGCGCCTTCTGATCTACGCCGCCCAAATGATCGCCAAGGGCATTTCGCCGATCGCCGCCGCCGAGGTCGCGATCTGCTCGCCGATCACCGACGACCGGGAACTCCAACGCAGCATACGCGAGATCGTGACGACAATAATTTAGTTACGTGAGAAGTGAGAACTGGAACTATCAGCTATTCACTATCATCTATCAGCTATTCCGAAAGAAGTGAGAACTGAGAAGTGAGAAGTGAGAACTGAAACTATCAGCTACCCACTATCATCTATCAGCTATTCCGATATCAGCTATTCCGAAAGAATTTCCCCCAATGAATTTGCCCGCGGACCGCGCGAATCAAAACTGATTCGCGAAATCCGCGGGCATTCCAAATTCCGAATTCCAAATTCCAAATTCCAAATTCCAAATTCCAAATTCCGAATTCCAAATTCCAGATTCCAGATTCCAGATTCCAGATTCCAAATTCCGAATTCCAGATTCCAGATTCCAAATTCCGAATTCCAAATTCCAGATTCCAGATTCCAAATTCCGAATTCCAGATTCCAAATTCCAAATCCAAATTCCAGATTCCAAATTCCAGATTCCAAATCCGAAATCCCAAATCCCGAATCCGAAATCGTTACGGCGTGTATGCCGACGGAACCGGAATGTCCGTCGCCGCGCCGAACGACTGGATCAGCAATCCTTGAGTCGAGCGGTTGACGTACCAAGTCGCCGCCGACGGACGGAACACCGCCGTGTCGGCCTTGCCGTCGCCGTCATAGTCGCCCGCCACCGGAATGTCGGTCGAGATTCCGAACGGCGCCGAGTAATACGTCGAATCTTCCGATCTCAACACGAACCACTCTCGCCCGACGAAGGCCGCCAGAACGCAAGGTCCGTCTTGCCGTCGCCGGTGAAGTCGCGTGCCATCGGCTTGTCGGACGAAATCCCGAACGTCGCCGCGATGACGCCCGCCGTCGAACGGTTCAGCCACCATTGGCCGACGCTCGGACGATAGATCGCCATATCGGCGCGGCCGTCGCCGTCGTAATCGCCGACCTGCGGAACGTCGCCGTTGGCGCCGAACTGCTGGATCGTCGTCCCGTTATCCGACGAACGCTGCACGTACCACGTCGCGTTCGAAGGCCTGAACACCGCCGCGTCGGCCTTGCCGTCGGCATCGAAATCGCCCGGCGCCGGAATATCGCCCGACGCGCCGAACGGGAACGAGTAGAAACTCGCGTCCTCGCTGCGCATCACGTACCATTCTCCCGTTCCGGGACGGAATACCGCAATGTCGGTTTTGCCGTCGCCGGTGAAGTCAGCCGGCGCCATCGTGTCGGTCGCCGAGCCGAACTGGAACGCGCGGTTCACGCCGTCTGAACTGCGCAGGTACCACCATTCCGCAACGCCCGGGCGAACGATCGAGACATCGGTCTTGCCGTCACCGTCGAAGTCAACGAAACCGCCCTGACTACGTGACGCAGTTCCAAAAGCCGTGAAGCGGAACGCCTGCGAAACCGCGACGCCGCCGGCCGCGCCCGGATCCGTGACATACCATCGACCAAAGAATGTTCGACCCACCAGAGCGGCATTGTCCGGGATCGCCAAACTCACCGAGGCGAATCCGTTTCCCGCGCCAGTGCCCTGGGTCGTCAACGCAACGCGCGCAAAGTTGCCGGTCGCAGGAATTGTCGACGTCGCTCCCGGATCGGTCTCATCGACGACCAGAACCACGTTCGCATTGCCGAGTGCGCTCGAAACCGCGACCGTGAAGCTCGGGTTTCCGACAAGCGGCGGTTCAATGGCAAATGCCTGCGGAACCAACGAATTCGATCCGGCGATTCCCGTTCCGACGATCACCGGAACGCGATTCGTGTCAGCAAACGGACGCGGCGCATCAAACGGCGGCAGTTCATTGCGGACACGCGCGTCAACCAGCGAGTTTCGAAGAAAAGCCGCGAGATCAGCCTTCTGGCCGGGATTCAAATTCCTCGGCTGAACGAGGCCGGCCGCAAAATTCGGTTCGTTTCGAAAATCGCCGCCGCGGTTGTAAAACTCGATTACCTCTTCCAGGGTCGAGAACTTGCCGTTGTGCATAAAAGATGAACGCAGAGCGACGTTTCTCAAGCCCGGCACACGAAACTGTCCGATGTTGTTCTGCGCTCCGGTAACCTGAAAGCGTCCGGTATCCTCGCCTGCGGGTCGCAAGCCGATATTCTGGAATGAGTTGTTGGTCAGCAGATTGCCGGCGTGACAGACCGCGCACTGCGTACCGCCAAACACACCCCGTCCGCGATTCTCGGCGGGCGGCAGTGGCGTGATTCCGGCGTTGTCGAGGTCCAGCGGCGTTTGATCGGAGAAAAGCGTGCGTTCATACGAGGCGATCGCCATTGCAATCCGCGAAGGCGTCACATCCGACGTTCCGAAAGCTTCCTGGAAAAGTTCCGGATAAGTGCGGCCGCCGATCCACGTCTCAAGGGCGACCGGGACATCGGTCGTCAGGACCAGAGGTTTAGCGGTCGAGATCTGACCGGCAAGCAGCGTCCAGTTGCTTGTTCCGTGTCCCATTTCCACCGAACTGACCGGGGGACCGACCGCTTGACTTTCAAGCGCGCCACCGTTGTTGATGACGATATTGTTCGTCACCGGATCGCGGAAAGTGCCCGAAGCGCGGCCGTCCCAGAAAAGAACGGGTGCGTATGCCGCATTGATGTGCGAATTCGCCTTGCGGCCCGTCACCTGTGTGCGAAAACCGAAATTCGTCGACCAGCTGTATGTGCCGTCCGCGTTGTTGAGCGGAACGCCCGGCGAACCGACGACATCGTCGGGGGTGTTGAAGAGGCTGTCGCTTCCCGGGTTCTTTGAACTGAAAAGAGTGACCAGTGAACGCGGATCGCTGCCGCCGGTGCCCGCTCGGTGACAAGAGCCGCAGGACACGGTTCGCGTGGCCGACAACTGCTCGTCCCAGAAGAGCGCTTTGCCGAGATATGCCTTGGCAGCGGTCATCGGATTCGCAGGCGGTCCGGGTGGCGGCGGCTCAAGCGGCGGAACCGGTCCTTGATTAGTCGCGATCGCGCGCACGCCCTGCGCCGCCGGCGTCAAGCCGCTCGTCGTCGACTGGTTCTCGGCACGAACCCAATAGAAAAATGTCTGGCCGGCCGTTGCCGTTGAGTCGAAAAAGAAATTGGCTGCCGTCGTTCCGATGTCGGTCGCCGTTGCCGAATTATTTGTGGTACTACGAAGTACCCTGTAATTCGTCGCCCCGCGGATCGCGTCCCAATACAGCCCGACCTTGTTGTTATAACGATTTGTCGTCGCTGAAAATCCCGTCGGCGTCGCCAACGATGTCTGCCCCGACGCCGTCGGAGACGTCTTGAATAGCCCAAACATCAATGCCGCTCCGGCAAAAACAATAACTGCGAATAGTTTAACTTTCTTCATTACTTTCAACCCAACCTTTCAATTAATGAACGTAGATAACTGCGTGTCCGCATCAGGCGAACCTTGACATTGCTCTCAGACCAACCGACCGCGTTGGCGACCTCTTTGATCGACATCTCCTCGCCGTGAAAGAGCGTGACGGCGAGCCGGTCCTTGGCATCGAGTCCCGCGAGAAGTTTTTCCGCAAGATCACGATTGACGAGATCATTTTCGCTTTCTAAGGAACCATTTGCGGCAACGTTCTCGATGTATTCCGATTCGGCCGTTCCAAGTTCTGCGAAAAGATCTTCGGGCCGTCTTTGCCGCCGTCGAAGTTCGTCGTAACAGACGTTGACGGTGACCCTTGAAATCCAGGAGGTGAAAGATTTCTCCTGTCCGCCCCGAAAATTCTTCAATGAGAAATAAGCCTTCGTAAAGACCACCTGCGAAAACTCTTCGACCAGTTCCCGTTGATTGAAAAACCGTCCGACAAGGTGGACGACCAGCCGTTTGTAACGCTCGAACAGCACCGCGAACGCCGCTTCGTCACCTGCCAGAACCGCCTGCACCAGTTCCTCATCGGTAACCGCCTCGACGGCGTTCGAATTGCTCGCGTTCAGAATCTGGTCCAACTTTAAGGCTTCCTCGATCATTCAAATTCAAACAACCAATTCTCAACCAAACGCCTACGGCCTCATCGGCGGACGTCTATCACCCAGAACGGGACGTCGGCCGTCCATCGGCGGTCGCCGGTCGTCCATCTGGGGTCTGCGATTATCCGGCTGCGGACGCCTTTCGTCCTTTGGCCGCGCTTCCGTCTCTTTGTAGTCGGCCGGAATCTTGAAAAGTTCAGCGGCGGGCTCTCCGAGCTTGATATTCACCAAGCGAAAGATCACTTCACCGATGAACGGATCGGTATGCTTCGACAGGATGATCATCTGCAGTTCCGGCGAGTACCATTTCTCGGTGACAACGTTGATCGGTTTGTCGTTGCCGATCTCACCGACCGGAATCTCGATCGTGATGCGGGTGCCCTCGGCGGTGACCCCTTCGATCGTCTGCTTGCCGAGCGCTTCTTTCTTCGCTTCCCGCGGTTCATTTTTCGGCTCGAGCGGCGAAGCCTGTTTGAACGGAATGTTGAAATAGGTCTTTTCGGTCGTATTCAGCGAGTACGTTTTTCCCGCAACATGATCGACGATATGCACCAGCCTGAGCGGCTGGTCATTGCGATTCATCACCGGAAATCCCGCGATCGAATCGAACGGCATCTCCTGACGGACGCGACCCTCGCCATCGCGGTAGATCTCTCCCTTGCTCTGAGACTTGACCAGCGAGCCATCAAATAACCGCTTCGATTCCTCGCGGACCGTTTCGGCGGAAAACGGAGCGCCTTTGACGAGTTTGTCTCCGAATCGTAACTCGGAACCGACGAACTTGGCCATCGCTCCGTTCGGCGCGTCCCTGCGGTCGTCGCGGCCCCGGCGATCGTCGTTTTCGGGGCGAACGACTTTGATCTCTTCCCAATCCAGGGTTCGGTCGCCATCGACGTCGATCCTCGCAAATTTCTGATTTGCCTTCTGCAAGAATGCTTCGCGATTCAGGTCGATGTCGCCGAATTCGAGAAACAGGAACGGCGGAACTCGATCCTTTTCGATCCGTCCCGGCTTACCGCCCGGCCTTGCCGGAAGCTCGCTCAGTTCGATTATCCCGTTCTTGTTGCCGTCGGTAACCTGGAAGAAAGTCTCCGCCGCCTCGCGAAATTCATCGGACTCGATACGTCCGTTCTTGTTTACATCAACGATCTTCGCCCACTCGGGCGGGCCTTCGATTCGCGGCCGCTGGGCGATGACGAGCATCGACAGCGAAAGCAAAGCGATCAACATCAAAAACACGGATCTCATACTCTCACCTCAAAAAAACTACTGAATGAAACGGATCGCACGCGCCGATCCGTCGCCACCCATTAAAACCTCGGCGTTCACAAACTCGGAACCGTTTTGAACATTCATCGAAACTCCCAGCGAAACCATCATCGAGCGCGGGACCTTGACCTTCACAAGCTGTCCGCTTTCCTCGTCCGACGAGTACATCAGCGCGATGAAATCCGACTTGACGTCGTCTTGTTCGGTTGATTCAATCCGATCGCGCCGCTCCGTTTGAGCCTTATTCGCCGGGCGCTTTTTTACGGAACGCTTTGATACCGTCTTCACGGAGCGAAGGGCCGGCTGATCGGGCTCAACTGCTTGGACTTGCGGAGTCGGTACCTCGAAATTGATCCCCACCGCGTTTGAATGCTGAAATTTCGCAACCGTCAAACTCTCATCCGAACGCGTCATCCAGGCAAAGCCGAGGAACGCGACCAACGCCAACGAGGCAAACGCCAAGAGTCTCAGATCGAAGGACGGAAGCCATCCAAACCGCGCTACCGGTTTCTGACCGACGATACGGCGTTGGACTCCCCACCACAACTGAGGTGAATTCGCGATCTCGTCGACCGCTTGATCGTTAAAACGCGCGTCCTCGACAATCGTTTTCAGGATCTGATCGAGTTTTTCGTCCGATAGAAAGTTCTTCATTTGAAACTCCAAAAACTGTGTGTCACTTCAAATGACGCGCAGCGCCGCCGGTCGGTTACATTTATCTGAAGTTTTTTCGGCAATGGCAAAAGATTATACAATAGACACGCCCGATGGAATCCGAAATCCCAAATCCGAAACCCAAGATCGTCGTTGGATGTCAGGGCTGGAATTATGACGATTGGACGACCAGATCGCCGGACTCGCCCGTCTTTTACCCGCGGGGAACACGTTCGGGCGAGATGCTCGGATTCTATTCGAAAGCGTTTGGGACGACCGAGATAGACTCGACCTTTTACGCGATCCCCCCGGCATCGAATATCGAAAACTGGTATCGAAAGACGTCCGACGATTTCACTTTCTCGCCAAAAATGCCGCAGGAGATCACGCACGAAATGCGGCTCAGCGAGGACGCCTTTCCGATTCTTGACGGGTTTTGCGAACGGATCCGCGGGCTCGGCCGGAAGCTCGCCGTCTGTCTGATCCAATTGCCGCCGCAGTTTGAAGCCAACCGCCCGAATGCGATCAGACTGCGGCAATTCCTGGAACGTCTGCCGCGTGACATTCGGTTTGCCGTCGAATTTCGCCGGCGCGAATGGTTTGTCGATTGGACATACGATGAACTCGCAAGAAACGGAGCGACGCCGGCGTTGGTCGAGGGAAAATGGATTCCGCGCGAAACGATCTTTGCGGCGGCCCGGCGAATTCGCGGCGAATTCTCCTACGTCCGCTTTATGGGCGAGCGCGATCTGACGTCGTTCGATCGGATCTGTCGCAGCCGCGATGACCAACTGCCTGAATGGGCGCGCGCGATCGAGTCGCTCGAAACTCCCGAGACGTTCATTTATTTCAGCAATCTTTACGAAGGCCACGCACCCGAAAGCGCGCGAAAACTCTCGGTTTTGTTGGGACTTCCAAACGTCGACCCGAAAAGCCTCGACGATCAACGCGCGTTGTTTTGAAACAGGGACGTTGTCGGAAAAGCCGTAACGATTCCAAACCCGGGATTCCAAGTATTCCAGATTCCAGAGATTCCAGATTCCAGAGATTCCTGATTCCAGATTCCAGAGATTCCAGATTCCAGAGATTCCTGATTCCTGATTCCAGAGATTCCTGATTCCAGAGATTCCTGATTCGGGAGCTTTGAAAAACCGATATGACGGAAACTGATCGCGTTTCCTCCAGAACACAGATTGGCGGGATGGAGCGGATTTGTTTCAATCAACAGAGATAGAAAAGGATCTTGGCGGAACGCTGAGGCTGAAGTATCCTCTTGCATCCGATCTATCTGTGTCCTGTCAGAAACGGTGCCGAGACCGCCGTAGAGTCGGTTTTTCAAAGCTCCCGATTCCAGATTCCAGGTATTCCAGGAACGCGTAGGAAAAAAACCGCTTGAGAGCTGATTTTGCTTCTTCAAGCGTGCGGAGCACGCGAGCTTGCGATAGCACCACGTGAAGCGGAGCGGAACGTGGTGGCCCGTCGCGTCGAATTCCGAAGCGTGTGTATGCAAGTGGCCCGGCACCGTGCCGAAACGCGCGAATCGCACGAATCTCCGACGAGATTCGCGCGATTCGTGCAATTCGTGGCAATAGTTCGGTTATCTCATCGCATTCGAGTTCATATTCGAATTGCGCGACGAATCGCCCGTCTGCGCCGGATCCCGCATTCCCGAAGTATGGCACCACCCGGTCTTGTGGCCGAGATTGTTTGCGCCCGAGAGTTGCGCGTAACTGCGCTCGACGACGCCGTCTTCGGGATCTGAAAGGAACGGATCGGTCGCCAGATTGCAGTAGTCATAGCGCCACCAGACATCGGTGAACGACGTCGTGTGATAGAAGACCTTCGCACGCGCCGAAGACGGAATCCCCGCGAGCCACGAGGCCGCGCCCGAATAGCTGAGATTGGCATTCGATCCGCAGCCGGCGCCGAAGATCTGCCCAAGCAAGGCGAGATTCCCGGCTAGAGCCGTTCCTTGATACGGCGTTCCGACCGACTGGATCAGACGTGTTCCGGGTCCGGTCGCATAATCGAGGCCGCTCCAGTAATAAGTGTAAAGATGAAGCGTCGCCGCCCCGCCCTGACTGTGCGCGACCGCGCCGAACGACGGATAGGCGGCGCCAAAGTTCTTGATCAGGTTGGCGAACTGATCGTGCGTCCGGTTCTGGTTCGGATCGTTGAACACGATGTTGTTCGAGAACTGCGACGCCGGAAACGTGTTGCCGCCCGAACAGTACCCGTGGATCAGCATCAGTTTCCCGCCGACCGCATTGTCGACGGTCACCGCGGGACGTTTCCCTGTGCGCATATCATCCGTGATCTCTCCAAAGTAGCTCGATTTCAGCGATTCCGGAATCTTTATCTCCGGCAAGAGTATTCTGCCGGCGGTTCCCAACGTAACAGTTCCGTCGGCATCCTGAAGACGGACGTTTCGGAGTTCGTAGCCGCCCTTCTCTCCCGAACGTGCGAGCCAACGCGCGTCGACCGAAACCGGCACGATGGACTGACGCGCGGAAAATCCTCTTTTGACGATCGTCATCCCGCCGATCCAAGCGACGGCCGATTCCGAATCCTGCCCCCAAACCTCAGCATAGGCAATCACCTTCTGACCGGAGCGAAGCCCCGCGACCGGCAAATCGATTGCGAAACGGGATTCGTCCGACTGACGAACAAATGCGTCGCCCGAGAACTCTGCTCCGGATTCGGCAACGTTGATCACGTGCTCGCCCGTTCGCAAAAACCCCTCGCCCGTCCCGGTCCTTCCGGTCGTCGCGACCTGGAGGATGAAATTGCCGGACTCGCGCGGAACAAACACGCCGGCGAAGGTTCCGTCGCCCGCAAGCCCGTCCGCGTGAGCGCCGTCGTCAAACATATCGAATTTCGCAATTGCGCCCGACGGCGTGCGGATCTCGATCTGCGAGTTCGCGATCGTTCCCGAAGAAGCGAGAAGGTCGCCGGTCGACACATCGTACATTCGCGCGACGACGCCGATCTCTCGTCCTTTGACCGTCTGGTTGGTGTTCACAAACGAGTAGAGCCGATACGGCGAATCGCTCGAAGAGACAAGATATCCGACCGTCGAATCACCCGCGAGTCCGTCCTTCGGCGTTTCGATCTCCAGTCTCAGGATCCCCGAACCGAGTTTTCCGAATTTGAACACTTCCGCAGGGTAACTAGTGCCGCCGAGTCCGTATGTCGTTTCGGTTCTCTCGGCGAACGCCGATTCGAGCCGCGGATTGAGCCGTTCGCCGCCCGGCAATGTCGCCTTGACGTCGAACATCTCGCCGTTCCGGGCAATGATCATCACCTGGAAGTTCTCGGCGGTTTCGACCGGAATATCGATCGACTGAAATCCTTCGCGGATCGGCAACATCGCCGATTTCGAGCTCAAGCCCGTCTCGGCCGGATTCGGCAAACGAAGCGAGGCGATCTCGTCGGCCGCACCCGCAAGCTTTTTGAACTCATTGGCCGTAGTCGCCCGTGTTTTCTGCCCGAACGCCGTCACGGCCGTTGCCGCGACGAGCATACACAAAAAGACCTTCATCGATATTCGCATTAAATTCTCCTTTGTTGATTTAGATTCGGTTCGGTTTTCAGTTGAGATCGCCGCACTTTGCGGTCTTCGCGAACCTTGCGCGGGATCTCCCTCAAAAACGTCCGATGTTGGAGCGATGATCAAACCATCGCAAAACCGTGATCGAGCGCAGCGATCAATTCGTCGACATTGTCCTTCGTCGAATTGAGCATCATTCCCGTGCGGATGACGTTGCCGTAGAGACCGCCTTTGCCGATCAGGACGCCGCGGCGCTTGGTTTCTTCGAAGACCGTGAGCACGGCCTGCGAATTCGGTTCTTTCGTTTGCCGATCGACGACGAGTTCGATTCCCTGCATCAATCCCTTGCCGCGGATGTCGCCGATGACCTGGTATTTTTCCTTCAGCTCGTGCAGCCGTTCGCTGAGATAGTCGCCGACGACACGGCAATTCGTTCGCAGATCCTCGTCCTCGATCAATTTCACGATCGCCAGCCCGGCGGCCATCGAAACGGGATTTCCGCCGAAGGTTGCAAACGTCAATCCCGGAAACTTGTCGGCGATCTCGGGCGTCGCGATCGTCCAGCCGATAGGGACGCCGTTGCCCATTCCTTTGGCCGACGTGATGATGTCGGGTTCGACGCCCCAATGCTCGATCCCGAACCATTTGTCGCCGGTTCGGCCCCAGGCGGTCTGGACCTCGTCCGCAATGCAGACGCCGCCGTGCTCGCGCGCGATGCCGTAGGCGATCTCGAAATACTCTTTCGGCGGCGTGATGAATCCGCCGACGCCGAGTATCGGTTCGGCCATAAACGCCGCGATCTCGCCGGTCGTCGTCGTTTGGATCAGTTCCTTGATGTCCCTGGCGCAGGCGACGTCGCACGACGGATATTCGAGTTTGAACGGGCAGCGATAGCAGTAAGGCGCGTGGGCGTGGACAACGCCGGCGACCTGCGCCGGAAGCGGACGCCACGTCGAATGTCCGACGTGCGACAGCGCCGTCGCGCTGCGGCCCGAATAGCTGTGACGCAAAACGACGATCTCGTGCCGGCCGGTCGCGACCTTGGCGGCGAAAACGGCGGTATCGTCGGCCTCGGTCCCGCTCGACGTGAAGAACGATTTCTTAAGATTTCCGGGGGTGATCTCGGCGAGTTTTTCCGCCAGATTCGATTGGTTTTCGTGGGCGTAGAGAGTCGAAGTATGCTGAAGTTTTTTCGTCTGTTCGATAATCGCTTCATTGACCTTCGGATTCGCGTGACCGACGCTGACGGTCAGCACGCCGCCGAAACAGTCGAGATAGCGGTTGCCGTCGCTGTCCCAGACGTGCTCGCCCTCGCCGCGGACGAGTTCGACGGGTTCCTGGTAATAGTTCGCAACGGCCGGAAACAGGAATTCTTTATGCTTGCGGACGGCTTCTGAGACGGTTGATTTTTTTTCGGTCGGATTCATAAGATTTTTCAAAAACGGGGAATGCTTTAGGTGCGTCGAATATAGATGAAATGCCGCGAGAATGCAACAAAAAGCATCGCGGTGATCGCCACGAATCGCACGAATTTCACGAACGCGTTCGAGCGATCAAAACCTGAAAGACCGTTCACGGTCAGCCGGGGGCGTTGTCGCACAACATCCAACCGGAATTAGTGAAATTCGTGCCATTCGCGGCAAGAAAGCCGTCGCGATCGCCACGAATCGCACGAATTTCACGAACGCGTTCGAGCGATCAAAACCAGAAAGACCGTTCACGGTCAGCCGGGGCGTTATCGCACGACATCCAACCGGAATTCGTGAAATTCGTGCCATTCGTGGCAAGAAAGTCGTCGCGATCGCCACGAACGGCACGAATTTCACGAACGCGTTCGAGCGATCAAAACCAGAAAGACCGTTCACGGTCAGCCGGGGCGTTGTTGCGCAACATCCAACCGGAATTCGTGAAATTCGCGGCAAGAAAGTCGTCGCGATCGTCACGAACGGCACGAATTTCACGAACGCGTTCGAGCGATCAAAACCAGAAAGACCGTTCACGGTCAGCCGTGGCGTTGTTGCGCATCATCCGCCCGGAATTAGTGAAATTCGTGCCATTCGTGGCAAGAAAGTCGTCGCGATCGCCGCGAATCGCACGAATTTTACGAACGCGTTCGAGCGATCAAAACCAGAAAGACCGTTCACGGTCAGCCGGGGCGTTTTCGCACAACATCCAACCGGAATTAGTGAAATTCGTGCCATTCGTGGCAAGAAAGTCGTCGCGATCGCCACGAACGGCACGAATTTCACGAACGCGTTCGAGCGATCAAAACCAGAAAGACCGTTCACGGTCAGCCGGGGCGTTGTTGCGCAACATCCAACCGGAATTCGTGAAATTCGTGCCATTCGTGGCAATGAACGCCCGGCCGTCGCGCTCGGTGATCCGGAATCAGACGGATTCCACGGTTGGAGGCAGAAATGAAACCCACGCAGACACGCCGCGAATTCTCTCTATTTAACTCACGCCCGGATTTGCCTTGGGGCCAACGTTTTTGATATAAAGTCTATTCGCCTTTCATCGGGCGTTTCAAAGATCAGCCACCCTAGCTCAGTTGGTAGAGCATTCGATTCGTAATCGAAAGGTCGTCGGTTCAAATCCGACGGGTGGCTCCATTAGAATCAGGAACTTACGGGCACCGACATTCGGCGCCCGTTTCTCGTCAGGACTCAAATTGGGACTTGAGCGATCGTTTATCGTTGATTGGCTGGCTGATCTGATGGCGTTTAGAGCCTTGATCTTTATGGACGAGCCCAGCCGGACGCAGTAGAATCTGCCGGATAATCTATTTGTTGTCATCAGGCAAGAAAGCCATAACGGTTCCTTTTCCCCAGACACGCCTACGTTTCAAAATTCAGCGTTATTGAACCGTGCAATTATCAAGAACAAAAGCCGACCTGGAAGAATCTTTATCCGAAGGGGCTTGGGCAGCTAGAACGCCTTTCACCTTGATTTTTTTGTTCTCGATTGACTTATACTTTTCGTATAGTGCATTCGCGCCTGAATTCAAATTGCATAGCCCGAAGCCCAGGCTTGAACCGTTAAATGCGGCTTGTATCAAAAATGAACCCGCATCGTTGTCATCATTTAAGTTGACAGAAGCTAAGTCACCTTCGACGATAATTGTTTTGCCGGCTAAACGGGTATTCATCAAATCGGGATAATTACGATATGCCTTGGCTATTTCGGTGGCAAAGATGAATCCAACGGAGAATAGAATCAAAACCGAAGAAAAATATGCTTCAGCAACTTGTTGTATTTATTGAGACTTTGTTTGGCAATATTCACAAACTCTAACGGCTCTAACTGATTTTCGCTAATAAAATGTTTGATTTTCGGTTCGATGAAATGATGAAAAAGAACTCCCTCTTTCTTGGTGAGAAGAGAATCAACCAAATTCAACCAAATGTACGCGACGATCAAGGACAGCACCGACACGCCGATAAGGGAAACAAATTTCGTTGTGGTGTCCGGCAACAATAAATAAGCGATTGCCGTTCCGGTTAAAGCCGCAACTGGGATAAAAAAACAACCCAAACGCAGATGTTCGTGAAAACCGGGAATCACGCGGTCAAAATCCTTTTCCAAATCGTGGAGGAAAATTGAAGCGTGTTCTTCCAAAGTTTTGCGGCTCAAATGAACTCCGCAAAACCGGCAACGGGAAATTCCTTTAGATAAAACCGCGCCGCAATTCGGACAATTATTCGGCCGTTGTTGCGCCTGCTCCGAATCCTCATTGACGACATTTTCCATCGTCTCGTTTTTGACGGGACTTTGTTCCGGTTTTTGAGCCAACGACTTGCCGTTATTATCGTTAGACTCGCTTTCGGCTTCCATCCAAGAATTCAGCGAAACCAACTCGTGTTCTTGAACTTCACGTCCGAGTTTGTCACTTAACTCCCGTGTTCGTAAATACTTGGCAATACCGGCGAGAATAACGCCGACAAATATGATGATGAATATTGTTGGTCCCATACTTAAGCTCAGTTGCGAATTAGTGTTAAACGTCTCAAATTTAAGTGCGATAAATGTTGAAAAAGTGGCTCAAAATTCATTTTCGTTGCCGCTACGAAGTCTCCACTTGGTGGGAAGGCGATTTCCCCCGTCAGGATGAACCACGCCGAACCGTGCGAGATCAACGTTCAAACTGCTGTCCCGGCCGTGACGCCGTAGTCTTTGCGATTGGAGATTATCCAGCTTAAAATTTTGAGTTAGAATTAAGGTCGATCTTAGCTCCCCTTATTCTTGATATGGAGCGGTTGACGATTTGACTCTGGAGAATATGAAAGACAAACAGATGTCATCACCGGATCGCGAAGAATTACTCAGCGTATTACAGAAGCGATTTGCGGAAAATATGAACCGCCATCAGGGTCTTGAATGGGACGATGTGCGGGCAAAACTCGAAGCGAACGGTGAAAAACTTAGATCGCTCAGTGAAATGGAAAGAACCGGCGGCGAGCCGGACGTTGTCGGGTTCGATGAGTCGACCGGCGAGTTCATATTTTTCGACTGCTCGGCCGAAAGCCCGAAGGGCCGGCGAAGCGTTTGCTACGACCGCGACGCCTGGGAGTCCAGGAAGGAACATAAGCCGGAAAACAATGGGATCGGAATGGCGACGGAAATGGGGATTGAGATCCTGACCGAGGCCGAATACCGTCAGCTACAAGAACTCGGCCAATTCGATTTGAAGACGTCGAGTTGGATCAGCACGCCTCCCGACATCAGAAACCTCGGCGGCGCGCTCTTTTGCGACCGCCGCTTCGGGCACGTCTTCGTCTATCACAACGGCGCAGAATCTTACTACGCCGCCCGAGGGTTCCGCGGTTCGCTAAGAGTTTGAGCTCCCGGGCAATTTCCTAATGAGACGGGATTGATTTTGTCCGCAAATGCGTTTGGACAGGCTTCAATCGTGCCAATTCCCGACTCCGCGGCTTGCCGCCCGGATGTGGCGGAAAGGCTGTGGAGACCGTCTCAAAAGTCCCTAGGGTCGCCGAAGGTGACGGACACCATAGCGCAGAATCGCGAGGTGAGGATCGGAATTCGACTTCCGTCTCCGAAGGAGACGAACATAAATCGATGATTGTTGGTCACTTACAGCGACCAAGACGGGAATGCAACGTCACGTAGGGTTTCGCTTCGCTTCACCCTACGCTATGTTCTTTGTCTCCTTCGGAGACTCAATTCGGTGACTTTTGAGACATCCTCCTGAGCCTTTCCGCACATCCGGGCGGCGAGCCGCTGACGATTCCGGCCGAAAATAGATCCAGATCCACCACCTAAAACGATGAGCGTCACGTGAATCTCATTCTAAATTTCCGCCGAACGGATCAAAACGGTTCGCTTTCAAAAACCCTGGTCGTCCGGTATTTCTTTTCGAACTCGATGTTGAATTGCTCAAACTGCCGGCGGTCCTCTTCCCATTCATCACGGGTCGCGAAAAATGAAAATTCGAAACGCTCTTCCATATTGCAGCCGTCGAGGTGCCAGAACATCGGCGTGTCGAACTCGGCGGCCATCATCCGGCAGATCTCGCAATCGTCGTCGATGATGTATTCGAGCGGCGAGGCGGTGAGGTTGATCCGTCGGCGCTCGGATTCGATGATCTCGGCGGGCACGCGGTCCGACAGTTCCGGTTGGCCGCGCCTGAGCCAGTCGGCGGCGAATTCCCGCAACGTCCCGACATCGGCCTTTTCGTCGGAGATCGCCGCTACAGCCAAGTCGCGGACGAAGTCGTAATAGACGACGATCTCGTTCGTCCCGAAACCGGCAAACTTGAACGCGTCCGAGTCGATCGAAAGCGGCGGCGGGCATTCCTTCGTAAATGACCATTGAAGCGCCCGCGACTGCAGATCGTGCTCGATGAAGTCGCGCCGCTCAAGCAGAAGCTCGCGCGGCGTCCGGCCGTCGAGATCGGTGCGCGGCGTCATCAGCCATTTGGCGTGAATGTCGGCGAGCAGATCCTCGTCGTCGTTGGCGCGATTGAGTTCGGACTCGGCGATCAGAAACTCGAACAGCGGATCGCCGTACAGAACGCTCCGCGCGTCGAGTTTTTGCCGCGCGCATCGTTCGCGACGCCGATCCGCAGCGCGACCCTCATATTCGGGCAGGCCGCGAATGAAGTCCCATTCGTCGGAGAGTTTGTACCGCAAAGGAAAACGTTCGCCGTTTTCATCCATCCGAATGCTGATCGTTCCTTCGGTTCCGGGATATGAATAGGTCGACTCGCAGGCGATCAGACGCGCGGCGAGATCGATGACGAGAATTCCGGCGTCGTAGGGTTCCGGATCGAATCCCTCGTAGAACCAGCCGAACGGGTTGTAGTCCGGGTCTTGTCCGCTGAAACGCTGGAACGCTTCTTCGAGCTCGGCGATGGTTTCAGGTTCAGCCGCGAGTGTTGCGACCAGTTCGTCGCCGAACGATCCGTGGGCGTAGCCGCTGATGGTGCGTGAGTTGTCAATGATGTTGATGGTGATTTCGCTCATATGTTTAGAGGCGGAGCAAGACGCGAAGTCTTTCCGTTGGTTAGATTTAAGTTACTTTCGCTGTTTGAAGCGAGGGTCAAGTGCCTGAGTGTTTTGATCGAATCGCAAGGTTTGAAACGATCGTTAATCTACGTTGAGTGAGAATTTTGTACCACAAAACCGAAATGACTGGCAAGATTTTTTTTCACAAATTTTTTTTCACAGATTTTATGTGTTTGTCAGAATCATTCAGATACAGTTGTCGATTACTCCGGTTTTCGACGCGATCGGAGCGGATCAGAAAACACTTGTCATTCACACCGTGAATGGATATCATTCATAGCGTGAATAGATTTACATTACCGCGGATTCTCCGTGCCGCACTGCAAAATCGATTGGACATAATGCCCGCCGTGGTTGTCACAGGTGCGCGGCAGACCGGCAAAAGCACATTGGCGAGGGAATTGTTATCAAACGATCGAAGGTACTATACGTTCGATGACCTCGATGTGCGTGACGCTGCGCGCCGCGATCCAACTCTTTTGACCGGCGGATCGCGGCCCATCACTCTTGACGAAGTTCAGCGCGAACCCGGAATTATGGTCGCGATCAAACGCGCAATTGACGAAGATCGTCGACCGGGACGGTTTCTGCTCACCGGATCGGCGAATTTGTTATTGATGGGCAAAGTTTCCGAATCGCTAGCGGGCCGGGCGAGCTACCTCACGCTCTGGCCGATGACCCGACGCGAACAACTCGGTCTCGGCCAGTGCGGCATTTGGGATGAATTGGTGACGACTCCTCCCGGTGATTGGATGAGCGTAATCTCAGATCAATCGGCACCATCCGAAAACTGGCAAGATCTCGCATTGCGTGGCGGTTTTCCAACTCCGGCCATTGAACTCAATTCAGCCGATGCCCGTCGGATTTGGTTCGACGGATACGTTCGCACGTATCTTGAGCGCGATCTACAGGATATTTCGGCGATTGAAGCTCTGCCGGATTTCCGGCGCTTGATGCGCGCCGCCTGTCACCGGCTTGGCGCAATGGTCAATCAAACCGAACTGGGACGAGATGTCGCGTTGCCGCAGGCGACGGTTCACCGCTATCTGAATCTTCTCGAGACGTCATATCTTCTTTTTCGCCTCCCGGCATTCGCGGCAAATCGGACCAAGAGGCTGGTTAAGTCGCCAAAGCTCTATTGGGGAGACACCGGCATCGCGCTTCATCTGGCGGAACGCGATCCCGGCGGCGAGCACTTTGAGAATCTGGTTTTGAACGATCTTCTTGCCTGGCGAGATTCGCGGAATGGGCACGCAGACTTATTCTATTGGAGAACGCAGATTGGAGAGGAGGTTGATTTCGTGATCGAAACAAACGGGAAACTCCTTCCGATCGAGGTAAAGTCGACCAAACGGCCCGGACTGAGCGACATTGGAAATCTTCGCGTGTTTCGCAGCGAATATCCCGAGAAAACATTGCCGGGACTTCTGTTGCACGGAGGAACGACCGTCGAATGGATCGCGCCGGACGTTTTGGCGGCACCTTGGTGGAAAATCATCTGAAGCGGCGCGTTCAATCTCGGGGAGGAAGATAGCCCGACGCAATCGACTCAAACTGCTTCACCTGATCATCGATCCACGCTTCGTCTTTGTCCATTTCGGCGGCGATCAGAACGGCGACACGCTGCGCGATCCCGAGCGCGGCGGAGGCGTCGAGAAACAGCGCCCTCGTGCGCCGCGCGAGTACGTCCTCGAGCGTATGCGCCATCTCGAATCGGACGGCGACGACGACGTCGGCGACGCGATACGGCAAGCGCTCGTGGAGGATCTCCGCAAGCGAAGGATCCGATGCTGCGAGTTCGTTAGCCGTGATCGATGTGTCTTGGATCGCAAGATCATCCGTAACGCATTTTCGGCGTTCAAGCCCCGCGTGCTCCGATGCTTGATTGACGGCGTCTTCGGCCATTCGCCGGTAAGTCGTCCATTTCCCGCCGGTGATCGTCACAAGGCCCGAAAGATCGATCTCGATCGTATGATCGCGTGAGAGCGCCGCGGTGTTTGTCGAATTCGACGCTTTGACGAGCGGCCGTATGCCCGTGAAAATACTGAGGATATCGGAACGCTTTGGCGGATCGGCAAGATACTTGGCGGCGGAATCGATGATGAAGTCGATCTCGGCTTCAAACGCGCGCGGTTCGAGTTCGATGCCCTTTACGGGCGTGTCGGTCGTTCCGAAGATCGCCCGGCCGTGCCACGGGATCGCGAACAAAACGCGGCCGTCGCTCGTTTTCGGCACCATCAGCGCGGTCGAACCCGGCAGAAATTTTTGATCGAAGACGAGATGAATTCCTTGGCTCGGCGCGATCAGATCCTCAGCCGACCGGTCCGACATACGGCGCACCGAATCGCTGAATGCACCGGTCGCGTTGATCACGCTGCGCGCACGGGCGAGAAACACCTGTCCGGTCAGTTCGTCGGAAAAGGCGGCGCCGTCGACTTTGTCGGCTTCACCGCGATGAAGCGAGAATACTCGCGCGTGATTGAGCAAGACCGCACCGTTTACCGCCGCGGTCGAGGCGATATCGACGAGCAGCCGCGTGTCGTCGAATTGACCGTCGAAATACAGGATCCCGCCTTCGAGATCCTTTTTGCGAACAGTCGGAAGTCTTTTGAGGGTCTCCTTTCTTGAGAGAATCTCCGATTTGCCGAAACCGTACTTGCCCGAAAGCAAATTGTAGGTCTTGAGGCCCGCGCCGTAAAAGAACTTGTCCCAGTAACTGTAAACCGGAACGACGAACGCCTGTTTCGAAACGATATGCGGCGCGTTCTTGAGCAAAAGCCCGCGTTCCTTGAGCGCTTCTTTGACAAGCGACAGATTGCCCTGCGCAAGGTATCGCACGCCGCCGTGAACGAGCTTCGTCGAACGGCTCGAAGTGCCCTTGCCGAAATCGTTCTGTTCGAGCAGCAAGACCGAAAACCCGCGCGACGCCGCGTCTAGAGCGCAGCCGAGCCCGGTGGCGCCCCCGCCGATGACGAGGAAATCCCAGATCTTGTCTTTCTCGCCCGCGCTCGCGAGCATTGTGGTTCGATTCATTGATTGATCCGCGAAATGACAGACGGTTCGCGCGACGATGTTAACTAGTTGCAACGTCGATCGATCTTTGTGATCGTCGCGTCCCGACGCGGGTTCACAAAGACTTTAGCAAAATTCATCGAATATATGTAAAATCGTCCGATCGAAGAATGGACGAATCACGCGATAAGCAAAACTACTATTTGCCGCTCTTGATAGCGGTCGCGGCGGTCACGGCGATGGTCGTGGCGCTTTGGCTTCAAGACCGCGTTTGGTGGTGCAAACTGGGCGATTATTCGATTTACGTTAACGACGCCTGGAACAGCAGCCATACGTCGCAGCATTTCCTTGACCCTTACACGTTGACGCACGTGCTCCACGGAGTTTTGTTCTTCTGGATCGCCGGAGTTCTGCTCACCCGGCTTTCCGGCACGTGGCGATTGGTCGTTGCGGTCGCCGCGGAAGCGGCTTGGGAAGTGCTCGAGAACAGCAATTTCATCATCGACAAGTATCGCGAAAACACGGCTTCGCTCGATTATTTCGGCGATTCGATCTTCAACTCGATCGGTGATGTCGCCGCCTGCGCGATCGGTTTCCAGATCGCCGTCAAACTCGGCTGGTTTCGCTCGTTGTTGTTCTTCCTGGCCGTAGAGGCCGTGCTTCTTCTCTGGATCCGCGACGGCCTGCTTCTGAACATCCTAATGCTCATTTATCCGCTGGAAACCGTAAAACACTGGCAAATGGGGCAATGAATTTTGGATTTTGGATTGCGGAAATTCCAGAAATTCCAAAGATTCCAAGAGATTCCAGGAATTTCAAGTGATTCCAAGGATTCCAAGTGATTCCAGGAATTCCAAGAATTCCAATCGATGCTGCGGAATCTTGAAAATCTTCAATCTGGGAGCCTGTCGGAAAAGCCGTTTGAGAACTGAATTTGCTTCTTCAAGCGTGCGGAGCACGCGAACTTGCGATAGCACCACGCGTGAAGCGGAGCGGAACGTGGTGCTATCGTACGTGCGTGTGCTCCGCGCACTGAACCGATCTTTCCGGCAGACTCGTATAATCCGAAATTCTTGGAATCCGGAATTTTTCGAATCCGGAATTTCTTCAATCTCGAATCCTGGAATCCTGGAATCTGGAATCCTGGAATCCTGGAATCTGGAATCCTGGAATCTGGAATCCTGGAATCCTGGAATCCTGGAATCCTGAATCCTGGAATCTGGAATCTGGAATCCTGGAATCTGGAATCCTGGAATCGGGAGCTTTGAAAAACTTGGTTAGAAAGCGGCCCGGTTCCTTTTCTTGATTTTTTTGAAAGTGGGTCGTTTTCTTTTCATGTTTTTTCCGTCTTTCGCCCCCGTTTCTGATCTATTTTTCGGATTCTGGCGGCATTCTCGGCGATTTCGATCGATTTTCGCAATCGATTTCGCCCGGTTTTCGTTCAGAAGGCGCACTTCTGCTTGAGTATGAAGTCGGCTCTCAGCACGTTGTACACAGTACACCACATCTGGAATCTCAGCGTGTTCCTGGCGATGTTCCTGGCCCCATCACCGTTACTTTCAGTTTCTTCCTCATGAATCCGAACGCATGTTCGACCACCTTCGCCTCTGGATTTCTTCGCGTTCTTCCGTTTCTGGCGATTCGTCAGCGGTGTCCGAGCCGCCTTGTCGAGCACTCCGTAATATATTCCGACCTCCCGCGCGCCCTCTTGGCCGCCTGAATAGGATATCCTTGTCTGCCCAGACGCTCCGTTCGTCTCCGCTCATCATCTCGTGCAGCCGTTCGTGGTCGTGAACGTTCGCCGGCGTCAGTTCGCACTTGCGGATGATCTTGCTGCCCTCGTCCTCCGATGTGGGCCCTTGTAGCCGAAGTGTTTCTTCCCGCCCTGAGAGGTTCCCGCCGCGTCCGCGTCCAGCTGCCGGCTCTCCTTCGCCTTCTCCCGCTTCTCCTTCGTCATCGGCCGGTTCGCACTCTGGATGAGCGTCGCGTCGATGATCGTTCCCCTTTTCAGGATCAGTCCCCGCTCGTCGATCTGACTCAGGATCTGTTCGAAGATCTTCTGCATCAGCCCCGCCTTCACTAGTTTCTCCTTGAACTTCCAGAAGGTCGTGAAATCTGGGATCTCCTCGTCATACCCCAACCCCACGAACTGCTGGAACGACAGGCGGTCCGCCAACTGGTCCTCAAGCTCCTCGTCGCTCAGATTGAACGCGTGCTGCAGAAACAGCTCTTCAGCTGACCTCGAACGACACCGGCGGCCTCCCGCCCCGTCCTCGCGTCCGGTCCAACTGCTCGACGATCTTAACCAATGCTTCCCAGTCCACCAGCTTGCCGATCGACTCCAGGTCCCGCCGCGGCTCGTCTTCTTCCGTCTCGACAACGTCAGCATCGCATCCATCAAAGTAAGTTGCTTCTGTTTCATGTAACTATTATATAATACAACGAGTTACAGGTACAGCCCAAGGTCCGTCAATGGAGAAATTCCGACGGCGCTGCGTCCAAATCATCGCCTTACTGTCCTAATTCAAATCCGGATACCGTCATCCAATCGACCAACCGAAACCAACCTCGAAAAGGTGAGGTTTTTCAAAGTTCCCGATTCTGGAATCTGGAATCCTGGAATCTGGAATCCTGGAATCTAGAATCCTGGAATCTTGAATCTGGAATCAGGAACCCCTATCGTTCGCCGCGGGCGGCTTCGGTCTTTGTCTCGAGTTCGACTCCGAGTTTGCGCGATGTCGGTTGATCGAACGTTTCGATCCAGCGAATCGCTTCATCGAGCACGCGCAGCTGATATTCGGGCCAGTTCGGTTTTCCGGCGGTCGCGCCTAATTCGCCGTCGTAATAAGCGGTTCTCGGAGCCCGCACGAGATCGGACGTTTTGCGGTCAACCGAGACCATCATCGTCGGGATTCCCTTCATCTCGATCGCGCGGGCGACGATGCCAAGCGTTTGGTGGCAGAGTTTCGATGCCGGAATAAGAAGAGCTGCCTGAACATCGTAGCCGGCCAAACGGTCGGCGATCCGCGGCCCGAGTTCGTTCGCGACGCGCGCCGCGTTCGGTATCCAACTCGACAGACTCCACCAGACGTTATTCAAGCTTCCGATCACCGCATTCGCTTCGTATTCGAGAAGACGGTCGATCGGGATCAGCGAATTGCGGTCTTCCTTGACCGCCGCCGGGTCATAACCCTTGGCGGAATATAGGAGATCCTCGGACTCGACCTCGACCGGTATCTCCCGGAAATTCAGATCTCCGTCGGACGCGTCGAGATCAAACGGTTCGGTGCCGTCGACATATGCGCCGGCCGACGTGATGAGCGCCAGATTCGTCATCGGAAGCGCGCGGCGCGCGGGACTGAACGGCGCGCGGACATTCTGCACGAACGGGTAACCGCTCAGATCGACATTTCCGCTCCAATTGCGAAAACGGTTCGAAAATTCATCAATCTTCTCAATCACGTCCATAAAAGTTAAAATTTGAAATCCTTCTTGAAATCAAGCGGATCCGATGTCTTTGAAAGAGCCGAAAAGTCTTTCGACGAGATCAGCACAAACGCCAGCAGCGCGGCGATCATCGCCGTCACCAGGATCCAAACCGAGTATTCGTGCAACGCGTCAAACCGAACCTTGAGCGGATCGTCGAGCGCCAGTTCGTCCATCGGACGTCCGATCTCGGTCCGCAGGAACGATATCCAGAGTCCGATCACGAAATGTCCCGCACCGCAGGCCGCCGCAACGATCGCAAGCAAGATTCTTTCGACCCAGGCGAGAAATTTGTTGACTCCCTTGGGATTAACGAACGATGTCAACAGCAGCAGCAAACCGACCGCCAATCCGCTCAAATTCACGATCATCAAATTCCGCTGAACCAACGAGCCGGCGAGTTGCTGATAATTCGGGATCTCAGCCGCGCGAAGCACCGCAAATGCACCCGGAGCCGCCGCAAAACTAAAAAAGACCGCGGCGCCAAGCCACAAAACAAGAAGCAGAATCCGAGTGTTCGAGAGAAATTTCATTGCTTCGATCAGCTTCCCATTATGTCGTTTTTCCGGGAAAAGGGCAACCGACACGAGTTTCCGCCCCGGCACGCCGGACGGTTGGACAAAATGCTTGAAAATGCGCTGAAGGATAGGGCATAATTGAATTGCAAAACATTGTTTTTGCAGGTGCCCTTCCCTTTTGTCCCGCACATCCCGCAAATGACTTCAACCACGAAAACCTCGGTTCTGTCGATAATTGTTTTGCCGCTGGCTCTGACCGCGGCGATCCTCCTCATTTCGGAGTTATCGCAATACTACGCGCTTGAACTTGCCGAACATCTGGCGATCCGGAACATCGACCCAAGATGGTGGCACTACCCGCTTTTTCTTATTCTCGGAGTCCTCGTCGGTCTCCTCAGCAACTGCTTCCCGATCAAGAAGACCCTCCCGTCGGCGCTTGCCTTTGTTGGCCTCTGGTTCGCCCTAAGCTTTGTCGCGCTTAACTATTTCGAAACCAACCTTTACTTCCTGCGCGTCGCCTTCATCACACTTGCGACGTTGATCGCGGTCCACCTCAAGAAACTCTGGACGATCGATCAGGAGCTCACCGAGAATCTTGTCAACCTGGCGACGACCGGAAGCCTGATCGAAGTCAAATCCGCCGAAACGCGCATCGATATCGGGCTTCAGTTGCTCGAGACAGTACTGCCGCTTTCCGAGGCGATCGTTTTCAGAGTCGATCGAAACCAGAATTTTCGCCCGATCGGGCGTTCGCGAAATGGAACTGCGCAACCGAAAATGCAGGCGCGGCAGGCCGCCTGGCGGGAAACCGTGGCCTTTTGCGAACGCGCCTTCCGCGACCGGCAAACGATAGTGCATACGGACAACAACGAATCAAAGTCTGCGCGGGTTGCGTTGCCGTTGGTTTATGAAGGCGCGGCCGTCGGAGTTCTTTTTGTCAGGGTTCATCAAAACTTCGAACGCGCCGACCAACATCTGCTCGAGTCGTTTTGCGATCAACTGGCACGCAACTTCAAGCGGCAGGAACTCCGCAGCAAGAACCTGCCGAACAAGTTCTGGTGGAGTTTTTTGTCAACCAACTCGGCCGAGATCCGCGTCGGAACAACGAGTTTGATAAGGAGTTTGATCAAAGAGCAGTCTTTCAGCGCCGTTGCAAGTTCGTATCTGAAGGAAGCCCACGCGATCGCCTATCTCGACGGAACGCTCGCATATGTCAATCGGCAAATGCGCCATCTTGTCGATCTCCAATCTAAGCAGATCTCGGATCTCGACCTGTTCGGGCTACTCAAGAATTTCCGGACCGATGCGTTCAGCGAACCGCACCTCGCGATCCGCCGTGTCCTCCAAACAGGCGAGGTCTACCGAAACGAGTTGGTTTTTCAGGAGAAAAAAACGCTCGATCTACAGATCTCACTGGTCAAGGTTCCGTCGGACAATGCATCGATCCACGATACCAACGTCGCGCTTAAACCGGCGTGTTTCCTCATAACCCTGATCGACATCACGGCTGTCAAGGAGAACGAAAAGCTCCGCTCCGATATGGCGAGCCTGATGTCGCACGAGTTGCGCACACCGGTCACGAGCATCAAGGGCTTTGCCGAACTTCTGTTGATGGACGATTCGATCACGACCGAAAACCGCGAGTTCCTTCAGATCATCGCCAACGAGTCCCAAAGGCTTTCGAAGATGCTCTCGACGTTTCTCTCGGTTTCAAATCTCGAGCAGGGAGACAAGAAAGACGTCAACAAATCGGCCGTTAGGCTCGATTCGGTCGTCGGTGAGGTCGTCGACGAATTCAAGGAAAACGCCAAACGCAAGAGAATTCAGCTGGTTGCGAAGAACGCGCCGAATCTGCCGCCGATCGCCGCCGACAAAGGGTTGATCCGGCGCGCGGTGTCGAACCTGATCGACAATGCGATACGTTACAGTCCGGAGCGCACGCAGGTGTTGATCTCGACGATACTTGAGGCCGACTTCCTGCGCGTCGTCGTGGAGGACCGCGGTTACGGCATCGAGCGCAGCGAACACGAGAAGATTTGGGAGAAGTTCTATCGTGTCGCGCGCGACGGCCAGGACAAACAGGAGGAATCGACCGGCCTGGGACTTTCGCTGGTAAAGGAAATCGTCGAACAGCACGGTGGAAACGTGACCGTTGAATCGCAGATCGGCCAAGGATCGAGGTTTAGCATCGCGTTGCCGAGACTTTAGCGATTTGCGATTTGCGATTTGCGATTTGCGATTGGGGATTTGCGATTGGAGCGCAACCGTCCCGGTTGCATTGCGCGCATCGCGCGAACCAACCGGATGGGGATTGGAGATTCCAGATTCCAGATTCCAGATTCCAGATTCCAGGATTCCAGATTCCAGGATTCCATTCCAGATTCCAGGATTCCAGATTCCAGGATTCCATTCCAGATTCCAGGATTCCAGGATTCCAGATTCCAGGATTCCAGATTCCAGGATTCCAGATTCCACAAATCGCAAATCCCAAATCCCAAATCCTAAATCCCAAATCGCAAATCCCAAATCCCAAATCGCAAATCCCAAATCCCAAATCGCAAATCCCAAATCCCAAATCCCAAATCGCAAATCCCAAATCGCAAATCCCAAATCCCAAATCGCAAATCGCAAATCGCAAATCCCAAGCTTGGCTTTTGAATTTGCGCTCGATTCACCGATAATTGTTTCGTTTTGAGTAATTTGGGGGAAATCGAAAAGATATACGGCGAGCTGTTTTCTTATTGCCAGGCCGAAGACTTCGCCGGATGGGATCCGTTTGACGGCCTAAACAGCCGATATTTTCAAGCGACGCCGCTGAGGCATATCGCGCCCGCTCGGCTTTTGTTCCTGCAGGTTGTCAAACGATCGGCGCGAAATCTGCGGCCGCTGCTGAAGATCGAAAAAGGCGTCAACCCCAAGGGAATCGCGCTCTTCGCGCTTGCCGAACTTTCAAGGTTTCGCTCTACGAAGGCCGAGGCCCACGCCGAACGCGCGAAACGGTTCCTTGCTCAGCTTCTGGACCTGTCGATCGAAAATCCAAAATCCAAGGTCCAACATCGGTCGTGGGGCTATAATTTTGACTGGCAGTCGCGTGCCTTTTTCGCACCGTGCGGGACGCCGACGATCGTCCCGACCGCCTTCGCTGCGCAGGCCTTTTCGGAGGCTTTTGAACTTTTCGGCGACGAAGCTTACGCCCGAACTTGCGGAGAAGTGTGCGAATTCATCAAGTCGGCTCTGAACCGTTCGTTCGAATCCGACACCGAGGTCTGTTTCAGCTACACGCCGCTCGACCGGAGCGTGATCTTCAACGCATCGCTGCTCGCGGCGGAGGTTTTGGCGAATCGAGGCGGCGAAGAGAATCTGGAACTCGCCGCGACGGCGGCGCGCTTCGTCGTTGATCGGCAACGAAACGATGGCGCCTGGGCATACGGCCCGAAACTTCGCCACGCTTGGGTCGATAATTTCCATACCGCTTATATTCTATTGTCTTTGCATCGTTTGCAGTCCATCGTTCCGCATCTTGATGGCGGCGCGGCGGTCGAAAAAGGATTATGTTTCTGGCTTGATAACTTCTTTCTCGAAGACGGCGCTCCGAAATACTTCGATCGCGAATCATATCCGATTGACGTTCATTCGGCATCCGCCGCGATCGTCGCTTTGTGCGAGTTGAACGAAGTTGACCCACGATGTTTGCCGCTTGCAAACAAGGTCGCGGGCTGGCTAATCTCGAATATGCGTGACGAGAGCGGTTATTTTTATTATCAGAAACGAAAACGGTCGACGGTCAAGACGCCTTTCGTCCGTTGGTCAAATGCCTGGACCGCATACGCGTTGGCGCGGCTCCTGGAAGGTGGTGAGCAGTGAGCAGTGAGCAGTGAGCAGTGAGCAGTGAGCAGTGAGCAGTGAGCAGTGAGCAGTGAGCGGTAAGCGGTGATTACCGATCCTTTTGCCTTCTTGCTTTTTACTTTCTATTACTTTCTACTTTTCACTTTTCACTTTCCCTTTTCACTTTCCCTTTTCACTTTTTGGATTTATGCGAATCTGGATCGATCTCGGGAACTCGCCGCACGTGCCATTCTTTCGGGCGCTGGCGCCGGAGTTTGAGCGGCGCGGCCACGAGGTTCTGTGGACGGCGCGCGATTACGCGCAAACGGTCGAACTCGCGCGCGCTGCCGGTCTTCCAATCACTGTATTCGGAGCCCACGGCGGCAAGAGTGTCGTTCAAAAGGGACTGAAATACGCTTCTCGGATCGTGCAACTCACGCGTTGGGCGCGCGGACGCGGCATCGATCTCATACTTTCGCACAATTCCCACGAACCGCTGGCGGTCGCGCGTCTGCTCGGGATCGAATCCGTGAACCTGATGGATTACGAACATCATCCGGCGAACCGGCTTTCCTTCCGGCTCGCGTCGCGATTGGTCGTTCCGGAGAGCTTCCCCGACAATATTCTCGAAAAACTCGGCGCCGTCGCGAAGACCAAAAAGTTCCAAGGCATCAAGGAAGATGTCTATCTCGCCGATTTTCAGCCCGACCCGGGCTTTCAAGTCGAACTCGCAAAACTCGGGATCGCGCCTGAGAATATCCTCGTCGTCGTTCGCCCGCACGCGCCCGAGGCACTTTATCATCGCGGCGTCGCGAACGAGCTTCTCGACGCGCTGCTCGAACGGTTCGCCGCCGAACCGAACGCCAGGATTGTCGTTCTGCCACGCAAGCATTACCAAGGCGAGGGAATCAGAAAGGCGCACCCGCAACCGAATATCATTTTTCCGGAGCGCGTGCTTGACGGCGCGAATCTGTTGGCGGCGGCCGATCTCGTGATCAGCGGCGGCGGCACGATGAACCGCGAAGCCGCGGCCCTCGGCGTGCCGACGGCAACCATCTTTGCGGGGCGCCCGGCGGCGGTCGACGAATATCTTCTACGCGAAGGGCGACTTCTTCGAATTGAATCTTCCGCCGATCTGTCGAAAATGGAACTGCGTAAAAAAACCGGCCTCGACGTCCGCGACGCATCGGGCGTGCGCGATCAGGTGGTAAACTTCATCCTGAACGAATCGTGAACATCGAGCCGAAAGACAACAATCTGCAACGCTCCGAACGGCGCGTCCCCGAATGGCTGCTTCCGACCGTGAAGACCTTGATCTTTGCGGTCGACGCGACGCTCGCGGCCGTATGTTTTTTCGCTGCGTTCTATTTGCGCGAGGACAAGCCGATCTTCTCGCAGACCGCCTGGGCTTGGTCAAAGGAATTCGTGCCTTACGCCGGGATCTTCTTCTTTGTCGTTCCGATACGTGCCGCAATGATGCTCTATCAAGGTGTTTATCGCCTTCAAGGTGCGTTTTCCTATACCGCGGAGGCGTTCAGGGTCTTCAAAGCCGTCCTTGTCGGATCGTTGCTGATAATCGCCGTCGCCTTTCTGTTTCGCGGCGGTTTTGCGTTTCGCGATTTTTCGTATTCACGCGGCGTCTTTCTGGTCGATTTTGCTTTCGCGCTGGTGGTATTCACTGCTTTCCATCTCGCGATTCGTTATTTGCAGACGGTTTTTCGGCGGCGCGGAATCAATCTCATCCCGACGCTCATCGTCGGCGCAGGTTCCGATGCCGAACGAACGCGGGCCGAACTCTTCGATTCGCCGGAACTCGGCTACGAGGTCGTCGGAACGATCAACGATCTCGAGCGTCTTCCGGACCTGATCCGCGAGTTCGCGATCCAGGAAGTGATCATCACCGACGAACGGATTTCGAGCGACCGCCTCTTCGAAGCGATGATGCAGATCGACCGCTCGCAGCGCGTGGAATTTCGCTTCGCGCCCAGTTTGTTTAATCTGATGCCGCAGAAGACCGAGGTCGAACAGATCGGCGTCCTGCCCGTCGTGACGCTTTTTCAGGAACCGTTGACGGATGCGCAACGGTTCGTAAAACGAGCGTCCGACATCGTTGTTTCAACCGTCGCGCTGATCATCACCGCGCCGATCTTCGCGGTCGTCTCGCTGGCCGTGAAACTCGATTCACGCGGCCCGGTCTTCTTTCGCCAGGAGCGCGTCGGAATGGACGGCCGGGTTTTTCTTTGCCACAAGTTTCGGACGATGCTTGCGGACGCCGATGATTCGATGCACCGCGAAGCCTACCTGAAGAACATCGAAGGGGCCGCGGGCGCGAATGCCGGCAATGACGACGAGCCTGTCTTCGGCAAAGTGAAGGACGACCCGCGGATCACTCGAATCGGTCGTTTCCTGCGGCGCACGAGCCTTGACGAACTGCCCCAGTTCTTTGACGTTCTGAAAGGCGATATGAGCGTCGTCGGAGCGCGGCCGCCGATACCGTACGAGGTCGAGAATTATGAGGCGCGGCATCGCCGGCGACTGGATATGAAGCCCGGGATCACCGGACTGTGGCAGGTTTCGGGGCGCAACCGCCTGTCGTTCGAGGAGATGGTCCGGATCGACCTTTTTTACATCGAGAACTGGTCGATCTGGCTCGATCTGAAGATAATCTTGCTGACGCTCCCGGCCGTTCTGCGCGGAAACTGACGGGATTTGGGATTTGCGATTTGCGATTTGCGAATTGCGATTTGCGATTTGCGATTTGCGATTTGCGATTTGCGATTTGCGATTTGCGATTTGCGAATCGGGATTTTGGAATCTGGATTTTGGAACCTGGAATCTGGATTTTGGAATCTTGAATCTGGAACCTGGAATCTGGAACCTGGAATCTGGAACCTGAAATCTGGAATCTGGAATATCTGGAATCTGGAATATCTGGAATATCTGGAATCTGGAATCTTTAATATCTTGAATATCTTGAATGGCTTGAATCTGGAACCTGGAATCTTGAAGTGGCCAATGTCTCGCAAATACTGATCGACGCAACGGCCGCGCTTGAGTTGGCGGGGATCGCCGAACCGCGGCGAGAGGCGTCTTCGTTGCTGGTGTTTGCGCTCGGGCGCGACCGGACGTTCCTGATCGCGCACCCCGAGTATGCGCCGACGGACTCCGAACGGCGGGCGTTCGACAACTTTCTGGCGCGGCGGTCCGCGCGCGAACCGTTGCAATACATAACCGGCCGACAGGAATTTTACGGACTGGATTTCGCCGTCTCGCCCGACGTTTTGATCCCGCGACCCGAAACCGAGGCGATCGTCGAACACGCCATCGAATTTCTACGTGAATTTGAGAATCCGCGCTTTTGTGAGGTCGGAGTCGGTTCGGGCTGTATTTCGGTCGCGATCCTGGCGAACTTGCCGGACGCATTCGGTCTGGGTCTCGATGTTTCGGGAACGGCGCTCGAAGCGGCGCGTTTGAACGCGCACCGGCACGATGTCGGATCACGATTCGAGACGCGGCTTTCGGACGTATTCTGTGCGCTCGAAGCGAACGAATCGTTCGACGCGATCGTTTCGAATCCGCCGTATGTTCCGGCCGGCGATATGCAAGGGCTACAGCCGGAAGTTCGCGATTTCGAGCCTTTGATCGCCCTTTCGGACGGTGCCGACGGGCTCTCGATCGTTAAACGGATCATCGATGGAGCGCCGCGTTTTCTGCGTTCGGGCGGACTTCTCCTGATCGAGATCGGCGTCGGACAATCCGCCGAAACGGCGTCGTTCGTCGATTGCTCGATCTGGTCATCGGCGGAGTTTCTGAGCGACCTTCAGGGAATTCCGCGCACCTTGAAGATCTTTCGAAAATGAAGTTGCCCCGCGATTCCGACGAATTGTTTTAGCTCCGATTAGATTTTGACACGAAACAGAACCGCGGCTATCCAAAATGCTTGAGCATCCCCAGGCAAATCAAGCCAGAATTGCTTTTAAGTTAAACAAATCGCAGATTTCTTAAGCTAGAGAGAATTAACTTAGCTGGCCTTAAGTCAAACACAAATCGCGCATTAGCGAGTTTTGCCCGCGAATACTCGCGAATCCGCGCAAATGGAGCGTTATGAAATTGGGCCACCAGACCGGCCAAAGTGTTGAAAGTCCATTTGTTCGTTAGTGTTCGGACGGAATCTCATTCGCGCGGATTCGCGCGAATTCGCGGGCAAACTTTCCATTGCGACACGAAATCCGGACTGGTCGAAGCCGTACCGGCCCCTCAAAATCTTTTAGCTTTTTACTTCATTCTTTTTCTGCTATATTCAACATATCGAGAATTTAGCTTGTTTTGACTGTAAAGATCTCGTTTTGCAGTACGGAGGAATTTTATGAGACACGAAGTTGAACGCGAAGAAACGGGCGCGACCACCAAACTGACCTATCTGTTGATCGGCGGCGGGATCGGGGCGATCCTTGCGCTGCTTTTCGCTCCCAAATCGGGAGAGGAACTGCGCGGAGACATTGCCGATGTTACGCGGAAAGGAATCGAAAAGGGCAAGGAAGCCGCGATCGTGGCCAAAGACCGCGCCGGCGAATACTACGAAGTGACCCGCGAACGCGCCGAGGGACTTTACCAGTCCGCCCAGGAAAAGGCCGGCGAGTTCAAGGAAAAAGCCGCCGAGTTGACGGAAAAAGCGAAAGAAGCCGCGGTCCGTTCGACCAACCCTTTCACGGCCGCGATCGAAGCCGGAAAGGAGGCTTACACCGAGGAAAAACGCAAGACGGAAGTCAAGGTGATCGCCGAAGGCCGTCCGACGTATCCCGTTGAAACGAAAGAAAACTAATTTGATTTGGGAATTGTGATTTCGGATTTTTGAATTGACTGGTCCAAGTCGGAATCCGAAATCACAAATCCGAGATCCGAAATTGCTATGAATTTCGATAATCCACAATTCTGGATGATGATCGCGTCGATTGTGATCGCGATTTGCTTTATCGTGATGGCGATCGCGCTGATCGCCATCGCGATCACCGTCAAGCGCGTCGTTGCGACGGTCAAGAACGTCGAGGAACGCGTCGAGCCGTTGATCGCGAAGGTGAACGCGATCGGCGAACAAGGCAAGCTGATTTCGGTTCAGTTCAACGATATTTCCGAGAACCTGTCGGCCGCGACGAAGTATTTTGCCGAATCGGCCGGTCTGGTTCGCGAAGAAGTGGCCGAACTCAAGTTATTGGTCGGACAGACGGCGATCGTCGCCAGGGACAAAGTCGAACTGGTCAGCAACACCATCGACCGAACGCAACTGCAGGTCATCACGACGACCGATTTCATTCAGAAGAAAGTCGTCGAACCCGCTCGCGAGATCGCGGCGATTATGGCCGGAGTCCGCAAGGGCCTCGAGGTTCTTTTCGCGCCCGCGCCAAAACAGATCGATCGCGTTTATATCGATGACGAGATGTTCATCGGCTGATCCGGTTCATATTCGGGAAATCGAAACGGCGTCCGGTTCGGGCGCCGTTTTTTCGATTAGTCCCTCCAAAGATAAGAGATCGGAACCACATACAGTTCCCTTCCAAAGGCGAGAAACTTGTCACCGCTGTGTCGACCTCAGTGTTGCTTGAGTTGAGGAAGTGAAAGGCACTTTGCGCGTGTTTGGCTCCAATCGAGATGTTTTCTGAGTTCCGCGACGACGAAGTTCTCAACAAGACCTCCAGCTGAAGTCGAATCGCCGAGAAGTCTCTCAACATCGCCTCCGACAAGCTAACCGGCGAGACCGCTTGCAGCATTTGCCTGCAAATCTTTCAATAACATTAAGATAATCTTAAGGATGCTGAAAGAATTGCAGGCAATCCCCCGGTCGGCAATAGCGTCCGGATATTGCTGGTAGGGTTCCGTGTTCCCGGAATTCTCCGCGACTTCGCGCCTTTGCGGGGAAGCCCGCGTCTTTTCGCGGTTTCCGGCACGGTTATCAACCTCATCTATTCGGAAGACAGTGATTTCGGAGTAGTCGATAGCGGATATTTGATACTTTTCAGTCTGCGAATGAGCACGGCTTTCGAATCCGCTGTATCCCGTGAAAGAAAGACGATAATTTCCTTGAACCCGGCTTTTCAAAGCTCCCTGATCTCGTTTCAGAAACAAGTCGGATTTTTGAGTTGAAAACAAAAAGACGCCGGTGTTGATCGCCGGCGTCTTTTCAAAAGTAACGACAGGAGAGCTTAGTCGTTATCCTTCTTCGGTTCGGGGGTTGTCGTTTTGATTTGCTCGCGCAATTGACGGCGTTCTTCGCGCTTGCGCTTCATTTCCTCTTTTCGGGCGTCGAGCTGCGCGCGTTGTTCCGGCGTCAGGATCGCGAGAACCTGTTCGTGCGTCTTCTTTCCGTTCTCCTTCATCTCAGCCTTGAAAGCTTCGAGTTTCTGCTGCTGTTCCGGAGTGATCGTCCCGTCGCGTTTGGCGGTCATAAGCGTTCGCATCTCTTCACGATTACCCGCGAACGCGTTGCGTCGGCTTTCCATGATCGTCTTGAACTGCGCCTTCTGATCTTCCGTCAAATTCAGAGCGCGGAGTCCCCGCATCATTCCGCCTCTCCTGCCGAATTTCCCGCGCCGCATACCGCGGCCGTCGCGCTTGCCCATTCCGTCGCGCTTGCCGCCACGGCGTTCAACGCGTTCCTGTTTCTGGGTCTCGGTCGGCGTTTCGGTCTTCACCTCTTGCGCCGAAACAAAGGTCGAAAATGCGATGATTGCGGTGCCGGCCGTCACGGCCGAAATGATCTTGTTTTTGATTGACATAAAAATTACCTCGTCTTTTTGATTTTCTGCGGCGAATTCGCCATTCACTTGGTAAGACGTCGGTTCAAGGCATTTAGTCGAAGGTTTTTTTGAATACGGTCGTAAAGATTTGTAAAGGCCGCCTTGCTGATTTCAAAAACTTTCGGGAAATTGAATGTTTGACCTGTTTAACTTTTGCTTTTTACCACTGTAAAATGCGAAATTTGAGTCTGAGGCCAAAACGAACGTAATGAGATTCCTATCCGAAATCAACTCGCCCGCGGATCTGCGCCAGCTAAAGGTCGAAGATCTGCAAGAAGTCGCCGACGAAGTACGTCAATTCATCATCGATACCTGCTCGCGCGTCGGCGGTCACACGGGCGCGAGCCTCGGTGCCGTTGAACTTGCGGTCGCGATGCATTACGTCTTCGATACGCCCAATGACCGGCTCGTCTGGGACGTCGGCCACCAAGCCTACGCCCACAAGATCCTGACCGGCCGCCGCGACCAACTCCACACGATCAAGCAATACGACGGACTTTCGGGATTTCTGCGGCGGGATGAATCGGTTTACGACACCTTCGGAGCCGGACACGCATCGACGTCGCTCTCGGCCGCGCTCGGAATGGCTGTCGCCCGCGACAAAAAGAACGAAGATTTCCACGTCTGCGCACTGATCGGCGACTCGTCCCTCGCCGGCGGAATGGCGATGGAAGCGATCAATCAGGCCGGGCATTTGAAATCAAGGCTGATCGTCCTGCTCAACGACAACGAAATGTCGATCGCGCCGGCGGTCGGGGCGCTGTCGCGCTACCTGAACCGGATCAAAGGCGCGCAGAGCTACCAGCATCTCAAGGAAGAGATAGGCGACGCCCTTGAAAGCGTTCCCGGATTCGGCCAAAGCCTTCGCCGCGCGGCAAAGAGTTTCAAGGACGCGATCGCAGCGGCGGTTCTGCCCGGCGCGCTCGTCAACGAACTCGGTTTCAAATACATCGGGTATGTTGACGGCCACAACGTGCCGCAACTCGTCCGGGCGCTCGAAGAGGCAAAAAGGGTCGATGACGGCCCGGTCATCGTTCACGCGCTGACGACGAAGGGCAAGGGATTTCCGAATCCGGAAAAGAACTACTACGCCTATCACGCGACCGGCCCGTTTGATCCGAAGACCGGAATTCCCTACAAGTCCACAAAGATCGTACCGCCGACCTATACCGAAGTTTTCGGCAGAACGATGTGCGAACTGATGGAGAGCGACAGCGCTGTCGTTGCTCTGACGGCCGCGATGCCCGACGGAACCGGCATCGACACGGTCCTTGAGAAGTTCCCCGAACGCGCATTTGACGTCGGCATTGCCGAACAACACGCCGTCACGTTCTGCGCCGGGATGGCGTGTGAAGGACTCAAACCCGTTGCTGCGATCTATTCGACCTTTCTGCAGCGCGCGTTCGATCAAGTGATCCACGACGTGTGTCTTCAGGATCTCAACGTCACGCTCGCGATGGATCGCGCCGGGATCGTCGGAGCGGACGGTCCGACGCATCACGGATTGCTCGATATCGCCTATCTTCGCGGCTATCCGAACATCGTGCTCTGCGCGCCGAAGGACGAAGCCGAACTTAGAGATATGATGCTGACGTCGATCGAGCATCCGGGCGCGGCGGCGATCCGCTATCCGCGCGGAAGCGGATCCGGCGTCGATATCTCAGCGCCGCCGAAAAAGCTCGAGATCGGACGTGCTGAGGTTTTGAGGGAAGGCAACGGTGAAACGGCGATCATCGCTTACGGTTCAATGGTATATCCGGCAGTCCGGGCGGCCGAAAATCTCGAAAAGGACGGAATCGATGCGACCGTCGTCAACGCCCGTTGGGTAAAACCGCTCGATGCTGAACTTATCTGCGAACTTGCGCGCACGAACCGTATCCTGGTGACCGTCGAAGAAGCGTATCTCGCCGGCGGATTCGGTTCAGCGATCATCGAGCTTTTGGAAGAACGCGGTCTGCTTGATAAAGTTAAGGTCGTCCGAATGGGCGTTCCGGACCGGATCATCACGCACGGCGACCCGAAACTGTTGCTCGCGAAATACGGACTCGACGTCGACGGCATTTACAACCGAACGCGCGAACTGGTCGAAGCGCTTGAAAACCGCCAACCAACGCGGAACAAATTGAAGATCGTTAAATGAAGCGAGAAGTGAGAACGGAGAACGGAGAGGTGGGAACTGAGAACTGAGAAGTGAGAACCGAGGCGCGGGATGAAAGAAGTGAGTTATCGCTTCTCAGATCTCAGTTCTGAGTTCTCCGTTCTCAGTTTCCAGTTCTCACTTCTCAGTTCCCAGTTATCAGTTATCAGTTATCAGTTATCAATTTCTAATTATTTATGAAGAAAACAGCAATCTACATCAGCCTTTTGGTTCTCGGATCGCTCGCGTTCGCAGCGGGCTGCGGCGACGGCAAGAAACCGGCGAACAACGGAACGGCGGCCAACCGGCCGGTGACGCAGCAGACGGTCAACCCGGCGGCGCCGCTCGGCGCACAGCCGCCGAATATGCTCGGCAGCCCGAACGCATCGGTGACGATCGAAGAGTTCGCGGACTTTCAATGTCCGACCTGTGCGCAGATCCACAACGTGCTGAAGAATGTTCAGGCCGCGTACGGCAGCCGCATCAAGTTCGTTTTCCGGAATTATCCGTTGACGCAGATCCACAAGAACGCATTCGACGCGGCCGTCGCCTCCGAAGCCGCCGGCCGTCAGGGCAAGTTTTGGGATATGCAGAACATCGTCTTCCAGAACCAGCAGGCTTGGTCGAACTCGACTGACGTCCGGACGGTCTTCAACGGCTATGCCGAGAAGCTCGGACTCGATGTCGAACGTTTCAAATCGGATATGGCGGGAATGGAAACCAAGGAACGCGTTCAGCGCGATATGGAGCGCGGCAAGGCACTGAATGTCACTTCGACGCCGACGATCATCATCAACGGGCAGTCGGTTCCGTTCGAGCAGATGAACCTTGAGTCGTTGCGGCAGATCATCGACGCCGAACTTGCGAAGAATCCGGCGCCGCAGCAGACCGTCGCTCCGACCAGTTCGCCGAGCGCGTCGAACGCTTCGAAACCGGCGGCAAACGCGAACACCGCCAAGCCCGCGGCGAGCAACAAATCGTTCACCGATCAATGAACACGACTGAACAATCGACGCCAGTGGTCGCCAAACTTCCATTTTTGGCGACCTTTTTCGCATTATTCGGGATCGGCGACACGACATATCTGACATATCACCACTACACCGCCGAACCGGTGCCGTGCAGCATCCTTTCGGGCTGCGAGCAGGTTTTGACGAGCCAGTGGGCGACGCTTGGAGGATTTCTGCCGGCGTCGGTCGATTTTCCCTTGCTTGCGGCCGTTCCGCTCGCCGGAATCGGCCTGATCGGGTATTCGATCGCGTTCGTCTTTGCGGTTCTTTCCTTGCGCGGAAACCGGAAAACCTGGCTGGTCTTCGGTCTCCACGTGACGATGATGGCGGTCTTTTCCGGCTGGCTCTTTTACCTTCAGGGCGTTGTTATCGAGGCGTTTTGCCAATTCTGTCTTCTTTCGGCGCTGACGAGTGTTTCGATGTTCGTGATCGCCTTGGTATCGAAGTTCTGGCGTCTGCGATGATCAAGTTCCTTGCGCTCTTTACTCTTCTTGGAGTCTTCTCGAGTTTCTGTGCGGGCGGCGCATCCTCGTACGGCGCGAAAACGAAGTTTGCGAAGGACGCCGTTCTTGATTTTCCGGATTTCAAACTGACTTACCTCGGAAACCGCAAGGTTCCCTCCGAACATTGGCCCAACGGCTTCAACTATCACGACTTCGGGATCCGATCCCGCTCTGGCGAACGGACTGTTTCCTGGTCGAGCGGGACAGGCGATATCGGGCCCGTCGAATTCGAGGCCGACGGCGCCAAGTTTCAGCTCGAATTGCGTTTCTCCGAAGGTCTCGGGAAACTCGCCGAAAACGAGTTGGTAATTACAAAAAAATAAGCTGACGCCTGAAACTAAAGCCAAATTTCCTGCGTCTATCATTCTTACCGATTCGAAAATCCGGTTGGCGCACGACGGCTGTCTTCGGCCCTGTCCGGTCTTTATCAATTCACAAAGAACAAGGAGTTTGCGACTAATATGAAGCGATCAATCGCGGCGATGTTCATACTTTTGTCAGTTATGACCACAATGAGCTTCGCCCAAAACAAGAGCGATAAACTGCCCAAGCTGCAGTATGAGGAAATTCGACTTAAGAACGGGATGCGCGTCATCTTGCACCTCGATAAATCGACGCCGATCGTCGCCGTCAACCTTTGGTATCACGTCGGCTCGAAGAACGAGGTCGTCGGACGCACAGGTTTCGCACACCTTTTCGAGCATATGATGTTCCAGGGCTCGAAAAACTACAACGACGACTATTTCAAACCGCTCCAGGAAGCGGGCGCGAACATCAACGGCTCGACCAACGCCGACCGCACGAACTATTTCGAAGTCGTGCCATCGAACTTCCTTGAGCTTGCGTTGTTTATGGAAGCCGACCGTCTCGGCGGCCTGCTCGACGCGATGACCCAGGAAAAACTCGACAACCAGCGCGACGTCGTCAAGAACGAGCGCCGGCAACGATACGACAACCAGCCCTACGGAACCGCGTTCGAAAAGATCTCGGACATCATCTATCCGAAGGACCATCCGTACAACTGGACGACGATCGGCTCGCTGACCGATCTGTCGAACGCCTCGATGGACGACGTCAAGGCGTTTTTCCGTCAGTATTACGTCCCGAACAATACATCGCTCGTGATCGCCGGCGATTTCGATCCGAAACAGGCAAAGGCGTGGGCCGAGAAGTATTTCGGCCCGATCCCGACCGGCGGCGCGATCACCCGACCGAACCCGGCGACTCCGAAGATCGAAGGCGAGATCCGGAAAACGTTTGAGGATTCGGTGCAATTGCCGAGGCTTTATATGGTCTGGCACACGGTCCGCGATCAGCATCAGGATCAGCCGGCGCTGGATATGCTGCAGTTCATCCTTTCAGCCGGTCGCGGGTCGCGGCTTCAGAGCAATCTGGTGTACGGAAAACAACTTTCGCAAGACGCGAACGCGTCGCACTTTTCGCGCGAGATCGCCGGGCAGTTTCAAGTAACTTCGACCGCGCGCCCGCAGAAATCCCTCGACGAGATCGAAAAAGAGATCAACGCCGAGATCGAACGAATCAAGACGGAGCCGCCGACGGCCGAAGAAATGTCTCGAGCGCTCAATGTCATCGAATCACAGACGGTCTTCGGCATCCAGAATGTCCTCGGGAAGGCCGACCAGATGAACAGCTACGCGACATTCCAGGGCAAACCCGACGGATTCCAAGCCGACCTCGACCGCTACCGCAAGGTCACGGCGGCGGACATCCAGCGCGTCGCGAAAACCTATCTCGACGGCAACAGACTCGTTATGAGTTTCGTTCCGCGCAAAACGAAACCGGTGGCGCAACAGAACACGACCGACAACACGCCGACCTCGACGACCGCGAAGAAGGAAACCGAAAAGAAAGACTATTCGGCGAATCTTCCGAAGCCGGGACCGAATCCGACCTTTACGCTGCCGTCGATCGACAAACGCAAGCTTTCGAACGGAATGAGCGTTTGGATCGTCCGTCAGACGGAGCTTCCGATCATATCGATGAATATGGTGATGAACTCGGGCGCCACTGCCGATCCGCAGGATCGCGCCGGACTCGCATCGTTCACAGCCAGCCTTCTCAACACCGGAACCAAGACACGTTCGGCGGTCGAGATCGCCAATCAACTGCAATCGATCGGAGCCAGTGTCGGCGCCGGGGCCGGTTGGGATGCGGCGAATGTCTCGATGCAAACCTTGACGAAAAACCTCGACAAGGCGCTCGAGATCTATTCGGACGTTGTCACCAATCCGACGTTCCCCGAAGCGGAACTCGAAACCCTTCGCCGCCGCTCACTGAACGGGCTGCTGCAACGCAAGGACAATCCGAATGCGATCGCCGCCGTCGCTTACAGCAAATTGCTCTACGGCAAAGATCATCCGTACGGAAAGTCGTCGACCGGCGACGAAGCGTCGATCAAAGCCGTGACGCGCGCCGAGATCGAGAAGTTCTACGCGACGTATTACCGCCCGAACAATGCGGCGCTGATCGTCGTCGGCGATACCGACGCGAAGACGCTGCTTCCGAAGCTTGAGTCGGCCTTCGCGAACTGGAAACCTGGCGATTTGCCGAAGATCGATGTTCCGGGCGCCTCGAGCCAGAGCAATTCCGGGATCTTCGTCATCGACAAGCCCGGTGCGGCACAGTCGGTGCTGAGCATCGGCCAGGTCGGCGTTTCGCGGGACAATCCGGATTACTTTCCGTTGCTGGTGATGAATTCGATCCTCGGCGGACAGTTTTCGGCCCGCGTCAATATGAACCTTCGCGAGGAAAAGGGCTACACGTATGGAGCTCGCACGGGCTGGAGTTTCCGGCGCGGAGCCGGTCCGTTCGAGGCTTCGGCCGATGTTCAGACGGCAGTGACGAAAGAATCGGTCGTCGAGTTTATGAAGGAGATCAACGGCATTCGGGGCTCTATCCCGGTGACGCCGGCCGAGCTCGAATACAACAAGCAGAGCATCATCCGGCGTTATCCGCAGGGCTTTGAAACCGTCGGACAGCTTTCCGGACAGTTGGCGAACCTCGTGACATACGGCCTTTCGGATGCGTCCTTCAACGAGTACATCCAGAAGATCAACGGCGTAACGCTGGCGGACGTCAACCGGGTCGCGAACAAGTACTTGACACCCGACCGGATGGCCATCCTGATCGTCGGTGATCGTCAGACGATCGAACCGAAACTCCGCGAGATCGACGGCTGGGGCAGCAATATCCGCTTCCTCGACGCCGACGGCAATATGCTCAAGTAGCGAAGGCAAAAGGCAAAGGGAAAAAGGCAAAAGGCGAAAGGGCGATTCAGTTTTCGAATCCTCCCTTTCGCCTTTTGCCTTTTGCCTTTTGCCTTTTGCCTTTTTCCCTTTTCCCTTTGCCTTTTCCCCTTTGCCTTTCCCTTCACTCTCACTTTATATCCATCGGTTTCGGCGACGGGGGCTTTTCGGACTCACGCATTTTATCGCGTTCGCGCTGAAATCGTTCCCATTGGTCGGCGGTCAGGATCTTCTGCAGTTTTTCGTCGTGCGCGGAGCGGATCTCCTGTAAGCGCGGCTCCGATTCCTGGCGCATTTTTTGAATGCTCTCGCGCGTATCGCCGAAAATCTTTTCGACCTCGGACTTCTGATTCTCGTTCAAACCGAGGTCACTGAAAACCACCTCGTATTTTTCACGCCGCGTCTGACGGCCGCCGTTTCCGAACCAGAGATTGAAGGCATTGAGCGCAAACGCGCCGGCGACAAAACCGATCAGAAAAATGCTCAGCGTCGCGAACCGCAACTGCCATTTACTTTTGTTTTCGGAGTTCATTTGCTCTTGCCCTGTTCCTTTCGATCGCTATAGATAACTTCGAGAACCTGCTCGCGGGACATATCGCGCAATGGCCGCTGATTCAAAACGTCCGCTTCCGTCGAATAGATATTGGGATTCAACAGATCTGCCTGACTTTCATCCGCCGGCGCGAAAATGGTTAGCAATCCGAACACCGCGGCCATCAACACCATCGCCCCGACCATTTCGTGCGACGCCTGCCACCAGCGGCGGAATGACCAGAACGGCGCCTTCTGCAACTGCCGCTCACGCAAAGCGCTCAAAACCCGTGTCTCGAAAAATGGCGATGGATGAATCGGTCCAATGTCGGCCCTCGCTCGCAGCAGTGACACGGAAAACCTCGCCGCCGCAAGCGCGTCCGCGCAAGCAGCGCATTCCGCGGCGTGGACTTCGATCAGTTCGCGCCCGGCCGAATCAATGTTCGCAAGCCCTTTTTCGTCAATAAGCTCAGTTATGTGACCGTTCTTCATAATTCAATCCTTCGGAGTTTTCCATCCTTCGCGTTTAGCAATTTCGTGATCGATTCACGCATCCGACGCCGGACCCTAAACGCTTTCGTCTTGATCTTAGCTTCGCTCCACCCGGTCGCCGCCGACACCTCCTTGACGGACGCCCCTTCGCCGTCGAGCATCTGAACCAGAAGCGATTCTTCGGGCTGAAGCGTATCGAGCACGCGGCCCACCAGATCGGCGGCGATAAGTTTATCTTCCTGCGTCTGATGTTCGAGCGACGCGGCGTTGATCAGCCGTTCTTCCAGCCAATTCGACTCATCCTCGTTCAGATCCGAAAGCGTCAACTCCGACTGCGGCTTCGAAGACCTCAGGATATTGATGCAGGTCGTGACCGTGATCCGCGTCAGCCAGCCTTCGAGCGATCCGCGGCCTTCAAAATTCCCGAGTTGCGTGAACGCCTTCAGAAACACTTCCTGCGCCGCTTCTTCAACCAGGCTGTGACGGCGGAAGAACCGAGAGGAATAACTGAAAACGCGCGGACTGAAACGACGGACGATCTCGGCAAACGCAAGCTCATCGCCGTCGGCCGCGAGCCGCGCGATGTCGATCTCGCTCATTTTCCCGTATTCTTCCGCCAAGCGTGTAAAGTCGAGTAAATTCGTTCCCAACGATTCTATAGCTTCCGGCACGGTATTTTCAAAAAACTCAAACCCTTTCCATTGGCATAGACACAAAAAACTGTAAAATGGTTACATCGGAGGCGCCGCTATTTCGCAATTTTCTGTAACCGATACCCGATTTGATTTGTCTAGTTATTCGTAGAGTTAACCAATCGGTGACGCTTCTTCAATCAGGAATAGCGGCACTGCGAGCGTTCGGCGAAATAGCGCAAGCCCTAAGCATTCGTTCATAAATACTATTTCTTTGCGCCTTTGTCGTCGACGGCCGGCAGATTCGTTCCGGGCCTGGTTTCATATTTTTATGCGTTTTCATAACCGCGGTCGAGCCGCCGGAGTTTTACTTCCGGTTCTTGCTTCGACTCTATTTATCGCCGCTTGCGGCCGGTCGGAATCGCGATCGGCGAATCTTGCGAACAACGCGCAAAAGACCGAGGGAGACGTCATCACGGTGACGCAGGCGAAGTCCGTGTCGCGGGAGGTTCCGACCTTCATCCCGTCGACCGGAACGCTCGTCGCGGACGAAAGTTCGGACGTCGCGCCAAAGGTTGGTGGCAAGATCGTCAGCGTTTCGGCGGACCTCGGTCAGTTCGTACGGCAGGGCGCGGTCATCGCCCGTATCGATGACCGCGACGCAACGCTTGCGCTGGCACAATCCAAATCGAAATTGAATCAAGCGATCGCCGGCGTGCGGCAGGCCGAGGTCAAACTCGGACTCTCGCCGAACGGCAAGTTTGATTCGAGCCGGATACCCGAGGTACGCTCGGCTGCCGCCGGTTACGAACAGGCGCAAACCGAACTCCGGCAGGCTGAAGCAAATGAAAAGCGATATCGCGAACTTGTCGAAACCGGCGATGTCGCGATGATCACTTATGAACAGTTCCGGACGAACCGCGACACCGCGAGGACGCGCGCGAACAGCGCGAAACAGCAACTCGAGATCGCGATAAACGCCGCCAAACAAAGCGATCAGGCGATCAGAACCGCCGAAACCGCGGTCGAATCGGCGCGACTCGATGTCGCGAGCGCCGAAAAAGCGATCCAAGACACGATCATCCGGGCACCGTTCTCCGGATTTGTCAGCGAGCGCCCGACGGCCGTCGGCGAGTTCGTTTCGTCGTCCTCGGTTATCGTCAAACTCCTTCGCACGAATCCTATAAAGGTCCAGATGCAGGTCGCCGAGGCCGATGTTCCATTTGTCGGAATCGGCCGCGGTGTGACCTTGCAGGTCGACGCCTACAAGGACCGGAACTTTGGCGGACGGGTAACGGCGGTCAATCCTCTGATCGATCCGAACTCGCGTTCGGCAATCGTCGAGGCCGAGGTCGAAAACGGCGACAACGCGCTTCGGGCCGGGATGTTCGTCACCGCAAAGATCACCCGCGAAGGCGGAAACGTCGGGGTTTTCGTCCCGAAAGAAGCGGTGCTCGAAGATCAGAGCACGCAAAATTTCAGGGTCTACGTCATCGTTGACGGCATCGCCAAACAGCGAACCGTTCAACGCGGAGGCGAAGAGAACGGAATGGTCCAGATACTTAACGGCGTTCAGGCCGACGAGACCGTTGCGACGAGTAACCTCAAGCAATTGTTCGAGGGAGCAAAAGTCCAGTTTTGATTTGGGATTAGCGAAGTTGGATTTCGGATTTTTCGAACGATAGTCCGGCATCTGACAATCCGAAATCACAAATCGCGAATCCAAAATCGTATTATGCAGTGGTTAGCCGAAATTTGTGTTCATCGACCGGTCTTTGCGACCGTGATTGTGATGTTCCTGACGGTGGTCGGCGGATTCAGTTTCTTCACGCTCGGCGTTGACCGGTTTCCGAAGATCGATGTTCCGACGATCTCGATCTCGACGTCGAACCAGGGCGCGGCGCCGGCCGAGATCGAAACCGAGGTCACGGACATCATCGAGGGTGCGGTCAATACGGTTCCCGGTATCGACCAGATGACCTCCTCGTCGTCGCGCGGCCAATCCAACGTCACGCTCAACTTCAATCTCGAAAAAGATCCCGATCAGGCGTTTCAGGAGATCCAGCAGAAACTCGCGACGGCCGTCAGCCGGCTTCCCGAAACCGCGGATCCGCCGGTAGTACGCAAGTCCGACCCGGATTCGATGCCGGTTTTGATGTACGCGATCAGCGCGCCGCGCGATCTCGTGGCGCTTAACGATTTCGTCGAAACGCAGATCCAGGAACGAATTCAGTCGGTTGACGGCATCGGCGAAGTCGTGATCTTTGGTGGCCGGCAGCGACAGGTCAAGGTCCTTATCGATCCGACGCGGCTTCGGGCGTTCAATCTGTCGATCACCGACGTTTCATCCGCGATCCGCAACCAGAACCTCGAATTGCCCGGCGGAAACATCACCGAGGGCGCGCGGACGTCCGGAGTCCGGACGATCAGCAAACTGACTGAGATCAGCCAGTTCAACGATATCGTCATCACCACGCGGAACGGTTTCGCGATAAAGATCCGCGACATCGGACGGGTTGAGGACGGCGCGGCGGACGCCAGTTCGGCGGCTTCGCTCGACGGCGTTCAATCGTTGTATCTTGCGGTTCGCAAGCAGTCCGGATCGAACACGATCGCATTGATCAAAGGTGTCAAGGCGCGTATGGATCAGATCATTCCGACGCTGCCGTCGGATATGAAGGTCGTCGTTACGCGCGACCAGTCGGAGTTCATTGAGAACAGCCTCTACGCGATCGAGGAGCACCTTGTCCTCGGCGGCGTTTTCGCCGCGCTGATCGTTTTCTTCTTTCTTTGGAACATTCGTTCGACGGTCATTGCCGCGCTCGCGATCCCGACCTCGATCATCGCAGCCTTCGCGGCGATCGCCGCCCTCGGATATTCGCTGAATCAGATGACGATGCTTGCGCTTACGCTGATGGTCGGGATCGTCATCGACGACGCGATCGTCGTTCTGGAGAACATTTATCGCTTCGTCGAAGAAAAGGGTATGAGTCCGTTTCAGGCGGCGATCGAAGGCACGCGCGAGATCGGGCTCGCGGTTTTGGCGACGACGCTTAGTCTGCTCGCGGTCTTCATTCCGGTCGGATTTATGACCGGGATGGTTGGCCGCTTTATGTCGAGCTTCGGTTTGACGGCCGCGGCCGCGATCGCGGTTTCATTGATCGTTTCGTTCACGCTCACGCCGATGCTCGCGGCCCGCTGGATCAAACCGAAGTCACAGGCCGAGGATGACGGCGGGGAGCAAGATTCCGCTGTTTCGAACGAAAGCAAGGACGGTTTGTTCTATCGGAAGATCGACGGTGTTTATACCTGGCTTCTGACCGGCGCGATGCGTTTCAGGTGGCTCGTCGTTCTGATCTGCGTTCTTGTCGTCGCTTCGATCTATCCGCTGTTCAAGTATGTCGGGATGGCGTTTTTGCCGGACGAAGACGAATCGGCATTCCAGATCTCGCTTCGCGGTCCGCAGGGCACCTCGCTGTCGGCGACGCAATCGATTCTCGACCGGATCGCCCGCGATGTCCGCGAACAGCTTCCGGGAGTTCGCGCGACGCTCGTTCAGGCCGGCGGAATGTTCGGCGGCGGCGGAGGCAACTCGGGCAACGTCAACATCAGTCTCCTTCCGACGAGCGAGCGAGAATTCTCGCAGGCGGAACTGATCACGAAGACGCGCCAGATCATCAAGAAATACCAGTCTCCCGAATATCGCATCAACGCCTCCGCGCAGTCGTCGATCTCGGGCAGTCTCGGGCTCGGCCGGGGCGGTTCCGCGATCGGATATTATCTTTCGGGTCCGGATATGGGGCAGCTCGCTAAATACGCCGACGAGCTCGTCGGGAAGATGAAACAGGATCCGACTTTCCGTGACCCGGACAGTTCGTTCGATGTCGGAACGCCGGAGATCCAGATCTCGATCGACCGCGCAAAAGCGGCCGATTTCGGCGTCCGGGCGGGCGATGTCGCAACGGCGGTGAACACGCTTCAGGCGGGTCAGCGGGTAACAACGTTCAGTCAGAACAACAAACAGTACGACGTGGTCCTGCAGGCCGACGAAAGTTATCGCCGCGACCGCAACAGTCTCCAGTATTTCACGGTATTCTCAGCGCGCGGCGGATCGATCGGGCTCGATCGTCTGGTCAAGATCGAAGAGGGCCGGAGCCCGTCGTCCATCAGCCGTCTTAACCGTCAACGGCAGATCTCGGTCAGCGCCGGACTTCCCCCGAACGCTTCGGAGTCGGACGCGCTGCGAAAACTCGAAGGCTACGTCAAGGAGCTCAACCTGCCGGCCGAGTATTCGGCGGGCGTTACCGGACAATCGAAGGAGCTCCAGAAGGCGTACAGCGCTTTTATGCTCGCGTTTCTGTTGTCCTTCGTCTTTATGTATCTGATACTCGCGGCCCAGTTCGAATCGTTCATCCATCCGGTGACGATCCTTTTGACGCTGCCGCTTTCGGTGCCGTTCGCGCTGCTTTCGACGGCGATTGCCGGTCAGACGCTGAACATTTTCTCGGCGCTCGGAATTTTGCTGTTGTTCGGAGTCGTCAAGAAAAACGCCATTTTGCAGATCGACCACACGAATCACTTACGCGAAAAGGGAATGAATCGTTACGAAGCGATCATCCAGGCGAACCGCGATCGGCTGCGCCCGATCCTGATGACGACACTGGCGCTCGTCGCCGGTATGATCCCGCTCATCCTCGGCACCGGGGCAGGCGCGGCGACGAACCGTTCGATCGGCATCCTCGTCGTCGGCGGACAGTCGCTCTGCTTGCTGCTGACGCTGCTCGCGGTTCCGGTGTTTTATTCGCTGTTCGATGACGTCGGCCAATCACACGCGATCAGGAGACTCGGGAGCAAATTCAGTTGGGTCGGCGCGCGGCTGAGGCCGGTGACGGGCTTTCTCGCGGACCTGGCGACGTTGTTCACGCGGAGCGCGCGCCGGAAGAAACAAGAAGATAGTGAAGATTGACCGTATGAAGAAGTTTGTTTTCAGCCTGACGATCGGATTGCTCGCGGCATTTACGTCGCTCGCCCAAGATCCGACGCCAACCGCGACGCCTTCAAAACTCCCGGACGACGTCCCGCCGATCGCCCCGGATTTCCGCGCGCCGGTACGGCCGATGCCGTCGCTCGAACGCGTCGGCGTCGATGTCGCGAATCAACTTCCGATCTCGCTCAATGACGCGATCAAGCTTGCACTCGACAATAACAACGATATCGCGACTTCCAAAAAGGACGTCGAGATCGCCGAATTCAATCTCCGCGGCGCTGACGCCGTTTACGCGCCGAACTTTACGTCGGACACTTTCTACGAACGCCGTACGACGCCGACGGCATCGATCATCGGCGGCGCCGTCAATGGCGCGGTCACGCTCAGCACGCTTTCGAGCACTGCCGGCGTCGGCGGCTTTTCGCGCTTTGCGGGCGGTTCGTACAATCTCGGGTTCAGTTCGTCGCGGACCAACACGTCGAATCTCAACGCGACTCTCAATCCGCAGTTTCCAACGGCGTTGTCGTTTCTTTATGTCCAGCCGCTCCTTCGCGGGCGCCGTTTCGACAACCAGCGGCGGACGATCGAGATCGCGAAAAGATCGCTGAGCATCACCGACGAGCAGTTTCGGCAGACCGCTGTCGAAGTCATCGCCAATGTCGAGCAGGCTTATTGGGACCTGGCGTACTCGCTGCGAAATCTCCAGGTTCAGATCGACGCCGTCAAACAGGCGCGGCTGCAGCTCGAAAGCAATCAGAGGCTCGTCGCAAAAGGCGTTATCGCGCCGATCGACGTCGTCGCCTCGAACGCCCAGATCACGACATTTGAACAGGGAGTTTACGCCGCGCAGGACACGGTCACGCAGGCCGAAAATCGACTCAAGACGCTGATGCTTCCGAATCGCGCGAACGCGATGTGGTCGAGGGCACTCGTCCCGGTTTCGCCGATCGAGGTCGAGGTTCCGCGTGTCCCGCTTGAGAAAGCCGTTGAAACCGCGCTCACGAATCGCCAGGAGATCGCGCAGCTAAAAACGTCAGCCGAGATCAACAAAATCAACGAGCGTTACTTTCGCGACCAGACAAAACCGCAGGTCGATCTGACGGGCAGCTATACCTCGAGCGGCCTCGCCGGTGCGACAACAGCGGCCTCGATCAATCCGGCGACCGGTCTGAGCCGCGTGCCGGACAACCTCGTCGGCGGCTATTTCAATTCGCTCGGCAATCTCATCACTCAGGATTATCCGACATTTCGCATCGGGCTGACGATCACGTTCCCGTTCGGCAACCGAGTCGCGAAAGCGAATCTCGGCCGGACGTTGGCGGAAGCGAGTCAGCTCGAGAATTCGACCGCGCAGGTCGAGCAAACCATTGAGGCCGAGGTCCGCAACGCGCTTCAGTCGCTTCGGTCGGCGGAAGCGCGTCTTCAGGCCGCCGCCGCGACGCGTGCCTCGGCCGAGCAGCTTTACGAGAGCGAGGAACGCCAGTTCAGGGCCGGAACGACGACCGTTTTTCTCGTCTTCCAGCGCCAGAACGAACTTATCGCAGCGCGCGGACGCGAACTGCAGGCACAGACTGATCTCAACAAGGCGATTTCCAATTTCCAGCGCGCGACCGGAACGACACTCGAGGTCAACAGCGTCGAGATCACGAAAGAGACAACGCCCTCGCGGTTCATCATTCGCCGTCCCGCCGATTTCGGTTCACGCGTGTTCACGGCCGGGAAGAAAGAATAGAGATAAATCGATAATCGTGACCATCGTCACATACATCATTGCGGCGTCTTGTGATAATGTTCACAAGACGTCAGTTGCTTTGTTCGTCATTGATCCCCGGTTCTGACATCTTTTTAACCGACAAAAGCAGAACCCCCGGTTAAATAAATAACTGGAGGAAACGATAATGTTTTCAGATCTCTTTCGAGCGCTTCCCGTTCGGGCCGACGAGTTTACGGGCAAATCGAATAAATTCAAATTCCGCGGCGGAGTCTGGCTAAAGACGGTTGCCGCGTTCGTTTTTTTGATACTCTTCGCCAATTCCGGCGCAGCGGCTCCGCCAAACTACCAACTTCAATTTCTCGGCAACGGCTCTCCGGCAGCGATCAACAACAACGGGATCGTCGTCGGAGCGCGGCTCTCGGGCAACAATTACACGCCGCTTGTCAGCGCCAACGGCGCCGCGTGGCAAGTGCTTCCCCTGCTTCCCGGCGCGATGAGCTGTTTTCCAACTGACGTCAACGACGCCGGCGTGATCGTCGGGGTTTCGTTCGACACGCAATGGAATCCCTCGGCAGTCCGCTGGAGAACCGGCAAAGGCGGAGCGTACGCCATCGAAACACTTCCGCGGGTCGCCGGACATACTTCGTCCTACGCGCTCGCGATCAACAATCTCGGACAGGTCGTCGGCTCGCGAAGTTCGCTCGGCTATTCTCCGACCGGAACCGGTTGGCTCTACAGCGACGCGCTCGGCGCGGTCGATCTAACGACCTACAATTTTTGGGTCTATCCGCGCACGCTCAACGACAACGGGATCATCATCGGCGGCCAGGAGCGTCTGAATCTGAACACCGGACAAGTCGATGTGATCGGCGCCGGACCCTCCAACTACAATCCCGTCGGCGGCGTCGCGATCAACAACAACGGACAGATCGCCGGAACCGCTTCGCTGCGTTCTTCGTCGCTGAACATCGTTTCGCTTTTCCGCTATGAACCGGCCTCGGGTTGGACCTATCTCACCGGAACCTCGAGATACACGGCCGCCTACAGTATCAATGAAAACGGCGATATCGGATACGGCGAACTCGGCGCGGGGATCTATCTCGAAGGGCTCGGAGTTTACGGCGTCGGAAGCCTGCTGGATCCGATCTACACCAACCAGGGTTGGACGATCACCGGGAGCGGCGCGTACATCAACGATCTGAGATCGGTCGCGACCATCGGCCGAAACTCGGTGACAGGTGAGACCGGCGGAGTCCTGCTGACGGTTATCGGACAACTTCCGCCGCCGACCGCTCCGGCAAATCTGACCGGCGTCGCGCATCCGGGAACGCGTATGGAGCCGTTCAACTCGATCAATTTGAGTTGGCAGAATACGAGTTCACTGATGCGCTCTTTCGAACTTCAGCGTCGCGACGTTACGACGAGCAATTGGGTGAACCTGTCATTGATCCCGCCGGGCAGCGGAATCACGCACATCGATACGACCGTCGGAGTCGCGGTCACATATGAGTACCGAGTTCGCGCGGTCGGCCTCGGCGGCCCGGGACCTTGGTCCGAAAGCGTTACGGTGACATCTCCGACAACGCCGCTCGACCAGACGCCGCCGACGGTCGCGATCGTCAATCCGGTTGACGGCGCGAACGTTTCGGGAATCGTCCCGGTGACGGCGACGGCGACCGACAACGTCGCTGTCGAGCATTTCGAAATAAGCTTCTGGAATCAGTACACCGGTCAGGAAGTTATTCTCGGAACGACCGTGAACGGCCAGTTGACCGTCAACTGGGATACACGCGGGCTGACGGCGGCGACCTATCGTTTGCGGGCTTTTGCCTACGACACGATGGGCAACTGGACCACAAAGGACATCAACGTCAATGTCGGAGGGACGACGACAAACCTGTTGCGTGTCAACAGCATCACTCTTTCGGCAACGGCCCGGAACACCGTTTTCGTCTTCGGTCGGGTCAATATCCGCGACGGAAACAACGAGATGGTTCGCGGCGCGACCGTGACCGGTCAATGGACGCTTCCGTCCGGACAAACCGAGATCGATACGGCGACGACCGGTGCGTCCGGCAACGTGACGTTTATGGCCGAGGGGCGACGCGGAACATTTACCCTCCGGATTCTGAGCGTCACGAGGTCCGGTTATACGTTCGATATGACGAACAGCGTGATGACCGCAAGCATCACGCGTTAGAATAGCCGGCGGCATCGCCGAAAGACGCGGAAAACACGCGCAACTGTTGCGTTTTCAACGGTTGCGCGTGTTTCACACACTCGGTTCCAGTTCGCGGATCTCGAAAGACGAGATCGGGCTTTCGCCGGAGCACGGCCACTGGGGAGAACGATCATCGCCAAAAGCCGGCCGTTGGGCTTGCATTCGGCGAATCGATATGGCAAGAATAGAACCATCCGATGAACGTCATTTCGTCCCAATTTCGTCATTTCCACCATCACGCGCACAACCACCATCGCGCGGACTAGTTTTGTTTTCCCGATAAATTAGTTTCATCAAACCCGGCGCGAACTTCGAAAAAGTCTCGAAAAGCGCTGTTTTGTCGTTTTTCCACAATCGAAACAAGTATGCGAAAACTGAAAATTGCGATCCAAAAATCAGGCCGGCTCAGCGACGAATCGGTGACTCTGCTGCGGAAATGCGGAATCCGTTTCAAGAACGGCTCGGGCAAACTCAGGACGGAGGCCGAGAACTTTCCGCTCGAGGTTTTCTTTCTGCGTGACGACGATATTCCCGAGTACGTTTCCGACGGCGTCGCGGACGTCGGGATCGTCGGGGAAAACGTTCTCGCGGAAACATCGCGCGATGTCGTCGTGGTCGAAAAACTTGGTTTCGGGCGTTGCCGGCTCTCGCTCGCGATACCAAAGAGCCTCGATTTCGATGGCGTAAAGAGCCTCGAGGGCAAGCGCATCGCGACGAGTTACCCGAACATCCTCGGGCGATTTTTGAGCGCGGCAGGAGTCGCCGCCGAAACACACAGGATCAGCGGTTCGGTCGAGATCGCGCCGTCGATCGGACTCGCCGACGCGATCTGCGATCTCGTCAGTTCGGGCAGCACGTTGCTCTCGAACGGCCTCCGGGAAGTTGTGACCGTAATGGAATCGGAAGCCGTCCTTTTTTCGCGCGGCGACCTTGACGAGGAGCTTCTGCGGATGCTCGGTAAACTCGTTTTCCGGATCAAGTCCGTCAAGTCAGCGCGGGAAAACAAGTACATTCTGCTGAACGCGCCCGACGACAGGCTGGACCGGATCGTCAGCCTTATCCCGGGAATCAAGAGCCCGACGATAATGCCGCTCGCCGCGGCCGGATGGAGTTCGCTGCATTCGGTGATCAACGAAAACGACTTCTGGGAAGTCGTCGAGAATCTGAAGAACGAAGGCGCCGAAGGGATACTGGTGTTTTCGATCGATCAGATGATCAGATGATGGGATTGGGGATTGGGGATTTGGGATTGGGGATTTGGGATTGGGGATTTGGGATTGGGGATTTGGGATTGGGGGATTCCAAATTCCAGATTCGGGAGCTTTGGAAAAACCCGCGGGTTCTTTGTAATCGGGTTGGGACGAGTCGGTACCATCTGCGGTAGCGGATGGTTGAAGATCGGTGCCGCAACCAACCATCCGCTACCGCAGATGGTACCGACTCGAGCCGATTGCAACGCGATTCGGGATTCCCAATCTGGAACCTTGAATATTGAACCTAACCTTGAATCTGGAATCTGGAATATCTGGAATTACTCGAACCTGGAATTAGCTTTATGAAGATAGTCAGTTATCCCGAACGTCAGATATGGCCCGAACTTCTTGCGCGGCCGGCGTTTGAGTCCCAAGCACTGCGGTCAAAAGTTGCCGAGATCCTCGGGGCCGTAAGAATCGGCGGCGACGCTGAATTGAAGCGTTTGACGCGAGAATTCGACGGCGTCGAACTTGCGGAGCTGCGCGTCGGCGAGGACGAATTCGCCGCGGCAGACCTCGAAGTCGGCGATGAGCTCAAGGACGCGATCGACATCGCGATCCGCAACATCGATCGATTCCATTCGACGCAGATCGAGATCTCAAAGCCCGTCGAAACTACGGACGGCGTTTTTTGCTGGCGAAAGAGCGTTCCGATCGAACGCGTCGGGCTCTACGTTCCCGCCGGAACCGCGCCTTTGTTTTCGACGGTTCTGATGCTCGCCGTCCCCGCCCGTCTCGCCGGTTGCGCCGAGATCGTGCTTTGTTCGCCGCCCGACAAGAACGGTCGCGTCAACTCCGCGACACTTTACGCCGCCGGCGCCTGCGGCATTTCGAAGGTCTTCAAGATCGGCGGTGCGCAGGCGATCGCGGCGATGGCCTTCGGAACCGAAAGCGTTCCGCGCGTTTTCAAGATCTTCGGCCCCGGCAATCAATTCGTGACGGAGGCAAAACTACAGGCATCGATGGCCGGAACGGCGATCGATATGCCGGCCGGACCGTCGGAAGTTGCGATTCTTGCCGACGGAACCTGCGTCCCGGAGTTCGTCGCCGCGGACTTGCTCTCGCAGGCGGAACACGGTCCCGACAGTCAGGTTCTTCTCGTTTCGACGGACCTGAACGTCATCAACGCGACGCTCGCCGAGATCGATCTTCAGATCGAGTCCCTGCCGCGAAAGGCGATCGCTTTGGAATCGATCAGGAATTCGACGGCGGTCCTCGTCGAAGATACCGAAACTGCCGTCGATTTGCTTAACGAATACGCGCCCGAGCATCTTATTCTCGCCGTTCGCAACGCCGACGAGATCGCCGAATCGGTGACCAACGCGGGATCGGTCTTCATTGGCAACTTCTCGTGCGAAGCCGCCGGCGACTATGCTTCCGGCACGAATCATACACTGCCGACGAACGGTTTTGCCCGCGCCTACAGCGGCGTCTCGCTCGATTCGTTCGTCAAAAAGATAACTTTCCAGAAACTGACCGCGAGCGGCATCCGAAACATTGGCCCGGCGATCGAAACAATGGCCGAAGCTGAGAATCTGCGGGCGCACCGAAACGCCGTATCGCTTCGACTGAAGAGTTTGGCAAACGAAGAGATGATTCGGAAAGATCCGCAGGAGTCCGAGTAATTCGTTTCAAAGACAACAATGAAGATCGAGAACCTGGTACGTGCGAACATCAAAACACTGAAGCCGTATTCGTCGGCGCGCAAGGAATTCACCGGCAAGGGCGAGGTGTTTCTCGACGCCAACGAGAACAGTTTCGGCTCGCCGCTTCCGCGTGCTTACAACCGATATCCCGATCCGTTGCAGACCGAGATCAAGCGCCTGCTCGCGCCGATTGTCGGCGTTCACCCCGAACAGCTCTTTGTCGGCAACGGCTCGGACGAGGCGATCGACCTCTTGTTCCGGATCTTTTGCGAACCGCGGCAAGACAACGTCGTGATCTGTCCGCCGACCTACGGGATGTACGAGGTATCGGCCGCGATCAACGACGTCGCGGTTCGGCGGGCGCCGCTCACGAACGAGTTCCGGCTCGACACCGGGAAGATCGGACAAACGATCGACGGACGCACAAAACTGATCTTCATTTGCTCGCCGAACAATCCGACCGGCAACGCATTTCCGCGGGAGGACATCATCGGAATCGCCCGTGGCTTCGACGGGATCGTGGTCGTCGATGAAGCCTACTTCGAATTCGCGCGCGGCGCGTCGATCGCCAGCGAGATCGGCACGTACCCGAACCTCGTCGTCCTCAGGACGTTCTCGAAAGCGTGGGGTTTGGCCGGGCTCAGAACCGGATTCGCGATCGCAAATGAAGAAGTGATCAGGCTTTTCAACAATGTGAAACCGCCGTACAATGTTTCGCAGATCGCGCAAGAAGCAATTGTCGAAGCGCTCGGGAACCGAAACGCCGTCGAACTGATGATCGACTCGATAATCGCCGAGCGCGAGATATTGAAATACGAATTGAATCGGTTGCCATTCGTCTCGAGGGTCTATCCGTCGGACGCGAATTTCGTGCTTGTGCGCACGGCGGACGCGGATTCGATCTACCGTTTTCTGCTCGACGAACGGATCGTCGTCCGAAACCGCAACACGGTCGAACTATGTGAAGGCTGTCTGCGGATCACCATCGGAACGCCGGTCGAGAATCAACAGTTGCTGCGCGCATTGAAACGTTTCAAGAACTTATGAAGAAAGTGCTTTTCATCGACCGTGACGGAACATTGATCTTTGAACCTGTCGATTTTCAGGTCGATTCGTTTGAGAAACTTCGCTTTCTTCCGGGTGTTTTCGCGAATCTCGGGAAGATCGCCCGCGAACTGGATTTCGAGTTGGTCTTGGTGACGAATCAGGACGGGCTCGGAACCGAGTCGTTTCCGGAAGAGACGTTTCACCCGGTTCACGATTTTTTGATGCGGGCGCTTGCGGATGAGGGAATCGTTTTCGCCGATCAGCTGATCGACCGTTCGTTCGCGCACGAGAACAAGCAGACCCGGAAACCGAACACGGGAATGATGGCGAAGTATATCGACGGCGACTATGACCTCGCGAATTCGTTCGTCGTCGGTGACCGCGAAACCGACGTTCAGCTTGCCCGAAATCTCGGCGCGAAGGCGATATTCATTACGAATCCGCATTTCGAACGGCCGTCGTCTGACGATGTCCTGGTCGCGGAGAACTGGCGCGGGATCTACGAGTTACTGAAGCTTCCGCCGCGGCGCGTCGAGCGCCGGCGAACGACCAAAGAAACCGACATTCGCCTCAGGATCGATCTGGACGGAACCGGGCGTGCGGAGATTTCGACCGGAATCCCGTTTTTCGACCATATGCTCGAACAGATCGCGCGCCACGGGTCGATCGATCTTGTGATCGACGCGACGGGCGACCTTGAGGTCGACGAACATCATACTATCGAAGACACGGCGATCGCGCTCGGCGAGGCGTTCTCGATCGCGCTCGCTGACAAACGCGGAATGGAGCGTTACGGATTCTGTCTTCCGATGGACGATTGCCTGGCGCAGGTGGCGATCGACTTCGGCGGACGAAACTGGATCGTATGGGATGCCGATTTCAAGCGGGAATTGATCGGAAAGATGCCGACGGAGATGTTCTTTCATTTCTTTAAGTCGTTCTCTGACAAGGCTTTGTGCAATTTGAACATTCGTGCCGAAGGAAGCAACGAACATCACAAGATCGAGTCGATCTTCAAGGCGTTCGCCAAGTCGGTGCGAATGGCGGTGAAGCGCGACGCGTCGATCGAAACGCTGCCGACTACAAAAGGAGCGTTCTAACTTGGAGTTCCGCTTGGAACTCTGAACGGGAATAAATGAATGAATATCGCGATCGTCAAATACAACGCCGGCAACGTCGAATCGGTGCGCAACGCGCTCAAGCGGCTCGGCGTTGAATCGGTCCTGACGGATGACGCCGAAACGTTGCGGGCCGCGGACCGCGTCATCTTTCCGGGCGTTGGCGAAGCGTCGTCGGCAATGCGCCATTTGCGCGAAACCGGGCTTGACGAGGTGATACGCTCGCTCAAGCGACCGGTTCTCGGGATCTGTCTCGGGATGCAGCTTTTATGCGGATCTTCTGCCGAGAACGAGACCGAATGCCTTGGCATTCTTCCGCACCGCGTGCGCCGTTTCGAGTCGGATACCCTGAAGATTCCGCACATCGGCTGGAACAATATTCACGGACTTCGGGGACGGCTTTTCGATGGGATCGAAGAGAGTTCGTATGTCTATTTCGTCCACGGTTTCTACGTCGAACGTGGGTCCGATACGACCGCGAAGTGTCTTTACGGCTGCGAGTTCTCGGCGGCTGTCGAACACGCGAACTTCTTCGCGACGCAGTTTCATCCGGAGAAATCCGGCGGCACGGGAGCGAAGATCCTGGCGAATTTCTTGTCGATCGAGGTTTAGCGCGCCGCGCGTCTCACTGCTTTTCGCGGCTTTCGCGGGCAGGAAATTGCCCGGGAGGTTTTAGGTAATGGAGATTATTCCCGCAATTGATCTCATCGACGGCCGCTGCGTGCGGCTCGCACAGGGTGATTTTGACCGCGAGACGATTTACAGCGACGACCCGGTCGAGGTAGCTTTGTCGTTCGAGGCCAACGGCTTCGAACGATTGCATATGGTCGATCTTGACGGTGCGAAACGCGGGCGACTCGCGAATCTCGCCGTTCTCGAGCGCGTTGCCGACGCGACGAATCTGACGATCGATTTCGGAGGCGGAATCAAAACCGACGCCGACGTGCAAAGCGTCTTTGACGCCGGTGCGGCGATCGCGGCCGTTGGGAGCGTTGCCGTCAAATCGCCCGAATTGTTCGGCGGCTGGCTCGAACGGTTCGGCGGTGAGCGGATTCTGCTCGGTGCGGATGTCCGCGGACGAAATCTCGCGATCAACGGCTGGCAGACCGAGACCGAGATCGAAGTGATCGGATTTCTTCGAAGCTGGGTCGGCCGAGGCGCGAAAATGGCGTTCGTCACCGATATTGCCAAGGACGGATTGCTTCAAGGGCCGTCGGTAAAATTGTACGGCGAAATCATTGAAGCGATTCCGAAACTCGAACTGATCGCTTCGGGCGGCGTTTCGTCGAATGCCGATCTGAAGGCGCTCGAAGCGATCGGCTGCCGCTCCGCGATCGTTGGAAAAGCCCTGTACGAAGGTGCGCTGAGTTTCGCCCTAAAGCGGCCGGACGCCGCGAACGAAACCGCCTGAACGTGTAACTTAGAACTCGCAATGCTTGCAAAACGAATAATTCCCTGTCTTGACGTCAAAGACGGCCGCACCGTCAAGGGCACGAACTTCGCCGATCTGCGCGACGCCGGCGACGCCGTTGAACTCGCTCGTTCGTATTGCGCGCGCGGCGCGGACGAACTTGTCTTTCTCGACATCACGGCAACCAACGAAAAACGACGGACGCTCGCCGGTCTCGTCAAACGCGTCGCCGCCGAACTGAACATTCCGTTTACTGTCGGCGGTGGCATCAACTCGATCGCCGACATCGAGATACTGCTGGCGTCGGGGGCCGACAAGGTTTCGATAAACACGGCGGCGGTCAAAGATCCGGAATTGCTGACCGAAGCGGCGAACCGATTCGGATCGCAATGCGTCGTGCTCGCAATCGACGCCAAGCCCGCCGGCGCCGATTGGAAGGTTTTTCTGAACGGCGGGCGGGTCGCCACCGAACTCGATGCGGTCGATTGGGCGAAGCGCGGCGCGTCTCTCGGAGCAGGCGAGATCCTGTTGACCTCGATGGCCGCCGACGGCACGCGAAACGGTTTTGAGATCGAACTGACGCGGCGAGTTTCCGAGGCCGTGAAGGTTCCGGTGATCGCGTCGGGCGGCGCCGGCACGATGCAGCATTTCGCGGAAGTTTTCACCGACGGCAAGGCAGATGCAGCGCTCGCGGCAAGCATTTTTCATTTCGGCGAGATCGGGATCCCGGAGTTGAAGTCGTTTCTCGCGAGTCGCGGAATTGAGGTCAGAGGTCAGAGATGAAATTGGATTTTGAAAAATACGCAGACAAGCTAGCACCGGCGATCGTTCAGGATTCCGTGACCGATAAGGTTCTGATGCTCGGGTTTATGAACGAGGAAGCGCTCGCGAGAACGATCGAAACGAACCGTGTGACCTTTTTTTCCCGGTCGCGTCAAACTCTCTGGACGAAGGGCGAAACGAGCGGGAATTCTCTCAAGGTCGTCCGGATCCTTGCCGACTGCGATAACGACACGCTGCTGATAAAGGCCGAGCCCGCGGGTCCGGTTTGCCACACCGGCGCGGACACTTGCTTCGACGAACCCAATCGCAAGGACGACGTGTTGTCCGAGTTGGAAGCGTTGATCCGTGACCGGAAGCGGAACCCAAAGCCTGAGGCTTACACGTCAAAACTCTTCGCCCGCGGGATGAACAAGATCGCTCAGAAGGTCGGCGAAGAAGCTGTCGAACTGGTGATCGAAGCGAAGGACGACAATCGTGAACTCTTCCTTAACGAATCGGCCGACCTGTTGTTTCATATGCTGGTGCTGTTCGCCGCGAAAGACGTCACGGTTGACGATGTCCTCGAGGTTCTTCGGTCGCGCCGACTCGCTTGATGAACCGACTGCCTTCAATCAAGGCGATGAAATCTAATACCATCAGCCGTAGACTGTTGCGATCGTCGCCTCCGATAACTTTTCGATCGAGTCAAACGTATCACGATTAATTCCGCAAACAGTTGCCATCGGCGGATGACTTTGATTCCCCTGTTCCGCTAAAAAGAAACTATGAGATTCCGAACTTCCCTTTTCGTCGTGTTTTTGTTTGCCGCAAATTCGTTTGCCGCGCCGTATCTGACCGAACCTTCGTTCTCGCCAGACCGCAAGGAAATTGCGTTCGTTTCGGGCGGCGACGTCTGGACCGTTCCGTCCGACGGCGGAACCGCTTCGTTGCTCGTCTCGCACCCGGCGAACGAGTCGCGGCCGATGTTCTCTCCCGACGGCAAACGGCTCGCGTTCGTTTCGAACCGCACCGGAGCCGGAGACATCTACATACTCAACCTCGAAACGAGCGACCTTCAGCGGTTGACCTTCGACGATTGGAACGACCAAATCGACGCTTGGTCGCGCGACGGAAACTGGATATATTTCTCATCGGCGAGCAAGGACATCGCCGGGATGAACGACATCTTTCGCGTCGCCTCGGCCGGCGGGACGCCGCAACAGGTTTCGGCGGACCGCTACACGAACGAATTCTGGTCGACGAACCTCGCCGACGGCTCGATAATCTTCTCGGCCCGCGGGATCTCGAACTCGCAATGGTGGAGGAAAGGCCGGAGCCACATCGACGAATCCGAGGTCTGGCAGAAATCGGGCGACAAGTACGAACAGTTGGCTCCGCGCGGCGCGAAACAGCTATGGGTTGCGGCGACTGCGGACGGATCGAAGATCTTCTACGTTTCCGACCGCGGCGGCGCGCAGAACGTCTGGTCGCAGCCGAGAGGCGGCGCGGCGAAACAGCTCACCAATTTCACCGATGGTCGCGTGTTGTGGATGAGCCTCGCGTACGACGGCAAAGAGATCGTTTTCGAACGCAACTTCCGTATCTGGAAGATGAACTCGGACGGCGGAAAAGCGTCCGAAGTTCCGATCACTCTTCGCGGCGCGCCGGTAAATCCGATCGCCGAGCGCATCACCCTGTCAACGCAGATCCGCGAGTTTGCGCTGTCGCCCGACGGAAAAAAGATCGCGGTGACAGCGCGGGGCGAGGTTTTCGCCGTTTCGGCAAAAGAAGGCGGGGACGCCGTTCGCGTCACCAACACAATCGCCGCCGAGTCTTCCGTCAACTGGTCGAGCGACAGCAAACGGGTCGTTTACGCGTCCGAACGGAACGGCGCGATGGAACTTTTCCAGTACGACTTCGCGACCGAGTCCGAAACTCAGTTGACGCGCGGCACGAATCAGGATTTCGCGCCGCTCTTTTCGCCGGACGGCAAGAACATCGCATTCATCCGCAACGGCCGGGCCCTGTTTGTTTATGACACCGAGAAGAAACAAGAGCGGGAGCTGGCCAAAATGTTCAGCGACCTTCCGCCGCTCATCGGCGGCGGCACGCTGGCCTGGTCGCCGGACAGCAAATGGATCGCTTTTCTAACCTATTCGCCGCAAACACGTTCGTACACCAATGTTTCGTTAGTTTCCCTCGCCGGCCGCGGTGCGCAGCCGGTAAGTTTCCTCGCCAATTCCAATTCCGGATCGCTCTCCTGGAGCCCGGACGGGTCATATCTGCTGTTCGACACGTCGCAGCGGACCGAAGACGGATTCATCGCCCGCGTCGATCTCAAACTCCGTTCGCCGAAGTTCCGCGAAGATCAGTTCCGCGACTTTTTCAAACAGGAAAATCCGAAGGACCGGCAACCGCCGACACCTTCAACGACACCGGCGGTTTCGGATTCCCGCGGGACCAACGCGTCGGCCGTTGAAAAAAAGGATGAATCGAAACAGACGGAAATTGTCTTCGAAGACATTCGCCGCCGTTTGAGCATTCTCCGTCCGGGAATCAGTATCAACGAACAGACGATCAGCCCGGACGGAAAGACGCTTCTGGTGACGGCCTCGGCCGAGGGCCAGTTCAACCTTTACACCATAAATCTCGACGAACTCGCGACCGACACGTCGGCTCGTCAATTGACCTCGACTTCCGGATTCAAGTCGAACGCGCAGTTCACGCCCGATTCGAAAGAAGTTTACTTTCTTGAGAACGGCCGCATCAACAGTGTCAACCTTGAACGCCGCGAGCTTCGTCCGGTCAGCGCAACGGTCGAGATGACGGTCAATTTCGCCCAAGAGAAGATGGAGATCTTCAAGCAGGGCTGGCGCTATATGCGGGATCACTTCTACGATGAAAAGTATCATGGTGCCGACTGGAACGCGGTTTACGCAACCTACGAAACTTTGATTCGAAGCGCTCGGACGACCGACGAGGTTCGCCGCTTGATGAGCCTGATGGTCGGCGAACTGAACGCGTCGCATCTCGGCGTAACGGGCACCTCGGCCTTCACTGCCGCGCCGGTCGGAAAGCTTGGACTTCGCTTCGACCGCGCCGAATATGAAACGAACGGTCGGCTTAGAATTACGGAGATCATCGCTCTCAGTCCGGCAGCGATCGTCCGGTCGATCGGCATCGGCGAATATCTGCAAGGTATCGACGGAGTCGCGATCACGAATCGGACGAACCTGGATGAGCTTCTCGAAAACAAGACCGGCAAACGCGTTTCGCTGACAGTCTCGAAATCCGCCGACGGCTCCGACAAACGCGAGGTCATCGTTAAACCGATTTCGACCGGCGCCGAGAAGAACCTTCTTTATCGACAGTGGGTCGAGGCGAATCGCGCGTATGTCGACAAGATCAGCGGCGGAAAGCTCGGTTACGTGCACCTGCCGGATATGGGCGGAGGAACGCTGGAACAACTTTATGTCGATCTCGACGCGGAGAATCAGGCAAAAGACGGTGTCGTCATCGACGTCCGCAACAACAACGGCGGTTTCATCAATCCCTACGTCATCGATGTTCTTTCGCGTCGCGGTTATCTGACGATGCGCGAACGCGGTCTGTGGAACGTCCCGGCCCGGTCCGCACTCGGTCAGCGCGCGCTTGAGCGGCCGACGGTTTTGATCACGAACCAGCATTCGCTCTCCGACGCCGAAGATCTCACGGAAGGTTATCGGGTGCTGAAACTCGGGAAGGTCGTCGGCGAACCGACCGCCGGTTGGATCATCTACACGTGGAACGCCGGATTGTTCGACGGCACGACGATCCGTTTGCCCAGGCAACTCGTGCTCGGAACCGACGGCAAAAATATGGAACTCAATCCGCGTCCCGTTGACGCGGCGGTGACGCGGCCGATCGGCGAAACAACAACTGGAAGAGATTCGCAGCTCGACCGCGCCGTTCGCGAGCTTTTGGGGAATTAACCCGGATGGAAAATATAGCCCGCGAATTTTCGCGAATCAGCGCGAATCCGATTTAGGACTATTGCGACGCCCGTATTTCGTTGCGTGCATCGGCAAGAACACGAACCGTCTCAGCCGGAAACAAATTAGCGGCGATTCGCGAATATTCGCGGGCGTAATCCTGCCGCGTGATTTGGGATGAATTGACAGGGAGACGGATCGATGCCAATCAGCAACCGGTCTCACGGCGGAAGTAGACGAAATCCGAAGAAAGATTCGCCGGCAGCTCCTTTGTCGCGCAATCTGGCATCAACGCTTGACAGTTCCGGGTTCAGGATTCATCTTGGACTCGGAATCAAAGATGGTTAAGGCCTTTTTCCGACAGTTCTTTACGCCGACGCGCGTGACCGTGACGAGTTTTTCGATTCTCGTCACGGTCGGAACGATTTTGCTATGGTCGCCGATCTCGTCTGCCTCGCGCATTTGGCTCCATCCGGTCGACGCCTTGTTTATCGCGACCTCGGCCGTCTGCGTCACCGGGCTTTCGCCGATCGATATCAGCAAGGAATTCTCGCTTTTCGGACAGGTCGTCGTCCTCGTGCTGATGCAGCTTGGCGGGCTCGGACTGATGACGTTCACGACGACGCTTTATATCTGGCTCGGCGAGCGAATGTCGATCACCGAGAAACTCACCGTTCAGGACAGTCTGCTTCCGGATTCCAAGACCCCGATCAAGAAGATCCTCGTTTACGTTTTTGCTTTCACCTTCGGCGTCGAGGCCGTCGGGACGCTTCTGCTGGCCGTCTATTGGTCACTGACCGGGAGGTTCGAAACACACGCTGAGTCGCTGTGGTTCGCGCTTTTTCATTCGGTTTCCGCGTTCACGAACGGTTCGATCGCGCTTTTTTCGAACAGTCTGATCGACTTCCAGCGCGACTATTTCGTAATGTTTGTGATCTCGAGCCTGATCTTTCTCGGCGGTCTCGGCTTTCTGGTCGTTTTTGAATTGAAGGAATTCGTCCACCGGCGCCTGATCGAAAAGTCGCGCTACTTCCGAATCGGCGTCCAGTCACGAATCACCTTGATCACGACGGCGTGTTTGATCGTCGGTGGCACGATCGCCATTTTTGCGCTTGAAAGGAACGGGGTTTTCGCCGATCTGACCACCGACGAAGCGTTGATGAACTCGTATTTCTTCTCGATCGTTCCGCGAACCGCCGGATTCAACACCGTTCCGATGAGCGGATTCGGCGGCGCCACGAACTACCTGTTTGCGATCCTGATGTTTATCGGAGCGAGTCCGGGTTCGACCGGCGGCGGCATCAAGACGACGACCTTCGGATTGTTGGTTGCGTATTCGATCGCGAGGTTTCGGGGCAAGTCCCGGCTTGATCTGTGGAATCGAACGATACCGCAGTCATCGATCGACAAGGCGACGGCGGTTGTTGTCGCATCGGCGGCGACCGTTTTGATCGCGACGATGATTCTGATGGTTACGGAAACCCGCGGACTGAGTGCCGCCGAAAGCCAAGCGCGTCTGATGCCGGTCTTGTTCGAAACGATCTCGGCGTTCGGGACGGTGGGACTTTCGCTTGATTTCACGCCGCAACTCTCAGCGGTCGGAAAACTGATCTTGTCGTTCGTGATGTTCGTCGGACGCGTCGGCGCGATCACGCTCGCACTGGCGATCAGTGTCAGCGCGCGATCCGAGAAGTTTTCCTATGCTGAAGAGAACATAATGATTGGATGATTCGATTTGGGATTTGGGATTTGGGATTGGGGATTTGGGATTGGGGATTTCAAGATTCCAGGAATTCCAAGGAATCGACCGATTCCGAAGGGACTTGAAACTGACTTGACTCTCTGAGAATCTCTCTGGAACCTCCTGAATGCCGGAATCGGGAGCTTTGAAAAACCGACATGAAGGAAGCAAATCGCGTTTCGTCCAGAACACAGATTGGCGGGATGTAGCGGATTTGTTTCACTCGATTGAGACAGAACTCAATGGAGAAGAAAAGGATTTCAAGCAACGCTAAGTTCGAAGTATTCTCCCGCATCTATCTGTGTTCTGTCAGAAACGGCTCCCTGGGCCGACGTTGAGTAGGTTTTTCAACATTCCCGAATCTGGAATCTTCGAATCTTGGACACCGGAACCAGGAATCCGGGAGCTTTTTGGAATCGGGAATTTTTGGAATCTGGAATTTTTGGAATCTGGAATTTTTGGAATCGGGAATTTTTGGAATCTGGAATTTTTGGAATCTGGAATTTTTGGAATCTGGAATTTTTGGAATCCGGAATTCCTGAATTCCGGAACTGAATGAATTGGAATTTCGAGTATGAAAAGATTTGCTGTAATCGGGATCGGACATTTCGGCGCAACGACGGCGCGGACGCTTTTTGAAACGGGCGCCGAAGTGGTTGCGATCGACAACAACAAAGAGGCCGTACAGGACGCGGCCGAATTCTCGACACAGGCGATCTTCGCGGACGCCACCGACAAGCGCGCGATTCAGTCGCTCGGACTCGACGACGTCGATGTCGCGATCGTCAGCCTCGGCGAACGAATGGACGTGATCACGCTGGTCGCGCTCCACCTTATCGAGCTCGGTGTTGCGTACACCTGCGTCAAAGCGCTCTCGGACGACCACGCGAAGATTCTTCGCGCGATCGGCGTCAACGAGATAATCCACCCTGAAGAGGAGTCCGCGCTGCGGCTTGCGATGCGACTTTCACTCAACAATGTTACGGATTTTCTGCCGATGCTCTCGGGTTATTCGGTAGTTTCAATGCAGGCGACTCCGTCCGTCGCCGGAAAACGCATCGGCGATCTCGAAACACAGAACATTCAGATCGTGGCAATTCAACGCATCGGCGAAACCCGGCCGACCCTTGTCCCTTCGGACGACCAACTGATCGCCGAGAACGACGTCCTGATCCTGATCGGGGAGAACAACGAGATCACCAGGTTTACCGAAATCTACTGTCGGGAAAGATGAACCGCGGGGGAACGGAGAAGTGAGAACGGAGAAGTGAGAACGGAGAGGTGAGAAGTGAAAACGGAGAACTGAGAAGTGAAAACGGAGAGGTGAGAAGTGAGAACTGAGAACTGGGAACGGAGAACTGAGAAGTGAAAACGGAGAACTGAGAAGTGAGAACTGAGAAGTGAGAACTGAGAACTGGGAACGGAGAACTGAGCTGAGCAATGATCGGATTAGTCTTCCGTTTTCACTTCTCAGTTCTCCGTTTTCACTTCTCACTTCTCACTTCTCAGTTCTCCGTTTTCACTTCTCAGTTCTCCGTTCTCACTTCTCCGTTCTCACTTCTCACTTCTCACTTCTCAGTTCTCCGTTTTCACTTCTCAGTTCTCCGTTCTCACTTCTCCGTTCTCACTTCTCACTTCTCACTTCTCAGTTCTCACTTCCCAGTTCTCACATCTCCGTTCTCAGTTCCCAGTTCCCAGTTCTCAGTTCTCAGTTCTCAGTTCTCACTTCTCCGTTCCCAGTTCTCACTTCCCAGTTCCCAGTCTCACTTCCCAACCCCGCATTCCGACTTCCGCGCGATCCAGGTAAGGCCTTTCGACGTTATCGACACGACATCGATCGGAGGACCGACATATTCTTCGCGGGCGGCGATCTGAATCTCGACCAGCTTTCGAACACCGGCAGCAAGCCCCTGATTCCAAAAGTCCTTTGTCTCTTCCGGCAATCCGTCAATAGCTTCAGTTTCGCCAAGAAATCGAGTCACGTTGGTCCCTTTGCATTTTGCGTCGCAGTCGTTCTTTGAGACGATCACGCCAATCGAACCGTCGGCAATCTGGCCGATCCTGAACTGACGAACCAACAGAACCGGCTTCTTCTTTTCAAAGCCGGCGACCAAGATCCGGAGAAACGTCCGGCCTTCGATCTTTTCGCGATAAGTTACGAAACTGTTTTGTTTGAGAAGCGGAAGCTCGACGTTCAGCCTTTCGACGATGGTCGCGGCGAGAATTTCGACCTTTTCAGCGATCGGCTTTTTCGAATTCTGTTCGAGCGACCCGGCCACTATCTCCGGGACGTCGAACCCCGTCTGCGTGTCGCGCGCGAAACCCGCATAGGCGAAGACAACCCCGCCGGCGGAGATGATCTTGCACGCGAACTTGGCCTTTGTGTTTCCGAAAGTATCCGTGACTTTGCTGTCGGCGCCGATGACGATCTCTTTTTTCGTCTTGACGGCCACGATCGTCGTTGCGCCGCCGGTCGCGGCAAGGATCAGGATCAAAGCGATGAGTCTAAGCGTCATTCCTTTACGAACAGGTTGAGTTCTTCGTCGCTACCCGGCAAGACAACGGATTCGCGAAACACGAATCCGAGTTTTCCGAGCAGTTTGACCGAGTTTTCGTTGTCGAACGTCGTGATCGCCATCGGCCGTTCGATTCCGAGCGTCTCGCGCCCGTATTCGAGAACGGCCGACGCCGATTCGAACGCGTAGCCGCGACCCTCGTATTGCGGCAAGAAGGCGAATCCGATGTCGGGATGTTCGAGGCCCGCGCGGCGGACGAACCCGCAAATGCCGATTGCCCGATTTTGGATTTTCGATTTTGGATTTCGGATAGACTCCGAGTTCAGCTCGGCGTCTTCCTTCATATCGACAGCGTAGAGGCCGTAACCGTGATCGCGATAGCTTTGGCGATAGCGGTTTTCGATGAAATCGCTCGCCTCAGCCGCCGATCGAACTCCGCGGTCGCCGATATACCGGATAAATGAAGGCTGATTCAGGAGATCGTTTATGAACTCGCCATCGGTCGAAGCATCAAGCTCGCGGATGATCAGTCGTTCGGTTTCGAGGATCTTCATAAAGCGGATCAGCAGACGTTCAGTTGAGACACGATCTTGAACAATCGGCCGCGCCTGAAAAAGAAGTTGGCGGAACCATCGCCGATCGCGTACACGAGGAATCGATTCCGGGCTTCGTTCTGCCAGCGCGCGGGGCCAAATTTGAGTCGGACAGCTAACGGGCTTGCCCCGATTCGAATGCCGCTCACCGACCATTTCCTTGACGTGATCGTCATCCTCGCGACAAATAGCCTTCCCTTCTCACGGTCCAGTTGCGATTCCAGCAATTCAAGAAGCAGCCCGCCGTAGCGCATATCCACGGAACGCTCGGCGCACGGATACTCACCGCCTTTTCGTGTCGAAAGAGGCTTTCCGATCCGGCCGAGGACACGCGCTTTCGACGTTCCGACTTCGACTCCTTTGGTCTTGACTCTTATGAATTGCTGCCCGAAAACATTTCCGGCGGCAAGGGTCAGGCCGAGAACCAGCATCGAAAGCGTGCGCTTCGTCAACATTTTTTACGTTGCCGGCGCTTCGCCGCTCTCGGTTTGCTGGCGCGCGTGATACGACGAACGTGTCAGCGGCGATGATTCGACGTGCTTGAAACCGAGATCGAGCCCGATCCGTTTCCACTCGGCGAACTCTTCGGGCGTAACGTAGCGTTCGACCGGCAACCGCTTTTCGTAGGGCTGCAGGTACTGACCGATGGTCATAATGTCGCACGACACCTTCCGCAGATCGCGCATCAGTTCGACGACCTCTTCAAACTCCTCGCCAAGCCCGGCCATAATTCCGCTTTTGGTCAGCATTCCGCGAAATTGCGTGTCACGATAATGCGCCGAGCGCTCTAGCAACTCAAGTGTTTGCTGATACTTAGCATCCGGACGCACGCGCCGGTAAAGCCGCGCGATCGTTTCGGTGTTGTGATTGAGAACATCCGGCCGCGCGGCGAGAACGTTGTTCAGCGCCTCTTCATCGCCGTTAAAATCCGGAATCAAAACCTCTATCTTGCACGTCGGATTTAGTTCGCGAACCTTCGTGATCGTTTCCGCCCAATGCATCGAACCGCCGTCCGGCAAATCGTCGCGGTTGACCGAAGTGATGACGGCGTGGGCCAAATTCAGATGCTCTACTGCCTGAGCGACGTTTGACGGTTCGAGCGGATCGAGATCCATCGGCTTGCCTTTGTTTACAGCGCAAAAACCGCAATGGCGCGTGCAGGTGTCGCCGCCGAGCATAAAGGTCGCGGTGCGGTCGGTCCAGCACTCGAAAATGTTCGGACAGCGCGCTTCTTGGCAAACGGTGTGCAGATTCAAACCGTCGATCAGTTTGAGTACCGCGTTTTGATTCGTCGGATCGCCGAGTTTGATACGCAACCAGTCCGGCTTCTTAAGCCGTTCCTTCTTCTTCCGAGAAACAAAGTTCTCGATGAGCACTTTTTCTTCGATCATAAAACCTCTGAAGGATACATTCTATCATTCGGGATGCGCTTCCAGAATTCCAGATTCCACGATTCAAGATCGAAAATTCAAGATTCCAAGATTTCAGATATTCCAGATTCCAAGATTCCAGTTATTCCAGATATTCCAGATTCCAGTTATTCCAGATATTCCAGATATTCCAGATTCCAAGATCCAAGATCCAAGACCAAAGATCCAAATTCCAAAATCCAAAATCTAAAATCGACAAGTCGCCCGCCCGAGAATATCCTCGGGCCTGATTGCCCCGAACGAGCGACTGTCGACGCTTTCCAGCGCATCGTCGCCGACCAGAAAATAGCGCCCGTCTTCGAGAATCTGGGCGACGCGTTTGATGATCTTGACGCTCGATTTGAAGGGATGATTTGCGAGCACGATGTCGCCGACGCGGATCTCGTCGTTGGGGCAGACCAGCACTCGATCGCCGTTTCGCAAGGCCGGATACATCGAATCGCCTTCGATCGACCAGACCTCCCGCCAGCCGAGAAACCAGGCGGTCTTTTCGAACCAATCAGCTTGTGGAAGCGAGTCCATCGGGATTTCGGATTTGGGATTTCGGATTTGGGATTTGGGGTTTGGCATTTGAATCGCCGAAAATCTCGGCTCAGTTTCCAATAGCGGAATCCGAAATCGCAAATCGCCATTCCGAGATCGCTATGCCGCCCAGCTTGTCAGCCAAGCCGCGAACGTCATCCATAATTCGGTGCCAGACAATGCCAGCCGAGCCGGATACGAGACGATCAGCAAGATCGCGCCCGCCAGGTACACCTTGTTGAAGCTCCCGATTCGCCAACGGTCATAAATCAAAAACGCTATCGCCAAAAGCGTCGGCACGCCGAGAAACACCAGCGGACCGGCGCTCAACACGAATTCGAATGGAAAACGTCCGATGGCCGGCGGCAGAAAGTTGAGCGCGGTCAGAAGAATCAGCCGTTTGTGTTCGGCCGGTCGTTTGCGGAAATAAACGGCTCCGCCGAAAAACAAACTGAAAAGCACGACGTCAAAGAAAGGGACGACAAGAAATCCGAGCGGCGGGAACCCGGGCGGAGTCGCATTCGACCCGAATTTCGCCGCCGCGACGCCGGTCAAGAAGCCGCTGACGACGATCACCGCCGCGAGCGCGGCGCCGAACCAGCCGAGTTTCATATGCAGCGCAACGCGTTTTGTTCGGATCATCCAGGTTTGAACCACGAACAAGACGATCCAAAGCGTCATCGCCAGACCGTGAATATGAACGAGCGTCGACGGAATCGGCGGTGCCGGGAAAAACTGTTTCAGGTAATACGTTCGCGAAAATCCGATCAAAACAATCATCGGAAACAGTATCGCGATCAGACCAAAGATCGCCCGTTCGTACTGACGGCGCTCGACGCCGGGATTAGCTGCCATTGATAAATTCCTCCGAATTTTCCCAGGCCGAAAAAGCGGGCGTTGGGGGTAATTGAACAAAAAATATAGGATTGCGAATCAAAGTTCAATCCGCAATCCAGAATCCCGAGTCTAAAATCCAGAATCGAACTAGCCCGCCGTATACCAGGCGACTTCACGATTCTTGGTCGCCCAGAAGATGTCATGGATCTCCTTGATCGCCGCCATCAGTTCGTTCGCGTGATCGAGGCTCACCTCGACCTTGCACGCCGAGCAAAGTTTCGCCGCTTTCCAGAACGTGTCGTGCAAGTTCGGATAGGCTTCGAGGTGAACGGGCTTGAAGTAATCTGTCCACAGGATCAGCAATTCTTCCTTTGCGAGACGCGCCTGCTCTTCTTTGACCACAATGTAACGCGTCAGCGTATTGTGGTACGCCGCCGATGCCGCCGCATCGCCGCCTTCGGGAACCTTCAGATCCAGGATCTTCTTCGTCATCGACAAAACTGCTTCGGCCGCAACCCGCGCCGAAGCCGAATCATAAATACCGCACGGCGCGTCGCAATGCGCCTCGGCAACTCCGATCGTTTTCTTGTTAAACATAATTCCTCTCCTTGTTCTCAAACCATCGCAAATCACAAATATCAATTTGCAGATTACTCTTCCGGCCTGCCGCCGGCATCAATGCCCTCGATGCTCGCCTGTCGGAGAACCTTCACGCGGAGATCGTCGTGCAAGCGAACCTGACACGAGAGACGCGTGTGATCGCCGAGATCCGCCTTCGACGCGAGGATCGCGTGTTCGGCCTCGTGAATCTCACCGGGATCGCCGGCCAGAATCTCGACACGACAGGTCGTGCAACGCGCGTTTCCCCCGCAACGATGCAAAATATCAACACCGTTGTCCTCAAGGCAAAGCACCAGTTTGCGTCCCGCCTTTGCTTCGAAGACGACGGTGCCGTTAGCCGTTTCAGCAGTAATTTTCGGCATAGCTTCCAATGAAAAACTCCTCTTTGTTATTTGAAAATCTTAATTATTGACTTTGGCACAAATCGGGCGAAATTTCCAGACGCAAAAGATCCGATTCAACGCACGGGAAACACGGATTTCGGCTCAAACCCCGGCTTCTCGCCCTTGTAGGTCACACTTTCGAGAAAGAGTCCCGACGGCGGCGAAGTGAATTTCGCCGGAACGTTCGACGGGAACTTCAAGAGCCTCTGAAATCCGTCATAGCCGAGGTTCCCGCGACCGACCTCGGCAAGCATTCCGGTAACGCGGCGGACCATTTTCCAAAGGAAATGGCTGGCGGCGATGCGAAAACAGATCAGATCGCCGTCAACGAAGATCTCCGAGCGTTCGACAACGACCGTGGTCGATTGCTTTTTGCCCTCTTCCTGCTCGCAAAACGACGCGAAGTCGTGCCGTCCGACAAGCATCTCGGCGGCGATCTGCATCGCTTTCGGATCCAACTGATCCTTGATCCACCAAACGAAATTCTTGCCGAACGCCGTGCGGCGTGTCGAGATCTGGTAAAGGTACGACCGCGAAACGGCGTCGTGGCGGGCGTTAAAATCATCCGGCGCGTTGAGAACCTTTTTGATGTTGATGTCGTGCGGCAAAAGGTCGTTGAAGCCGTGCTGAATCTGCCTCGGAGTAACGTTTGCCTTGAGTTCCGGCACCTTCAGATGCGCGATCTGCGCGATCGCGTGAACGCCCGCGTCCGTGCGGCCGGAGCCGCCGATCTCAACGCGCGATGAAAAGAGTTCGTGCGCCACAGCCATCAATTCGCCTTGCACGGATTTCGCGTTGTGCTGGATCTGCCAGCCGCGATAGCGGGTTCCCTCGTATTCAATTTCAAGTTTCCAGGTTGGCATTGTTCGATTTTGGATTTTCGGTTTTGGATTCTGCATTTTCCTTGAAATCCAAAACCCAAAAGTGAATCACTTCCCTATCTTCACTTTTTCGCGAAACTGATTGATCGCGACGTATACGACCTCCGCCTCGGTCACTCGGACGACGTGTCCCTGCGATCCGATGCGTTCGGCTTCGACGATGACCTTGATCGTGATCGACGTATTTCCGGTCTTCGTCGTTGTCGCATAGAAACTAACAAGATCGCCGACAAACACCGGTTCGTGAAAGATGACTTCTTTCATCGCGACGGTTACAAAACGATCGTGACCGGTGTGCCGGACCGCTTCGACGCCGCCGGCGACGTCGATGTAACTCAAGATGACGCCGCCGAAAATAGTTCCGTGCGCATTCGTATCGCGCGGCATCATCGTCAAACGAATCGCCGCGTTGCGAAGTCTTTCTGTAGTTTGTTCCATAAAACTGCTCCTGATTCGGATCCCGCAAAAGACGCGAAAGCCGCCAACGAAACTTGGTTCCGATTCGCGAAAACCGGCGGGCAATCGACTTACGCCTTATTTCACGCTGATTCGCGGGCAATCAAAACTAACTCTTTCGCACGACCCAATCTCTCACCGCGGCGCGGAGGTCGGTCAGGTGCGAATCAAAAAAATGACCGCAGTTCTCAAACCATACGAGTTCGGCGTCGGTGTTTTCCGCGACGCGATCGACCAGCGAGCGCACATTCTCGAGCGCGCCGAATTCGTCGCGGTCGCCGTGGACGAACAGGATCGGCTTGCGCGCCTCCTCGAGAAAATCGAAATCGTCGTACTTGTCGACTGGAGTTCCAATGCTGATCAAACGCGCGACCCGATCGTCGGTCATTCCGACCTCATTTCCGATCCGCGAACCGAATGAAAATCCGGCGAGCGTGATCGGAAGTCCGGGAAAATTCGCGCTCAAATAGTCGAGCGCGTCGCGAACATCCTGTTTTTCCGCCATCCCGTCGTGTTCGCCGCCCGATAGTCCGACCCCGCGAAAATTGAATCGGAGCGTCACGAGTCCGGCATCGACAAGTCCCGCCGCCGCTCGAAACACGACCTTGTTGTGCATCGTCCCGCCGCCGAGCGGATGCGGATGACAAACCAATCCAATCCCGCGCGCGGTTCCGTGCGGCTCTTTGACGATGGCTTCCAGCCGGCCGACTGTTGCCGGAATGAAAAGATTTCCTTGCGGATACATAGGCGAACTCTTGATTTTAGGTTGCGGTCAGGTGATTTGCAAACGGTTCGTTTGACGGACGTCGCCGGCTGTTCGGTTTCGAGCCGTTTTTTTGGTAGAATTTGTCGTTCGCAACGGCTTGCAAAACACCAAAATTGAACATTTTCAGATGGAAGAAACAAACAACGAAATCGCCGCCGAAAAACCCGTCGAGACATCGGCTCCGAAGCAGACCTGGCGGCAATGGCTCGAGACGGACGCCGCCGTCCGGATCGTCTATCTTGTGTTCGGATTTCTCGTGATCGCGCTCTTGATGACGCGGCTTCAGTATTCGACCGAGGCGATCTGCTGCGGCGACTGGGACGGTTACTATCACATCGGCTGGAGCCAGGAACTGTGGAACAGTTTCAAGGCGGGACATTGGCTGCCCGAATTCAAATGGCTGCCGCTGACGGTGCTCGCGCCGGAGCATTATGCCGATCATCATTTTCTCTTCCATCTGATGCAGATCCCGTTTCTCTGGTTTTTTGAACCGGTCACGGCGGCCAAGATCGCGGCGATCTTCTATTCATCGATCGCCATCTTTTCGGTATTTTGGCTCTTGTATCGATACGGAGTCGACTATCTCCTGATCTGGCTGCTCGCGCTCCTGACGTGTGCGAATCCATTCTTCTACCGAATGAATATGGCGAAGGCGCCGCCGCTGACGATCATCATTTCGGTGATCGGGATTTATTTGCTGTTCGAGCGGAAATATGTCTGGCTGATGCCGCTGATGTTCGCTTTCGTCTGGACCTACAGCCTATTTCCGCTCCTCTTTATCGCCGCCTTCATCTGGACATTGATCATCGGCTGGAACGAGCGGCGATTCGAATGGCGGCCGCTCGCATACACCACCGGCGGGATGCTGCTCGGAAATCTTATAAATCCGTACTTTCCGCAGAACATCGGGCTGTTCTTCGAGCATTTTTGGACCAAGATCAAGATTGGCACCGACTTCGCCGTACCGGTCGGCGGCGAATGGTACCCTTATACCGGTCAGGAGTTGCTTACGCATTTCCCGATCGCGTTGGCGGCGATGCTCATCGGCTACATCCTGTTCGCGCCGAAAAAAGGGAAACTCCCGGAAAAGGCGTCGTTCTTTCTGATGTTCGTGACGATCCTGCTGATGTCGCAGTTTCGTTCGAAACGCTTTGCCGAGTATTTTCCGCCGTTTGCTATCCTGTTCGCGGCGTTCAGCTGGAAAGAATTCAGAACGCCCGCGACCGCGGAATTGCCCGAGGACTTCCGGAGGGACATCGAACCGTTTCTGGACGTCGCCAAGCCTTCGGAGAAAGAACATAAATGGGAAACGCTCAAAGCCGTCGGATTATGGACGCTCGGCCTTGTGCTCGGCGGCGTGATGTTCTACAACTTCATCGGTGTCGATTTCAGCACCAACGAACGGATCCAAAAGACGCCGTGGCTGAGTTGGCTGGCCGGCATCAAACAGATCGGGTTGCTGAGCGACATCCGCGGAAACGAGGCGAACGACAAATACCAGCGCGCGATGACGTGGGCCAACGAGAACATCCCTGAAGGCGAGCGGATATTCAACTGCAACTGGGATGATTTTCCGAAAATGTTCTATTTCGACCGCAAGCACGCCTACGTTTACGGCCTCGATCCCAATTACCTTTATTCGAAGAATCCGGAACTCTACAAGGATCTGACCGACATCACTTCGGGCCGAACCGAAGAAGCGGGACCGGTGATCGTCGATAAATTCGGTGCGCGTTACGTGATGACCGACGCGAAAGAGAATGAAGATATGGTCGCCAAACTGCTCGACAGCGGTTGGGCGGATATGGTCTATGAAGACGACGAGGCGCGGTTCCTGAAAATACGCGACCGGAAGGGCGAAGCGCCCAAGGAAGCGGTTGACGACTCGCCGCCGACACCGGAAGAACTCAAGGAACTTGAAGAAATGGAACGGAACGACGCCGCGGCCAATTCCAACCAGCCGGTGAATGACGAGGAGGAGAAGCCTTGACGTTCCGGCGGCGCGCTTCAGGCACCGACCAAAGTCCGATGAGAGAAGTACTTACACTCACAATTTGTATTCTCGTGCTGGCCGGCTGCCAGCCCAATGAGTCGATCCTTAAATCGACGCGAAACGACCGATCCGTCCCCACCGAAACGCTGGCACCGCGAAAAACAAGTTTCGAGCAGGATCTCGCCGATATGAAGGACGCCGGCTTCGACTACATTTTCGTGATCCGGCGGAAAGACGCGAAGGCGTTTGAGGATGAGGACCGCAAATTCCTGCGCGAGTCGATGCCGCACGAGATCAACCGGCGGGTTTCGAGCGATGACGGCAAGGCGTTTATCTTCGGCTCAGGCTTTGCGATCGATATCAAGAGCGTCGAGACGTGGCGGAAGCGCTTTATCGTCACCGAACATTCAAAACCGGTCGAGAAGATCGAAAGTCAGCGATGATCCTGAAAGGAGAAGGACCGATGCCAGATAAGAAGATCCGGGAAATGCGTCAAACCGCACGCCGTGTTTTTGTTGACCCATCGACGCCGCCGATGCGTTCGGTCTTGCGCGTTGTTCTTACTTTCATCATCGTTTCGACCGCGATCAGCGCGATCGGCTTTCTCCTGTTTCAGATTCGCAGCCTGATCTTTATGATCATCCTCGCGATCTTTTTCGCGTATCTTATCGATCCGTTGGTGCGTCTGATCCGGCGGCCGTTCAAGGAGCGCCAACTCGACAAGCTGATGCCGCGTTCGCTGGCGATCGGCGTCGCCTACATCGTTGTCTTCAGCGTTCTCGGAATCGCCATTTCGTACCTCGCGCCGCGAGTCGCGGATCAGGCGCGGCAATTTGCCGGAAACGTCCCCGCTTATGCGAAGTCGGCTCAGGATAGCCTGACAATGATCGCGACGCGTTACGAGAATTACAAGATCCCGAAGGAGTTCCAGGAACAGATCACCTCAAAGATCAACGATCTCGGCGTCACGCTCGCGGTAACGATCACGGATTTTCTCGGAACCCTTGCATTCGGAATAATCTCTTATCTTCCCTGGCTGATCCTGATTCCGATCCTCTCGTTCTTCTTTTTGAAGGACGTTCAATTGTTCAGGATCTCGTTTCTTCGGGTCTTCCCTTCGGGACGCTGGCGCGCGCGGGCCGAGTCGTTTCTGTCGGACGTCAACACGACGCTCGCCGCGTACACTCGGGCCCAGATGATATCATGCGTTCTGATCGGCGTTCTCTGCACCGCCGGATTTTATTCGTTCGGACTCAATTACGCATTGCTGCTCGGCATAATGGCAGGGATTCTTGAGTTCATTCCGTTGATCGGACCGTTGACGCTCGGTTTGACCGCGACCATCGTTGCCGGCGTCTCGGATTCGCCGCGCACGGGCATCTATGTCGCGGTCTTTTTGATCGTCCTGCGCATCGTCCACGATTACGTGACCTACCCGCGCATCGTGCGGGAAGGAATCCATCTGCATCCGCTGGCGATCATCATTTCGGTCTTGGCGGGTGAGCAGATCGGCGGGATCGCAGGCGTTTTTCTTTCGATCCCGATAGTCGCGCTGGCGACCGTTTTTTACAAACACGCGCTCGAGCACAGCGGGACCTCGGGAATTTTCGCCGGCTGGCTCGAACCGAAAGAAGTTGAGATGATCGAAGAATCGGTCGTTCAGGGGGAAATCAAATAATGTCGTCGCTGGCTTGGTTCATAGTCTTTTTTGCAATTCTCTGCATTTTGGTTCTGGCTGTTTATGTCTTCGTCGTCCGCGCCTTTTACTGGGGCGGAAAGGACAAATGATCGATCTGGGTTTGGGATGGCGAAGATGTAGCAATCTGCGCGTCAGACTCGAAAGCAAAACCGACCTGTGGCGTCGGCAACCACAGTGATCCGAAACCGCCAAATCCGAAATTGCAATTCACCAATCCCGAATCGGTTAGAATCCCGTCCAGTTGTGGATCATCAGGACGATCAAATACGTCACGGCGGCGATCAACCCGGACATCGGGATCGTCAGCACCCAGGCCCAGACGATCTTGCCGGCAACGCCCCATTTTACGGCGGAAAGCCGTCTAGTCGCGCCGACGCCGACGATCGCGCCGGTGATGGTGTGAGTCGTCGAGACCGGAATGCCGAAGTGCGTCGCGATCGCGAGCGTGATCGCACCGCCGGTTTCGGCGCAGAATCCTCCGACCGGCTGGAGCTTGGTGATCTTCGAGCCCATCGTTTTGACGATTCGCCAGCCGCCGGTCAACGTTCCGAGTCCGATCGCGCTGTGCGCCGAGAGTACTACCCAAAGCGGGATCTCGGGTAGTTTTCCGCCCTCTCCGGCCGCCATAAACCCGCCCGCGACGAGGACCGCGGTGATGATCCCCATCGTCTTTTGCGCGTCGTTTCCACCGTGCCCAAGCGAGTAGGCCGCCGCTGAAAAGAGTTGTCCGACGCGGAACAGTTTATCGACCTTGGCCAGCGGAGTCCGTTTGAAAAGCCAGAAGACCGACGTCATCATTATCAACCCGAGCGTCATCCCCATCAGCGGCGCACCGATGATGAACGCCAACGTCAAATACCAGCCCGAAGGGATGATGACGCCGAAACCGCCGGTTCCGACTACCGCCGACGCGCAAACGGCGGCACCGGCGTAACCTCCGATCAAAGCATGCGAACTCGACGTCGGAAGTCCCAGATACCAGGTTATGATGTTCCACGTAATGACGCCGATGAGGCCGGCGAGCAAGACATATAGATGAAGCTCCCTTGGGATTGGCTTGAGATCGACAAGTCCGCCGCCGATCATTTTCGCAACGGCCGTGCCGAAAACAGCAAAAGCGATGAGTTAAAGAACGCCGCCCACACGACCGCGACTGCGGGAGAAAGAACTCGAGTGGAAACGACTGTCGCGATTGAGTTTGCCGCGTCGTGCATTCCGTTCGTATAGTCAAAAACAAGCGCGACGGCAATGATGAAAACTACGAGAACAGTTATTGGCTCCATAATTCGATTTTTGGTCTTGGATCCTGGATTTTGGTCAGGTCGTCAGAATGCCGACCGATCCAAAATCCAGGATCCAAAATCCAAAATTGCTAGTTGTGTTTCAAAATGATGCTCTCGATGATGTTCGCAACGCTTTCGCAACGATCGGTCGTATTTTCCATTATCTCGTACAACTCTTTGAGTTTGATCAGGTTGATCGGGTCGGTCTCCTTCTGAAAGAGTTCTCCGATCCCGCGGTAGTAGGCGTCGTCGGCTTCGTTTTCGAGCCGATGGATCTCGACAATATGCTGATTGATGCCGTCTGGGTGCTTGAGCAGCAAAACGGCCGAGTTGATCTCCATCGACAGGCTATGAATCACTCGGCCGAGGTGCTTTGTGTGTTCGTTGATATCGCGGATATTGTAGATCAGGATGGCACGGGCGGCGGCGTCAATGTAATCACAGACGTCGTCGAGCGCGACCGAGAGCGAGTAAATGTCCTCACGATCGAATGGAGTAATGAACGATTTGTTGAGTTTCGTCGTAACTTTGTGCGTTAGTTCGTCGCAGTCGTGTTCAAGATCCTTGATCCGCCACGCGTACTTTTCGAAGTTCTCGATATCTTCGTTGAGCATATCGACCAGCGCGGTCGCAGCTTCCTGAATTTTGCCGCCGATATCCGCGAACATCGTGAAGTACTCGTCCTCACGAGGAATAAGACTGAATCCCATTGTTTTTAGACTCTCCGTAAGTAGTTTGAATTCCGATTGGCTCAAAAACAACAAACCCGCAACCAATCCCGCGGTCATCGATCGCTGATGAAGCGACACTCTGGCCAAGCAACGATTATATGCCCGCCATCCGAGCGGTTACAGCCGTTCCGCGAGCTAATGTAACATCGAATTAACATAATGTTAACACGGCAAGGATTATCGGCAAGCATCGCAACTTACGGCAAACTCGCCCTTCACTTCACGTCATCCTAATTGAACTTTTTGGTCTTTCGGCGCTTATCGGTTAAACTTGCGGAAAGACATGCCCCAACGGAGGACTAAATGAAAAAATACGGAATTGGAAAGAGATTTGCGGCGTTCGGAATGATTCTCGCGTTGCTTGCGATGCCGCTTTTGGTTATCTCGCAAACGGACATCAAGGTCCCGAAAAACAAATACAAGATCGAGGACGATCAAAAGCTCGGCGCGGATTATTCGAAACAGGTGGAACAGGAGCTGCCGATCCTGAACGATACTGAATCGACCAGATATCTGGCGATGGTCGGCGACCGGCTCGAAGGGGCGATCCCGGCAAAGTACCGTCAACAGCGGTTCAATTGCGGCTTCAAGATCGTCAACGCGCGCGACATCAACGCTTTTGCCCTTCCGGCGTGCTATCTCTATGTCAACCGCGGAATGATCGAGGCGGCGAAGAACGAAGGCGAGATGGCCGGGGTTATGGCGCACGAGATCAGCCACGCGATGCTTCGCCACTCGACCGCGCAGATGACACAGCAGAGCAATCCGCTGAATCAGATCCTCGGAATCGGCGCGATCCTCGGCGGCGCGATCGTTCTCGGCGAAACCGGCGCGGCGATCGGTCAGACGATCTACAGCGGTTTGTTCGTTCTGCCGTACAGCCGCGAATACGAAACGCAGGCAGACACGCTCGGTGCGCAAATTCTGGCCAACGCCGGTTACGATCCGCGCGATCTGGCGAATATGTTCAAAACCATCGAGAAACAGAGCGGCGGCGGCGGCGGACCGGACTGGTTCAGCACGCACCCGAATCCGCAGAGCCGCTACGACAATATCAATCGCGAAGCGGACATGCTGAACGTATCCAACAACCCGTACAAGCTCACTCGCGGCTTCGAGCGCATTCAGGCGAAGTTCCGGACGATGCCCAAGGCAAAGTCGATGAAGGAGATCGAAGAGGAGTACAAACGCAACAAGCAGCAAAATCAGGGCACGATGAATCAAGGCAGGTATTCGTCGCGGGTTGCGCTTCCTTCAACGCGGACACGGGCATACTCGAGCGGCAACTGGATCCAGATGAACGTCCCTGACAACTGGAAGGAGTTCCCCGGCGAAAACAACGTCGATTTTGCTCCCGAAGGAGCTTACGGCGATCAGGGGATAACTCGCGGGGCATTGCTCGGAATCGAGAACACACAGAGCCGCGACCTCGGCGAGGCGACGGAAGCGTACGTTGACGGCGTTTTGCAGAACAACAATTATCTCGGCCGTCAGGGAAGCTACACGCGAACCACGATATCGGGGCGAACGGCCTATTCGATCGTTCTGAGCGGGCGTTCGCCGGTTACGAATCAAACTGAGGTTGCGACCGTTTACACGACGCTCCTTCGAAACGGCCAGTTGTTCGCGATCGTCACGGTGGTACCCCAAAACGAGCAGTCGAGCTACAACGCCACGTTCCGCAATATGATCCGTTCGATTCGTTTGAGCGACTAGTCTGCGGTACGTCGAACCTAAAGCCCCGAATCGAGTTATCGGTTCGGGGCCTTTTTTTGCCTTTTCGGAATCATTTCAAGAAGATCCGCCGGTGGATCGCGAGTTCCTTTTCCTCGACCGCCTGTTCGCGTTCGGTTTTTACCGGAAACGGATTTTCGGCGAATTCGACCTCTTTGAGCGAAGCGCATCCTCGGAACAGTTCGAACATTTCGTCGGCGAGAAAGTCGATGTCGGTCTGGACAAATGCTCGGCCACCCGGCGAGAGATGTTCTGCGACAGTCTGAACCAACTGCTCGTTGACCATCCGGCGCTTGGCGTGTTTCTTCTTGAACCACGGATCGGGGAACTGGATCGTGAAGACATCGATCCGTCCGGCCGGAATCCGGGCGAGCAGCGTGTCGAGTTCGAGCATCGCGTTGCAGAATTCGTAATGCAGATTTGTCAGACCCTCGTCGGCGCCGATGCGGTTCGCTTCTTCGACCAACGGTTCGCGGATCTCAACACCGAGAAAGTTCCGCGCCGGTTCGAGTCGTGCCATTTTCAGCAAAAAACGTCCGCGCGCGCACCCGAGATCGACGTGAAGCGGCGATTCAGGATGCTCGAAAACCGAAGCAATCTCGAGCGGCTTCGGCCTGAACCGGTAGAACGGCGCAAGCGGATTGACGTGTTGATGGACTCTAACCCTAGCCATTTGTGATTTTCGATTTGTGATTTCGGATTCAGATGTCTTTGAACCGGAAATCCGCAATCACAAATCACAATTCCGAAATCAAACCTCAGACAGATTCCAATCAGAACTGTATTTGTCCGGTGATCATCAGGATCGTGAAAACGCTGATGAAGACGATGATTCCCAAGGCGACCAATCCGGCGCCGTCGGTGAAGGCGCTCATTTGGCGGGGATCGGCTTTGGCGTCGCGGGGAATCGTGAGCAGACCGTAAACCGCGCCGACGAGCAATCCGCCGAGATGAGCGAAATTGTCGATGAACTTGTAACCGACGAGTCCGAACGCGGCGACAAAAGCGATGTTCACCAGCATATTGCGCATAAAACCCGAAGGCAGCTGGCGTTTTCGGCGCTGTCCGTAAACCGCGAGGTAGCCGATCAATCCCATAATTCCGCCGGACGCGCCGACCGAGATGCCCTCGGGAGTGAAAAGCGCGCTGAACAAAGCTCCGCCGATGATCGCGAGCACGAAAACGATCGCCATCCGCGCACGGTCGGACACGATCTCGATGAGGCCGCCAAATCCGAAAAACGCCTGGGCGTTGAAATAGATATGAAGCAGCCCCGCGTGTAGCACGCCGCTCGTCAGAATCCGCCAGTACTCGCCCTTGGTGATCACGTCAGGCTTGATCAGTCCGGCGATCAGAACCGATTGAAGCTGGCCTTGGTCGTCGGACCCGACCACGTACTGCGCCGCGAAAACCGCGATCAGGCAGCCGAGAATGATGTACGAGTAGACCGGAACGATTCCCTCGGCCTTGCTGAAGAACTCGACCGCTTCGGGCGATGGTATCAGATCTTCAAGCGTCAGCCGACGAGCCTCGTAAAGCCCCCAGATTCCACCGGCGATAAAGAACATCCCGAGCAGAAACAAAATGCTCCGAAGCAGGATCGAGAAGAAACCGCGGCCTTCAAGCTTGAATTCGGCGATCAGATCCGGAGAATTCAGGACATAGGCCGCGAGCGCGATGTTGAGCGCGACGACAAATGCTCCGGCCCCGATGCTCCACCAGGAATTTCGGCGCATCTGCTTCTTTCGCTCAGCGAGAAACTCTTCCGGCGTCAGCCCCGGACGCTCTTCGTCGTCGTTCACAAATTCCATAATGCTACATCGCCAGGCCGCCGTCGGGCTGGATCACCTGTCCCGTGATGTAACGCGCCGAATCCGACAAAAGGAAACACGCAATCTCGGCAACTTCGTTGACGTTCCCGAGCCGCCCAAGCGGGATCTGCGCAAGAATCTTTTCGCGAAACTCGGCATTCATTTCGGACGCCATCTCGGTCTCGATCAGCCCGAGCGCGAGCGCGTTGACGGTTATCTTGCGGCTCGCAATCTCTTTTGCGAGCGACTTCGTGAGCCCGATCATTCCCGCCTTCGATGCCGAATAATTCGATTGGCCGAGCATTCCGACGACACCCGAGATCGACGAAATATTCAATATCGAACCACCGGTTTCGTTCTTCATCATCGGCCGCAGAACGGCCTTTGAGAAATTCCACGCGCCTTTGAGATTGGTGTCGATTACCGCATCCCAATCGTCTTCCTTCATCCGCAGAATCAGCGTATCCCGTGTGATGCCGGCGTTGTTGACGAGGAAGTCGACTCCGCCGAGTTCGCCCGAAGCCGTTTTGACGAATTCGGCCGCGCTTTCGGTGTTCGCGACATCGCACTGAGCGGCGAACGCCTTGACCCCGAGCGCTTCGATCTCCGCTTTCAGCCGCTCCGCCTCATCGGCGCTTTTGGCATAGTTGAAGGCGACGCTGCACCCGCGGCGCGCCAGTTCAAGAACAATGGCCTTTCCGATCCCGCGCGTCCCACCCGTGACGATCGCGGATTTTCCTGAAAATTGTTTTTCGCTCATAAATTAATGATTCATTTTATCGGTTTGAACCGTTGCGGGCAATTCGCATATCATTCTCGCGTATGAGATCCATTCTTCGAAGGTTGTTTTCCGCTGTGACAGCCGCCGTTTTGCTTGCGTCAATGGCATCGGCGCAAACCGTTCTAATCAAAAACGCGACCATCGTCGACGGTTCGGGCGGAACGGCGTATTCGGGCGACGTGCGAGTGAAGAACGGCAATATCATCAAGATCGGATCGCTCAAGTCAAAAAAGAGCGAGGCCGTGATCGATGCCGGCGGCAAGATACTCGCGCCGGGATTCATAGACATTCACAATCATTCCGAAGACGGTCTTGTCGAGGAAGGCACGGCCGCCAATCAGGTTTCGCAGGGAATCACGACCATACTCGTCGGCCCGGACGGCGGATCGCCTTTTCCGCTGGGCGATTATTTCGCGAAGCTCAATGGCAAGATCGCGCCGAACGTCGGGGCGTTCATTGGCCACGCGACCTTGCGCGAACAGGTAATGAACGGCGATTACCGGCGTAAGACCACGCCCGATGAACTCGCAAAAATGCTCGTACTTATGGAGCAGGCGATGAAGGACGGCGCATTCGGCCTTTCGAGCGGGCTCGAATACGATACCGGATTTTCGGCCTCGACCGAGGAATTGATCGCGCTGGCGAAGGTCGCCGCGGCTTATGGCGGGATCTATATGACGCATATGCGGGATGAGGAAGAAGGCCTTCTTGACGCCGTCCGAGAGGCGATCCGCATCGGGCGCGAGGCAAAATTGCCCGTTCAGATCTCTCATTTCAAGGCCGGAAACCGAAATGTCTGGGGAAAGTCCGCCGAGGCGATCGCGGTTGTCGATGAAGCGAGGCGCAACGGATTCGACGTTACGGCGGACGTTTATCCATACACGGCGTGGGCGTCGACGATCACGGTGCTCGTCCCGTCGCGCAAACACGAAGACCGCGCCGAAGTCGAAAAAGGCCTGAGCAACGTCGGGGGCGCCGACAAGGTTTTGGTGACAAGCTGCCGCGCGCACCGTGAATACGAAGGCAAGACGCTCGCCGAGATCGCGGCGTCGCAAGGCATCTCGCCGATAGATGTTTACATTCAGATCGTCAAGGACGGCGGCGCCGGCGTGGTCTGCAATTCGATGAACGAGTCGGACGTCAAGAACTTCATCAGCGCGCCTTGGGCGATGGTCTCATCCGATGGCGGGATCGGCGGCCGGCATCCGCGCGGGACCGGCACTTTTACGAGAGTTTTGGGGCGCTTCGTACGTGAAAACAAATGGTTCCCGCTCGAGGAAGCGATCCGAAAAATGAGCTTTGCTCCCGCCCAACGCTTGGGGCTGAAAGACCGCGGGTTGATCAAGAAAGGCTACCGGGCCGATCTTGTTTTGTTCGACCGCGATAATGTGATCGACAACGCGACATTTTCGGATCCCCAAAAGTTCTCAAGTGGAATCGTCACCGTCTGGGTCAACGGCGTTTCGGTTTGGGAAAATGGAAAGTCGACGGGGAATCTGCCGGGCGCGATCTTGCGAAAAAGATAACTTCGGCTCTATTTTTTCAGGAGAGTCGAATTGCCGCCGCCCGCCGGATTTGACTGGCTTTGCTGTTTCTTAATGTCATCTTCCGAAACTCTCGGAATAGTGAAATCCTCGGCGATCGAGACAGGGTTGCTGGCGACCAGTTTGTCTAGGATTTCTTTTTCCTTAACAGCTTGAAGTTTGGTTTTGACATGCTCTTTAACCGGCACGTCCTTGCCGTTCGGATCATTAGGGTCTTTGACCATGGTCGAAAGAAGAATGTGCCGAACGTCGTAGGATAGTTTGACCTGACCGTCCGAATCTCTAGTTTCGCCTTTTTTGATGAGTTTGATGATGTGATACCCGTAGTTCGTTTCGACGAGGGCCGGCGACATCTGGCCCGGCTGAAGCGCGAGCGCCGCGTTCTCGAACTCCGGAACCATCTGGTCCTTGACGACGCCCTCGTAGAGTCCGCCCTTGTCCTTGCTGCCCGGATCCTCCGAGAATTTCTTTGCAAGCGCTGCGAAATCCTCACCGGCCAACGCACGCTTCAAGACGTCTTCGGCTTTCGCTTTCTTCCCGGCAGCGACGTTCAGTTCCGGATGCTCCGCGATGTATTTCGCGATGTCGGCATCGGTCACTTCCGTCCGCTTAGCAAGGACTTCCTGATACTGGCGGGCAAGGAACTGCGCCCGCTGAAGCTTGCTTTGGAGCTCGGTCTTCGCCAAGAACTTAGGCGATACCGCGCCTTCTTTGACCTTCTGGCGCGCTTCTTCATCGTAGATCTTTACCTGCGCCAATTGCTGGCGGTACTGTCTGAGTTCCTCCTCGCTCGGCGGCGCGTTTTCCTTCACCGCGTTGTTTTTTTTCGTTATCTCGATGTTGAGTGCAACGAACTGATCAAGTTCCGCCTTGCGGCGCCTTGCGGTCGAGTTTCCGAATATTCCCGACGGCTCGCCCTCTCCATAAAAGGCGTTGATCTGCTCCTCGGTAATGAGCCCGAAGGCCTCGGTCGCGCCCTTGTTCTTGCGGATCTCCTGATCGTAGCTTTGGGCCCAAACGGCCGAATCGATGAACTCGAGCGCACGCCGCGCATTCGTGGTATAGATGCTGTTGTCCTTCTGCGCTTCGCTCGCGAGCGCAAACAGTTGCTTCAGATTGTCGACCTGCTGCTTCTTCTCTTGGGAATTCTCAGCGAGGCGCTTTAGAAGGACCGGGTTCGCGTCTTCCAACAGAAGTTCCATTTCCTTTTTCGTCAGCCCATTGAAACGTTCGTCCAGGGCCCTACCTAAATCACCGCCGCCTTGCAGCTTTTGATAACCGAAATAAAGTCCGACCGTGATTCCTCCTAGCAACAAAACGCCCAACAAGACGCCCAGAACTGCTAGAAAAGCTGATCTTGTCTTCGTAACTCCTACGGTCGGGCCGCTTTTGGCTTCCAAAAAAGCTGGCGAGAAGGATGGAAGCGGCTCGTCCGGCCGCGGAATATCAGCAGGGGGCCTTGGCACGAAGACCGGTTCTGTCGGCGCAGGAATATGAATGTTCGACCGGCGAACAATGGTCTCCTTTTCCGTCTCCGGTTCGATCACGGGAACTGTTGGCAGATCGTCTCTTTGAATACCTAGAACTTCGGTCGCCGCAGACGTCGGATGAGCGATTTCAAAAAAGGCACTTTGCAACTCATCGCGCATTTCGGCGGTCGTTTGGTACCGGTCTTCGGGCTTTTTTGCCAAGACCTTACGGACAATATTCCGCAAACTCTCCGGAATTTCTGCCGGCAGCGGCTCGAAATCTTTGGTCAGAACCGCAAACATTCTTTCCGTCGGGTGCTCCTGCGGAAACGGCAATTCGCCTGTCAAAAGCTGATAAAGAACGACCCCGACCGACCAGATATCGGTCTGAATGCTGCGTTTGCCGTCGAACGCTTCGGGCGACATATAGGCATCGGTCCCGATGATCGTGGAACTCTTGACGGTCGTGCTCATCGCCCGCGAAATCCCGAAATCTGCGAGACGTGGCATATCGCCCTGCAACAGAATATTCTGCGGCTTGATGTCGCGGTGAATGATCTTCTGACTGTGAAGATACTCGAGGCCGTTGAGAATTCCGATCGTCATCCCCACCGCTTCTTTGAGTGCAACGCGACCGTCACGGCTGATCTTGTCAGCCAGCGAACCGCCGTTCGCGTATTCGCTCACGATAAGAACCTGACCGTCGATGATGTCGGCGTCGATGATCGGCAAAACATTCGGATGCCCCGAAGCCTGTTCCCAGAGTTGGGCTTCCTGACGAATGGCATCGAAACTTACCTGTTCCTCGAACGGTAATTTGACGGCGACCTTTTTGGTCACGAACTGCGAGTGCTTTTCTGCCAGCCAGACTTCGCCGAAACCGCCTTTCCCGAGCTTTTGAAGGAGTGTGTAGCCGCCGATCTTTTGGCCTTCCAAAAACATTCGGATCTCCTGCTTCCTTATGTGAAATGTAGCATATCTCCAGTGATTGTGAAAGACGTTCGGGAAGACGGAAAGAATCGACAGTATGCCCGAAATCAATGCGGAAAGCGGTTTTAATCCCTTTCCGTTTCCTTGATAAATCGCCGATCGTCGCGTCGGTTGACGCCATCCGCGCGGAACCGGAACGTTCCCGCGCGTACTCGGCCGGTTCGTTCGCGAAAACCATGGTTTTCGTTCGAAGAAGCGATCCGGAAGATGAGCTCGATGCCGGCCCGACGCTTGGGCTTGAAGGATCGCGGTCTGATCAAAAAAGGATTTCGCGCCGACGTTGTGCTTATCGATCGCGACCGGGTCATCGACAACGCGAAGTTTGCCGACCCGCAGAAGACCGCAGCGGGTATCGATACCGCTTGGGCAGGCGGAACTCCTGTTTGGGAAAACGGAAATACGACCGGAAAACTTCGCGGCTCGGTCCTGAAAAGATAGGAATTCGGAAATCGACCGTGCGGGCCGAGGCCCGTTCACCGCTCTTCTGCGATCAGATTGATCTTCGAGATTCCTGCGTCACGCAGAACTTCGAAAAATGCGATCGCGTGATCTTTGCGCACCTTCTTCGTCGCAATGACATTAACTTCACCAGAGACCCGTTTTGCAGACCTGATGCAGCCCGATGCGTCTGTTTTCTTCCAGACCGCACCGCAGGACTTTCCGGCTACGGACACAAACCCGTACTGATCGAAATCAAGCGTCGCAAGCCGACGGTCCGCCGCCGATTCGATGTAGATCCTGTTGATCTTTACGCCTGCGGCGACGGAAGTTACTTCGGCATCGACCGCCATATCGACGGGCCCGGTAAGATCTTCAAACTTCGGTTTGTTCGAATCGGTCATAGCGAACAGTCCGGCCAAGATCACGATAAACATTACGAAAATGGAGGCTCCGATCATGAACGCGGCTTTTGATTCCGAACGACCGACTTTTGAAACGCTATCCGGCAACGCTTGAATGTTCAGCGGAACTGCGTCAGACGAGGGCGAAACTTGCGTTGGCGCCGGAACGTAAGCCGGCTGATCCGTACGCGAGATCACCGTTCTGACCTCGGTCCGCTGTTCATTCACCGGATTCGTACGAAAGCTCACGACCGTTTGAACTTCGGGATCCGGCAGAACCGGAGTCACTCCGTGAGGTGTTGGGATCGTCGCACCCTCCATCGACTGAGGGGCGGAGATGCGGACGCCGGGGTTAAATGCCAAGGTCCGGTCCGGTTCGCTGATGCTCCGCATCGCATCTTCCAGATCCCGGCGCATCTCCGCAGCGCTCGAATAACGAAGCGCCGGATCTTTGGCCAGTGCTTTGGCCATAATCGCCCTGGGGCCGTATGGAACGTCAGCCGGCAACGGTTCGAACGGCTTTGTGAGGATCGCGAAAAGCCGTTCCGTCGGATGATCCTGCGGAAACGGCAAACGGCCCGACAGCAAGATGTAGAAGACGATTCCTACCGCCCAAATGTCGGTTCGCTCGTTCCGGACGCCGTCGAAGGCCTCCGGAGCCATATACGCATCGGTGCCGAAAACGGTTGAGCTTTGCGAATTGAGGTTCATCACCCGCGAGATGCCGAAATCGGTCAACCGGGGCGTTTCGCCCTGCAAAAGGATGTTCGCGGGCTTTATGTCACGATGCACGATCTGCCGGCCGTGAAGAAACTCTAGTCCCTTGAGGACATCGATCGTGATTTCAAGCGAGCGCCGCACCGGCAACCGTCCCTCGGAAGCGATCTTGTCGGAAAGCGAACCACCGTCAGCATATTCACTGACGATCAAAACCTGACCGTCGACGATATCGGCGTCAATTATCGGAAGAACATTGGGATGACCGCTCGCGAGTTCCCAAACTTCCGCCTCGCGTTTGATCGCCGTCAGATCGACAGTTTCCTGAAGCGGGAATTTGACCGCGACCTTTTTCGTGACGAATTGGGTTTCCTTTTGCGCGAGCCAGACCTCACCGAAACCGCCGCGCCCAAGCTTTCGCAAAAGCGTGTAGTTCCCGATTCGTTGTCCGGCATCGAACATCGTTCTTGAAACTCCAAAGTCAGAATATCACAGAACTTTGCGCGTCTCACTTAGCGGGAATCGGCCTTAGCACAGATGTGAAAAATCCTGTCGACGGACTGCGATTTCGGTCCGGAAAACGGCCGTTGACCGGACGTCCAGCCAAAATCCCGCAGTTCGCCGACGGTCGCCGTTTTTGCACCGACACACCGCAACGGCCGATTGCTTGAGATGATAAATTGGTCTTGGATCCAGTCTATGTAAACCCTGGAGATTTAACAAAGGCCACCTGAAGGCGGGACTCCAAACTACTTCAGCGCGTATCGCTGGAGCGTGAACAGTTGCCCGATTCCCTTTTCGGCGAGGTCGAGCATCGCGTTCATTTGGTCGCGGTTGAATGGTTCGCGTTCGGCGGTGCCCTGAAGTTCGATGAACTTGCCGGAACCGGTGCAGATCACGTTCATATCGACCTCGGCGGTCGAATCCTCTTCGTAGCAGAGATCAAGCACCGGTGTCCCGTGGACGATTCCGACACTCACCGCGGCGACCTCGGAAATGATCGGATTTTTGCGGATCTTGCCGTCAATAAGCAGTTTCTTGACCGCGAGGGCGAGCGCGACGCACGCGCCCGTGATCGCCGCGCAGCGCGTTCCGCCGTCGGCTTGCAGAACGTCGCAATCAAGCATTATTTGCCTCTCACCGAGCAAGGAAGTGTCGACTACCGCCCGCAAGCTGCGTCCGATCAATCGTTGGATCTCCTGAGTGCGGCCGGACGGGCGGAGCGTTTCGCGGTTCGTCCGCGTATGCGTCGAACGCGGCAGCATCGCGTATTCGGCCGTCACCCAACCGATTCCTTTGTTCCGCAGAAACGGCGGAACGCGTTCCTCGACGGACGCCGTGCAAATGACCTTCGTGTTGCCGATCTCGATCAGCGCCGAGCCTTCCGCGTAAGGCGAAACGTTCGGGGTTATTTTCGTCTCGCGCAATTGTTCAAGAGCGCGTCCGTCTGTTCTTTCGTAACTCATAATATATTCTTGCCTTCGGAGTTCCGCCTTGTTTGGAGTTCCGCGTGGGTTGGAGTTCCGCCTTTAGGCGGCGAACTCCGGAGCAATGCCGCCTGAAGGCGGAACTCCAAACGCAGAACTCCAAACTCGGAACTCAACGCCAATTCTAAACTTCCTTGACTTCGATCGCTTCCAGTTTCGACGGCTTGGCGCCGAGGAATCGTTCGGCAACACGGCCGAATCGATCGGCGGCGTCGGTCACATAAAAATGATCCAGATCGTCGCAAAGCCGGCGCGTCCCTTCGACCCGTCGCGGATTCGCGAGATTCTTTTCGATCAACAGATTTTCGACCTCTTCGGCGCAGGCCTCGCCGGAGTCGATCAACTTCACATTCGTCCCAACGGTTGCCTGTATGACATCGCTCAGAATCGGATAATGCGTGCAGCCAAGGACAAGCGCTTCCGGATCAAAATCGATAACGTCCTTGAGGTAGCGCCGGGCGATCGAGTAGGTTTCAGGTTCGTGCGTCCAATTTTCTTCGGCGAGCGGAACGAACATCGGACACGGTGACTGGATCACCTTCGCGCCCGCCGCCGCAAGATGAATCGACTCGGCGTAAGCTCCGCTCTGGACCGTCGCTTCGGTCGCGATAACCGCAATTCTCGGATTTGTGCCTGACAAAGCCACGGCCTTTCGCGCGCCGGGCCCGATCACGCCCGCAACGTCGAGCCCGATCGTCGAACGGATCTTCGGCAATGCCAATGCCGATGCCGTATTGCAGGCGACGACCAGCATTTTTATCCCGCGCGATGCCAGGAAAACCGAATTCTCGATCGCGTAACGCTCGACCGTCGCGAGCGACTTCGTTCCGTACGGAACGCGTGCCGTATCGCCGAGATAAATGAAGTGTTCGTTGGGGAGCCGGTTATGAAGCGCGCGGTAAACGGTCAGGCCGCCGACGCCGCTGTCAAAGATTCCGATCGGCAGGCTTTTCTTCTTTTCGTTGTTTTCTTGCGGCGAGTTCATTAAGTCGAATTGCAAGAATAAGTTTTGCCCGCTGAATTGTCAAAAAAAGGAGTTTCAGGGCGATTCGACCGTCTGGAAACTCCCGCGTTTGCGCCCGTTGACCGGGCGCTCTTCGAAAATCACACGCAAACGACAAGACGCTCTCCTTCAAGCCGCCGCATCACCATCTGGACGACCTTTTCGCTCACCGAAACTCCGAGTTCACTGCCCATTTCCGTGGCGATCTGATTCGCATCGCGTTGGCCGTCGCACTTGTCCCATACGTACGCTGATGTCGGATTCAGATAGATGTACTTTTGATTGATTACGTCTTCGATAAAAAGCTCGCCGGTATCGCGTTTCACGACTAGATCATTTCTTCTGGCTACTGGTTTCAATGGGGTCACCTCTCGTAAAAGAAATTTCGCGCGGGGGCGCGGTCGAATGAAGAGCAATGACCGTGCCACGCTGAAATGCTACTGTTTCGTTCGATTTTGCCCAACCCTCGAAGTAATGCAAAGATCTCTTCGGTCAATTTGACCGCTTGTTCGGCATCGTTCAACGCAATCTGCCCTCTTCGACTCGAGATCGAGAAAGAAAAAACCCTCTTGTCGGCAAAAACAAGATTTCCAAGCGTCAATCGACATTAAAGCGACGATCAAATAACGGGAGGCGAACTTGGAATGGGTTCAAAATATCGACAGGTTCAGGCGGTGGGGCAGATCAACGATATGGCATGCTGGGCGGCAAGCCTTAAGTGGTGGTACAAGGCGGCGATGTCCATCAATGCTTCGCAGGCAAAGCTCTGGGATCATTACAAACATCTGCGCGAGCCGCTCGGCGGGATGACCGATTCGGGAATGAAACATATTATCCGTGAAAATGCGATGACGCTCATTGAATACCCGGACGCAACCAATTTTCAGGTAGGCGATGCGCAGTGGCTTGTCGGCTACGGACCGGTCTTCATCGCGTATACGACCTCATTCTCAAATAAGAGGCACGTCAACGTGATCTACGAAGTGTCGGGAGACGAGGATTACGCGGAGGTGCGGGCAATGGAACCGCAGGCCGTGTCGAAAGGCGGCGGATTATGGAGCGGCGCCCATCAAAAGAAGCCGATCAACGAATTCAATATGAGCGGCTCGATATGGGCCGGGGTTCTACGAAAGGCGTTCGCCTCATAAGATTGGCCGTCCTTCAAATTTCGACCGAAAAGCTGAACGCGCTATTATGATCTGCGCGGTTTTGCATTCTGCGTTTCGAGCGAAGATGCAAGGACAGAGGTCGAATGACTCTTCCAATCCAAAATCTAAAATCCAAAATGAAAGTGGTGGAGGCGGCGGGAATCGAACCCGCTTCCAAAGACGGCGACCAGTGAACTCTACACGTTTAGTCAATTTGCTTGAGTTTCGCCCGCCGCAAGTCAGCAAACTGACAAAACCTTTCGGCAAGCTAACCCGGCTTACGTTTCGCTCGCGTCCGCAGGTGGAGAACGCGCGCTAGCTTGAACTGAGTTATGCCTCGTTCGGTCGCATCAAGCAGACTTCCGGCGAGACATCGCTGTTGCTAGGTTTAATTAGGCAGCGAGAGCTAATTCTTGATTAGCATTTGTGTTTTGCTTATTGTTTTAACGAGCCTACAAGCATGCCCGACGTGCATCCAAAGATCTGTACCGGTCCCTGTCGAAACCTGTCGCCCCCACTTTGAGGGAAGCTAAGTCTACAGCATTTTGACGCAATGTAACAACTTCGGGTTGGATACGGATTTTCACCGGCGATTTCAAAAACCGTTATGACCCCTTAAACAAAGTGGCTTGTCGAGTCGCAATTCAAAACGGTATCATTGCGGAGCAGACATCATAATCGGAGAAATGAATGACAGACTTCCTGCGTCGCCTTGCCGGCATTAAAACGATCGCCGCTATCGGAATTTTTCTAACAACCGCCATCGCAATCTATGTTCTGGTTCCGACGGCGAACAAGGCGCCGACCCGCACACCGCAAACCGCGCGCGAATTTGAGGAGAATGCCGAAAAACGCTTCGAAGCGTTTATGCTCGAGCGAACGTTCCCGACCGGCAAGATTCCCGACAATGCCCGCCGTGATGCGTGGGAATCGAGACCTGAGGATGCGCAGTCCAACCTTTTGGCCGCGTCTCAATGGCAGTCGGTCGGCCCGTTGTCGACCCAATCGGATATCGCGAACTGGGGACTGACGAGCGGTCGGATCAACGCGATCGCCGTCTCGCCTTCGAATTCGAACCTGATCCTGCTCGGTGCGTCGACCGGGGGAGTTTGGCGCTCGACCGACGGCGGGACAACGTTTGCCGCGACAACCGACAATCAAGTCGACCTGGCCGTCGGCTCGATCGCCTTCGCTCCAAGCGACAATTCGATCGTCTACGCCGGAATGGGCGACAAAGCCAGCGGCTATTACGGAAGCGGAGTATTGAAATCAACGGATGGCGGACAGAGCTGGACGCGTGTCAACAACAATACTCTGCCGTCACCTGGACGCGTCTCGAAGATCCTCGTCGATCCGGCGAACTCGAACCGCGTCTATGTTGCTCAATACGCCGTATTGAGCGGCAATTCGTCCTTCGCGAGCGGCTTTTTTCTTTCGAATGACGGCGGCATAAACTGGACGCGGACGATCGCCGGACTGCCGCGTGACCTTGTTCAACATCCGACTCAGCCCAATACCTATTATCTGGCGATGGCGCGTGTCGATCTGGCGACACCGACTAACGGCGGCGTGTTCAAATCGACCGACGGCTGCGCCACCTGGACGCGTGTTTACACTTCGCCGTACGCAACGACTTCGAATATGAAGATCGCGGTCACTCCGGCGGCGCCGCAGAGCCTCTACGTTGTCACCGGACAGACCAGCCCGTCGACCGCGGCGCAGCTCGAAACGAGTCCCGACGAAGGCGCGAATTGGACGAATCGCGGTTCGAATTTCGATGTCGGCCAGCTCAGTTACAACTTCTATCTTTTTGTTCACCCGACCGATCCGAACACGATCTACGTCGGCACGCGCGACCTTTGGCGCAGCACGAACCTCGGAGTTGCATTCACGAACATCACGAACAATTTCTCGATCGCCGGCGCCTACAATCCGTTCAATTCGAAAGCGCATCCCGATCAACATCATTTCTTTCAGTCGACGAGCAATCCGAATTTGATCTACATCGCCAACGACGGCGGATTTTACCGATCGACCGATGGCGCGGCATCGTTCCAGTCGCTCAACGCATCGCTCAATCTGACGCAGTTCACGGGCATCGACCTGCATCCGACGGACAACACACGCACCTACGGCGGCACGCAGGATAACGGCAATCAGCGCCGCCGCGGCGGTTCGCAGTGGCGCGAGTTCATCAGCGGCGACGGCGGTCAGATCGTCGTCGATCCGGTCGATCCGACATTCGTTTACTCGACATATGTCCGCAACGACATCGATCGCTGGTCAAACAACACGGACACGTACAACGGCGAGATCGGCAATTCGACGATTTTCAACGCCGACCGCGTCGCCTTCTACCCGCCGTTTACGGGAAACAACATCGATTCGACGCTATATTTCGGCACTTATCGTCTCTATATCAGCACGAATCGCGGCACAAACTGGACGGCGCCGGCCGGAGCCACCGACCTGACTTTGGGCGGCGGGGACGTGCTTTCGGCGATCGGTGTTGCGCGCTCGAACACGAACACGATCTACACCGGATCGTCGCAGGGCCGGGTGATGGCAAGCACCAACGGCGGCGTGAACTGGACGCAGGTCACGACCGGACTTCCGGCACGCTTCATCAAGAGCATCGTCGTCAGCCGCACCGACCCGAATACCGCTTATCTGACCGTTTCCGGGTTCGACTCCGGGCACGTTTTCAAGACGACGAACGGCGGAACCAACTGGACCGACATCAGCGGCAACTTGCCGAATATTCCGACCAACACGCTGCTCATCGACGTCAATAATCCGGCGACCCTCTACGTCGGAACGGACGTCGGGGTTTTTCGCTCAACGACCGACGGAACTACCTGGGAGACGTTCAACAACGGAATGCCTCCCGTGATCGTCACCGAACTCGATCAAAACGCGAGCGGGCTGATCCAGGCATCGACCTACGGCCGCGGCGCGTATGAGGTCAATCCCGCATTGGCGAGAAAATCGCCGGCGGATTTCGACGGCGACGGCAAGACCGATATCTCAATTTTTCGTTCGGATCTCGGACAATGGTGGCTCAACCGCAGTGCTTCCGGGCTCATCGTTCATACGTTCGGAAATGCGGCCGACAAGATCACGCCGGCCGACTTTACCGGAGACGGCTCGGCGGATGTCGCGATCTGGCGTCCGTCAAACGGCGAATGGTACGTTCTGCGGAGCGAGAACTTCACCTTCTACTCGTTCCCGTTCGGAACCAGTGGCGACACGCCGGTCGCCGGCGATTATGACGGCGACGGCAAAGCGGACGCGGCAGTTTTCCGGCCTGGCAATTCGACTTGGTACATCCAGAGATCGACCGGCGGAACAACGATTACGGGATTCGGAGCCGCGGATGATAAACCGGTTCCGGGAGACTTCGACGGCGACGGAAAGGACGACATCGCGATCTACCGACCGTCTGTCGGCCAATGGTGGCTGAATCGCTCGACGGCCGGCGTCATCGCAGTGACGTTCGGAAATCCGACCGACAAACCGGTTTCAGGCGATTACACCGGCGACGGCAAGGCGGACATCGCGATCTGGCGTCCGTCGAATGGTGAATGGTTCATTCTTCGGAGCGAGAACTCGACGTTTTATTCCTTCCCGTTCGGGGCCAACGGCGACACGCCGGCACCTGGCGATTACGACGGCGACGGCAAATGGGATGCAGGCGTTTTCCGGCCGACCGGCGGAACGTGGTACGTGAGCCGCTCGACTTCGGGACTCCTGATCCAGAATTTCGGTAACTCGACCGATTCGCCCGTTCCGGGATTCAACAATCCTTAGCGATTGCGATCTGGGATTTGCGATTTGCGATTTGCGATTTGCGATTGGGGGATTCCAGGATTCCATTGATTCCATGATTCCAGGATTCCATTGATTCCAGGGATTCCATGATTCCATTGATTCCATTGATTCCAGGATTCCATTGATTCCATGATTCCATGATTCCATGATTCCATTGATTCCATTGATTCCATTGATTCCATTGATTCCATTGATTCCATGATTACAGGGATTCCGATTAAATCTTCGAAATCTGGAATCCTTGGAATCCCTGGAATCTTGGAATCCTGGAATCCTGAAATCTTGAAATCCTGGATACTTGGAATCTGGAATCTTGGAATCTGAAATCCTGAAATCTTGGAATCCTGAAATCGGGAGCTTTGAAAAACCCAGGGGTTCTTTGTATTCGGGGTCGGGACGAGTCGGTACCATCTGCGGTAGCGGATGGTTGAAGATCGGTTGGTATCAATACTTCGGTCCGGGAGTGCCGCAACCAACCATCCGCTACCGCAGATGGTACCGACTCGACGCGATTGCAACGCGATTCGGGATTCCCAGTCTGGAACCCTTGGAATTCTGGAATCTGGAATCTTGGAATCTGGAAATCTTGGAATCCTGGAATCCTGGAATCCTGGAATCCTGGAATCCTGGAATCCTGGAATCCTGGAATCCTGGAATCTTGGAATCCTGGAATCTTGGAATCCTGGAATCCTGGAATCTTGGAATCCAAAATTCATGCTCCGGCGCGCTTTGCTTTCTCGACTTCGGTGTGCATTTCGAGTTGGTCGACCAACTTGAGAAAGTCCATCCGTGGGTATGAATAACGCCCGACGGTTCGGAACGCGAGTTGCGGCTTGCTGCCGTCGAAAAGATGATATCCCCAGTAAAGCAATTGCTTCGAGAATCTGATCGCGCATTCCGCGGGGTCGATGTAGTGAAGCCGTGAATCGGTTTCCCGCATCACTTTGAACTGTGTCTTGAGGGCCTCGTTCAGGAGTCTGTTGCGATTCGGCTCATCGGTTTGAAGCGAATTGATGAGCACGAACAACTCGGCCTTTTGATTCTCCCGGCGGATCGATGCCAGGGTTCGTTTGATGACATCCGCGTTCTTGTTGATCCCGAGCGGATTGAGCGTCGTCGGAACGATGCAGTAATCGAATTTCTGAATATATTCTCTCGGATTCGACTCGAACTCAGGATTGCAGTCGCAAACAACGATCTTCGTTTCCCGATAATCGCCCTCGCTCCATTCGTCTTTGGTCAAAACCGAAACCACCGACCCGAAATTCCCGCGCGTCGCCGGCAGATAGACTCCGTCGCCGAGGATCTTGCGCAAATTCTGCTGGTGATCGAGATCGATCAGCGCGACATCGTAACCATTCATTGCGAACGCGCCGGCGAGATGCGCCGAGATCGTCGTTTTCCCGACTCCGCCTTTGCAGGTAAAAACCCCGATGTAGATCGGGCGGTCGCGCTCCTCGGCCGAGTCGATGCGTTCGCAATCGAAAATCAATTGATTGTCGCGCATTATCGCGAGTTGCAGATTCGAGATCTTCTCCTCGCGCATATACGCGTAAACAGACGGCGTAAACCCGCTCGTTGAAATGAAAAGTCCGGTCGAGAGGTTTTTGGGATTTGGACTTGAAAGGAAATCGAGGAAGCGTTCGATCTGTCCGAGATGAACTTTGGCCCGCTGGTTGCGGAGTTCGATCGCCGACCGCGCCCCCGGTTTCGACACCTCAAACGAATAATGGCGAACTTCGCGCGGTGCGATCTGTGCGGCCCAACCTTCGCGACGCAACAAGAAAAGCGCAAGGCGCTCGGTTTCCGTCGCGCGTTCGACAACCACTTCTCTTTTCCTGTCCGAGTCCGTCAGTACATCAAGCAACTCGGCCCAGCGCATTCTTTTAGGCGGCATTTTTATCTATAGTGCAGAGTGCATAGCGCACAGTGCATAGTCCACTATTCACTATGCACTCTGCACTTTGCACTATGCGTTTTCGCCAAACGCCGCGAGGACCTCGGTGGCGTGGTTTTCGACGTTGACCTTATCGAAGATATGGACGATCTTACCGTCTTCGTCGATCAGAAAGGTCTTGCGCGTAATACCCATATAGGTCTTGCCCATAAACTTCTTCTCGCCGTAAACTCCGTAGAGTTCGCTGACCTGATGTTCGGCATCGGCGATCAGAGTTGAGGTCAGGCCATATTTGGCGATGAATTTCAGGTGCTTTTTCTCGTTGTCGAGCGAAACTCCTATCGCGGTAATGTTGTTTTCCGAAAGTTTGTCGTTTGCATCACGAAACGAACATGCTTCTTTCGTTCAGCCAGGCGTATCGTCTTTCGGGTAGAAAAAGAGCGCGACACGCTTGCCGCGGAGACCCGAAAGAGAAACGTCGGAGCCGTTTTCGTCCTTCGCCGTAAAATCCGGCGCAATTTCTCCAACTTTCAGCATATTCCTCCAAAATCCTGTAAAATTCGATAACCCGACTCTCCGGCGATCGCCGGTTTTGTTTGGGGCCATTCTGTGGGAAGTTCCTAAATTGTAGCAAATGATACGGTTTTCGGAAAAACTTGGGTTGAGAAAACTCGCCGATGTTAAGGCAGCATTTCGCGCCCGGATCGTCGACGAGTTCGAATTCCGGGCGAAAAGCTGCGTGACCTGCGAAACCAAAGGCGCCTGCTGCCTAGACGCGCATTTCGTCAACGTGCATATTTCAAGGCTCGAAGCGGTCGCGATGCGGAAAAGGCTCGAAACTCTTGATCCGGAACTGCGTGCGGCCGTCGATGAGCGCATCACAGAAGCGATCGCGAAATACAAACTCGACGAAGCGCTCGACACGTTCGCCGCGACCTACGCCTGCCCGTTGTTCGAAAAAGGAATCGGCTGCCTCGTCCACGACGTCAAGCCCGCCGCGTGCATCGCGCACGCCTGTTACGAACGAGAAGAAGATCTGCCGCCCGACCAACTTCTCGACGCCGCCGAGGCCGAGATCGACCGGCTGAACCGACAGACTTATAGATCAAGTCAACCGTGGCTGCCCTTGCCGCTATGGCTCAGACGGCTCGATTGACAGGCAATGGTTACCCTCAGATCGCGCGGATCGAATTTGAAAGTCGTTGGTCGGGTGGTCTGCCGATATTGCCTGAACCTGGCGCCAAAAGGACTTTTTCAAAACGATTGGAGCGCGCGTAGCTGGTGACAGGATGCATCCCGCGCCGTCACCTACCGGAAACGTCGGGCAAAATGATCTGAGTCCCTGTATCGGGCGATTGCGAATCATCTGACCAAACGACGCGCGGCGTCCCGATATCAGTCGTTTGAGAAAGTGTTTCTTGATAGCTGCCGGCAAACAAGATCGATGAAAAACTTAGTTTGATCACGCGGCAGAGCCCGCGAATGTTCGAGCGGACCTATTCGTTCCTATCATCTCCGGAGTTAATCGATTCGCAGCCTGCAACTCGGAAAGGGAAATTTCAGTTCTACGCCCGCCTGACTCGACTCCGCGTTTATGAAAACACTCGGCGTTTCTATGTCGACAATATTTATCCCTTCTCTTCTTGGAATGAGCTTTTCCAACTTCGGGCAATTCAAATATAAGCCCGGATACACCGTGACTGTTCCGTAGAGTTTCCCTTTCTGACCTTTGAGGATTCTGATTGCGAAACGTCCGTCCGCGTCGATCATTACGCGCGATGAGGGGTTATCCTCATCCGCCTCTTCGTCTTCTTCCGCGACAAACTCAACGGCCGCGAATGCAGCATTCTTGCTATTCGCCGTTTTTCCATCCTGCATTCGCAAAACGCCGGTCACGGTTATGACCTCGGCTGTTTCGGGCGCGACGATTACAAGGTTCTCGATCTTTGTGCCAGGCGCTATTTGAATTTCGGACGCTCTTTCACGCTCTTTTACATTTGGGTAATAAAAGGCACGAAACGGCTCCTCAGCAGTTATTACGTCGTCATCATTGAACAAAAGCAAATACGATCCGGCCGGAATACCCTTCAGTTCGAACGAGCCGTCCGGCTCGGTACAATCAGAATTGTATAAGAACGGAACCTTCGTGCCGCGCGCCGGCAGCAGCTCCATACAGACGTCCTTGAGGGGGTTTCCGTTCGTATCAAAGAGCTTTCCGCGAATTGCAGAATCGATCTCAAAATAAAAGTTCCGCTCAGTATGCGCTTTCGGTTTTATTACCACTTGAGTGTCGTCATATCGCGCGAATTGAGTATGCTTAAAGCCGGCTATCGCCTCGGGCCGCACGGTGTATTTGCCAGGCGGCAGATCGTAGAGTTCATAGACTCCATTCTGATCGGTTGTGAGTTTGATCGTCTTGCCATTCCCTGAAACGAGAACGTTGTGATTGGAAAGCGGCTCAAAAGAGGAAGGCTGTTCCTCGATCGCACTCCTTACGTTCTTGGTGATTAGACCTGAAAGGCGGGTCCGAACCTTCACCTTGGATCGACTTTCCAGATACAAGATATCGGCCGCAGCCCATTTCACGGAGTTTGATCGCGTGCACGTACTGGCTATCCAAACATCGCTTGGCACGACTTTCGGAAATTGACCGGTTGCGGCGATCACGCCGTCGGACGATTTCGGATCACCAGGCTCAGCTCCGAGGTAACCGGGGGGGGGGGGGGGGGGGGGGGGGGTGAAAGATATTCTTCGCCGACACTCCGGTCGGAGAATGTCCAAACGCAATCGGCGCCGCCACCCTGTGCAAACTTAAGTTTTTGCCCGATCTTCAAGGTGCCCTTGTAAACTCTCTCAACGCTGAGGACCGTTTGTTTAATCCCGCCGTAATTCACGAGCCTTGGCGGCGGAGTATCCGTCTTTTCGATGGCCAGTACTTTGAGAATCACAACATTTGCGGATTTTTGATACTCCCGATCAACGGTGCCGTTGACCACACACGAGCATGCGACCGCCTTTCCTGCACACAAGGCGGCGACAGTTACGAAGATCAAAAAACTCCTCCTCATACTTTTCAGAATACTTAACTTTCACTCCGGCACGCAAGAAATCGCTCTCGTTCGCTCAGCCTATCGCTTCCAGGCGCCGTCACATGACATCTCAATCAATGCTCGTTCTTCGTCCCAAGGAAGCGACGGGTGCCGAACTGGGCGAGCAGACATCGACGCGCTGAAACAGTTTTGTGCGCGCACATAGATCACGGCTGCTTACGTCCGCGACTGCGTCACGATAGCAATGATTCGATCGCGGCAGTGAGAGAGGCTGTTCCGACCGATTCGATGCAGCGCGGCGAAACGTATTTCTCGCATCGGTAACCGGCGCACGGTTGGCAGTCGAACGGTTCGTACACGATCCGGTGCGGAGCGTCGGTCCAGGGACGCCAGTGATCGCGGTTCGACGAACCGAAAATCACGACCGAAGGGCAACCGACGGCCGAGGCTATATGCGCGATGCCTGAATCGTTGCCGACAAAAAGCGACGCGCGGGCGGCGAGTGCCGTGATCTCCGGCAAAGCGAGGTCGCTGAAGATCTCGATCGGCGAGGAAGCGATCGATTTGAGTAGTTCGAGTTGCCCGCGTTCGGTCGGTGCGCCGACCGCGACGACACGGTAACCGCGCACGTCGAGAAACTCGGCGACACGCGCGAACTTTTCCGTCGCCCACTGCTTCGTCGCAAACGCCGCAACGGGATGAAACATTGCGATTTTGGATTTTGGAATTTGGATTTTGGATTTTGGATCCTTCAAATCCGAGTCCGAGTCCGAACTCCGGAACTTGGAATCTTGGGTCTTGAGTCCTGAATCCTCGAATCTGGAATCTGGAATCCCGGAATCTGGAATCCTGGAATCCATAACCCCGGAATCCCGGAATCCCCGTAACCTGGAATCGATCGCAGCAACGGCAGACTCCGTGACGGCCAACGATGTCTTTGGCCGGTCTTCGACCGGAATCCCGACCGATCCGACGAGGGCCAAGTGCTGTTCGGCGGAATGCGTCACTGGCCGGCGCCAGAAATCGGCCGAAGACGTGAGCAGATGATTGTAAAGAAACTTGTACCGATAATGACCATAGCCGACGCGATGGGGCGCGCCGGAAACGCGCACAAAAAACGTCGACGTCGTGCCGCCGTGCAGGTTTATCGCGACGTCGTATTTCCGGCGCCTTATCTCGCGGGCGACCGCAAATCGCGACCGCTTGCTCGATTTTGAAAAACTCAGAACATCGTCCACCGCATCAAACCCATCGAGAATCGGCGCGACCCAGTCTTCGAGCAAAACATCGATCTTCGCGTCAGGCAAATGACGGCGAAGCGCGCTGAGCGTCGGCGTTATCAGGACCGTGTCGCCGATCGAGCGCAGACGCACGACGAGCACGCGTTTAACGTCTTTCCAGTCGATCGTTGGACCCTGAATCATCGGATTATTCTATCATCAGAAACTAAAGAAAAGCCGAGTGAGTCGACTAGTCCGAATCGCGGGGACCGCGCATTTGGAAGCGTTCAACGGTCTCCCAAACGCCGCCGGGCGCCTGTCGGATAAACGTGATCTCGTCAAAAATATGTTCGAAGGGCTGTATCCTGGAAGAAATGATCTCGAAATCGGCATCCGTGCAAACGCCGTTTCGCGGGTGAATGCGCGTCACGTGAGCGCCGTGCCGGCGCGGTAGCTCCAGAAGTTGTTCGCGAAGCCGATCGAACGCAGCCGGAACACGACATCGGACCAACACCAGATCGCCATCGCGTTCAGGCTGTCCGAATTTTAGCTTGATCGGCCGCAACTCAAGCCCGGCGATCCGCGTACGGAGTTCCACCCAATCGGAAACCTCGTCTTCGCGGATCAGCGTGACGTGAGAACCGATGAGTCGGGCTTGCTTCGGATTGAACTCGCGACGAACGGCATCGACCGCCTCGTTTCCGCGCAGAAAGAGCGTCGCCTGCCGCCGAATGACCGGGCTGTTCACGGACTATTTCTCGACCGTGGCTTCATCGACGAGCATAACGGGAATCTCGTCGCGGATCGGATAAACCAGCGCGCATTCAGGATTGACGCATTTGAGACCGGTTTGGTCGTCTTTGATCTTCACTTCCGATCTGCATTTCGGACAGCGGAGGATTTCGAGAAGTTCGGGACTTATAGCCATTTGCGATTTGCGATTTTCGATTTTCGATTTGCGATTTGCGATTTGCGATTTGCGATTTGCGATTTGCGATTTGCGATTTGCTGGCGAATCGGATCGTCATCGATGCCATTCGACGACGATCCGAAATCAGAAATCCCAAATCCTATTCCACTTTGGTTCCGCATTCGTTGCAGAACTTTGCGCCGGGGTTCATTTCGGCCTGGCAGTTCGCGCATTTCGGTTTTTCCTGCGAAGAACCGCATTCCGAACAGAATTTCGCGCCTTCGCGGAGTTCGGCTCCGCATTTCACGCACGGAACTTTCGCGACTTCCATCTTGCCGCCGCAATCGCCGCAGAACTTCGTTCCAGCGACATTCGGCTTTCCGCACGTCGGACACGGAACCATCGGGTTCTGCGGAGCCTGCGCTTGTCCGCCGCCCTGCGGCGCCATTCCGCCACCGAGCGCGTTGACCATCTGGTTGCCGACCGCGAATCCGGCGCCGAGACCGGCACCGAGACCGGCTCCGCCGCCTTCATTCTGGGCCGCATCGCGAAGCGCGTCAGCCGCCTGAAACTGCATATAGCGCTGCGCGTCGCCGAGTGCGCCCATCGCGGCACGTTTGTCGATAGCTTCCTGCACCGCCGGCGGCACCGAAATGTTTTCGACATAGAACTTCGTGACTTCGAGTCCGTAGGCCTTGAAATCCTCGTTGATCTTCGCGCGGATCTGTTCGCCGAGTTCTTTATACTGCGACGCGAGATCGAGCGCCGGAATCTTCAATTCACCAAGGGCGTCCGAGAATTCAGTGACGATCGCCCGTTTGAGCTGCGCGTCGATGTCTTCGGTCTGAAAATGAGCGTTCGTTCCGGCGACTTCCTTGATGAACGTCTGCGGATCGGCTACCCGAAGCGAGTAGGCGCCGAATGCGCGGAGCTGAACGATCCCGAAATCGGCATCGCGCATCATTATCGGGTTCGCCGTGCCCCACTTCATATCCGTAAACTGCTTGGTGTTTACAAAATAAACTTCCGATTTGATCGGCGAATTGAAGCCGTGTTTCCAGGCACCGAGCTTGCTCAAGATCGGGGTGTTGCCGCCGTCGATGGTGTAGCGTCCGGGGCCGAAAGCGTCTGCCGCCTGACCTTCGTGAACAAACACCGCAGCTTGCGATTCGCGCACGATCAGTTGCGCGCCGTTCTTGATCTCCTGACCGTGAACCGGAAATCGATACAGCAGCGTGTCCTGCGAATCATCGAGCCATTCGATGACCTCGATAAACTGATTAAGTGCCTCGTTTTTAACTTTTTCCCAGATGCTCATTTATGTAAACTCCTTTCGTATTCCAATTTCACCAACTGATTAACGAAATCTGTTCGTTTGTTGTTCTGATAATATCGCAAATTCGTTTGATCGGACAAACTGATTTGAAAGTCGATGACATACGTTCGAATACGAAATCCCAAATTCCGTCCAATTTTTCGGTAACAGTTGGAAAAACCGATTGACGCCAATATGTTTGGTACTCGAAAAAAACCTCGGAATGTTGATTTTTCCCGCTGTGGCTTGTGACTTGCATTCCACGCTCGTGTTTTGATCGAATACCTTTGGGGGAGTTAGCTTAATGATTTCCAGCATCTGCAAATTCGCCGCTTTAGCTTTGTCGGTGTTCGCGATCGCGGGATTTACGCCCCCGGTCGCCGCCCAAGGCACGACAGGCTCGATTAGAGGAACGGTAACAGATCAGACCGGTGCACCAATCCCCGCAGCGACCGTCTTCTTGAAGTCGGAGAATTCTTCGCCGGGATTCGAAAAATCCGTCACTGCGGACGCGCGTGGGTACTTTTCGCTCACCGAGATTCCGGTCGGAAGTTACAGGATCAAGATCGAGTCACGCTATTTTCGGTCGTTCGGTAACACGCTTTCAGTCTATGTTGACGACACCACGATCGCGGATGTAACGCTCGAAGTTTCTTTTGCAACCACGACGACGGTCGTTGTCGAACCGTTCGAGACTGTCGACCCGAAACCTGAGGTGCGGACCAGCGCGAAATCCGGATTTTTGGAACGCCTTCCGTCGGGTCCAACCTTCGGCTCGCTGGTCAAGATCGCGACGAATGCGCGGCCTGAACCGCTTGTTTCCGGATTTCAGATCGACGGCAATTCCGGTGGCGACAACACCTATTTCGTCGACGGTCAGGAAGTTACGAATTTCCGGACCGGTCTGCTCAACACCAACTTCGATGTCCCGTTCGAACTTATCGACGAAGTCCAGGTGCGTTCCGGCGGTATCGGTGCGGAGTATTCGGGAGCGGTCGGCGGCGTTGTTAACCTAATTACAAAAGGCGGCGGAAACAGTTGGCGCGGGAATTTCGGGATCTCATTCACGCCATCGAAACTTCAGGGCTCGCCCAGTTCGGCGCTCGTCCGTTTCGGCAGCGGCGCCGGACAGGTCGAGTATTTCAAGCCGAACAAGGACGGCGGTTCCGGGTATTTCCCGACAGCGTCGCTCTCGGGCCCGATCCTGAAAGACAAACTTTGGTTCTTCGCATCGTATTCGCCGCAGATTTCCGGCATTTCCCGGACGATCGATTATTACAACAGCACGAATCCTGCAACGCGCGCCGTCACGGAATCGATCAGGTACAAATCGAACGTCCGCGCCGAACAATCGTTTGTCCGCCTCGACGCACAGCCGATCGGGCGCCTGCGGCTTTTCGGGACGTATCTTTACAACCCGATCGTTCAGGACGGCGCGTTGCCGTCGGCGACCGAAGGTCTCGGCGGCGCGCCCCAACAGGCGAGCGGACTGCGCGGCGCAGATTATCTCGCGACGCGCGGCGGCCGGCAGAATTCGCAAGTGGTCAATGGCCAGGCAACGATCGATATCACGAAGAACTTTCTGGTAACGGCCCGCGGCGGCTACGGGTTTCTGAACGAGAAGCTCGACAGTTACGGAGTTCCGAAGACGACCAGGTTTATCTGCAACGCCGGGACAACTCCACCGGCAGGCGCCAACTGTTCCGCCGGATTTCAAAATATCGCGTCCAACAGCGTCCGCGATTACGAAGTTTCGAAACGGACTACCTTCGACGTCGAGGGTCAGCTCAATGGAATCGATCTCCTCGGTCGCCATCATTTCAAGTTCGGTTACGGCTATAATCGCGTCTTCAACAAGATTCGAGAAGGCTACACGGATACGGGGATCGTTCAGCTTTTCTACGGCCGCTCGATCGATACGATCATCGGACTTCCGGCGACGCCGGGAAACCTCGGGTCGGGATTTCTTCAGCGCTTCGGGACCGACGGCGAAGCTGCGGGAAGCCAGCAATCGCTTTTCGGGCAGGATTCGTGGACGATCGCGAAGCGCCTGACGCTCAGCCTCGGACTTCGCCTTGAAAACGAGAGCTTGCCTCGCTACGGCGATCCGGTCTATCCGGCTTCGACGATCGTGATCGGCGGGGAGTTTGATCTCAAGTGGAATTGGGGCGACAAGATCGCGCCGCGCGTCGCCGGTGTTTTCGACGTTTTCGGGAATGGCAAATCGAAGGCCTCCGCGAGTTTCGGACTCTATTACGATCGAATGAAGTTCGACGCGCTGCAACGGCGATACTCGGAGATTTTCTATCGGGACTATTTCGAGATACTTCCCGCACGCGGAGTCGCATACACAAACTACACTTATCAAAATATCATCGGCGGAAACCCGGACTTCCCCGGCGGCCAATGTCCGATCGTCAACTCGCTAGGCTGGTCGATCTGTCAGATTTCGTTCTCGATCTCGAGCAACATTCCGGTCATCAATTTCATTCTTCCCGACATCGACGGTGGTCTCCGTCCGTCGCGTACGCGTGAATTCACCGTTGGATTCGAACAGAGATTAATGGATGACCTGATCGTCTCGGGACGCTATTTGTACCGCGATCTCGATCGCGCGATCGAGGATGTCGGAACGTTCAACGGTCAAGGCAGCGAGCAATACACGACAGCCAACCCTGGTTTCGGACCCATTTGCGAGGTTTCGGCCGAAGCGAACCTTCCGTGCGCCAAAGCGCAGCGGCGATACGACGCTTTCGAGGTGATCGTCGATAAACGATCAGCCAAATACTTTCTCAACGCCAGCTACACTTACAGCCGATCGTTCGGGAACTATTCGGGCCTCTCAAACTCGGACGAAGGCGGACGAACCGATCCCAACAACGGTCGCTATTTCGATCTGCCGATGGCCGGCTTCGACGCCGACGGCGATCCGGACAACGGGCGGCTCGCGACCGACCGTCCGCACGTATTCAAAGCATACGGCGGATATACGTTCAGATGGGGTCAAATCGGCCGGACGTCGGTCTCGGCCTTCACGACGATCCAGTCGGGCACGCCTTTGACGACGGTCTATTCGCTTTACAATGTGCAAAACTCGATCCTCTTCGGTCGCGGTGATCTGGGCCGCACCGAGACCTTTTCCGAAACCGATCTGCGCGTTTCGCACCGTTTCAATTTCGGACAGGACGATCGTTTTTCGCTTGAGCCGTTTGTCGTCTTTCTCAATCTTTTTGACGAACGCAACGAGATCGGACGGCAGACGCAGATCAGCTCGACGAATTTCACGTCGACTACTTTGACACAGGGCGGCTGCACCAACTGCACGAGCGAAGCGGCGGTTTTTCAGGTGATCCACAATGGATCCGGAATCAGCCGGTTTGTGCAGAACTACCTCGACGCGCGCGGCCCGAGTTCGACCGGTTACCGGAATGATTACAATCTGGCAGGTTCTTTCCAGTCGCCGCGCTCGGTGCGGATTGGCGTCCGGCTTGTATTTTGAAACGCGGAGAATTCACTCTTGGAATAGTTGGGAGTTGATAATTGTTAGTTGATGGTGATGTGCCTTTGAGTTTACGGAACTATCAGCTATCCCGAGCCGTGTTTTCCGACGGGCAGAATTCACTCTTGGAATAGTTGGGAGTTGATAATTGTTAGTTGATGGTGATGTGCCTTTGAGTTTCCAAACTTTCAGCTAACCACTTTCAACTATCATCTATTCGGGATGTGTTTGATCGGCAGAATTCACTCTCGGAATAATTGAGATTTGGTAATTGATGGTTGATGTGCTTTTGAGTTTCGGAACCATCAGCTATCCACTCTCAGCTATCATCTATTCCGGCAGCGGAGAACCGACTCGGCGGCTCGACAACCCGCGGACCAACAGGAGAATCCCGATCATTGTGATGCCGCCTGCGCAGTCGAGAAGCACGTCATTGAACGTTCCGGTTCGCGAAGTGTTGAAACTCTGGTTCAGTTCGTCGAGCGATGCGGTCAGAAAAACAAAAAGGAACGCTGCAAAATGCCAATTTCGCTTCAGACTCTCACGGGTTGAATCCCAAAACGCCCGTGACGCCCAGAATGCAAGCACCGCATATTCGAAAAAATGCGCCGATTTGCGAATGTAGCCGTGGTAGATCGCGATGATGTCCTCGGGCGTGGACGGGAAAAGCCATATCAGAAATGGCCGGATAAAGCGCGACGTGCTCGTCATCGACCCGGTCGTCGATGACGCCACGAAGATCACCGCGACCCATAAAATCAATGGCGCGTAACGAATGATACGTTCGCGCCAGTCTGTTCTGCCGATAAACCGATCTTCCGTCACCGCGGCATATTCTCCAAAGCCTTCAGTACAAAAGGAACCACGCCGACTCCCGAAAGAAGTCCGCCGACGAGCATCAGCGCAAACGCCGCCCAGCCTTTCTTGTAAACGATGCAAAAGACGAGGCCGGCCAAGCCACTGAACAAGAATATGAGAATTCCCCAAAGCGCGCCGCCGTTTTGGAAACCGAGGACCAGAAGCCAGATCCATCCGATCAAAGCCAGCGGTCCGCCAAGTCCGACCAATCCGAAACCCAGATACTCCATCTTACTTTCCTCCAGCTGAATTGATAAAAAAAACAAGCAAAGCATATCTGAAATCGGAAACGACTTCAAATTGCTTTGCTTGCCGGATTCAGAAGGAACTCAAGCTACGCTGCCGCCGCGGCGCCCGAAACGACCTCGATAATTTCTTTCGTGATCGCCGCCTGACGGATGCGGTTCATATTCAGCGTCAACGTGTCGATCAATTCGCCTGCATTCTTGGACGCGCTGTCCATCGCCGTCATTCGCGAGCCCTGCTCGGAAGCGACCGATTCGAGCATTGCCCGGTAGATCTGCGTTTCGATCTGTTTGGGCAAGAGTTTGCCGAAGATCTCCGCCGCCGGTTGCTCGTAAATGTACTCGGCCTGCGCCGACGCTCCATCTGCGTCATCCTGAGTTCGAGGGATCGGAAGCAACTGCTCGACGATCGGTTTTTGCGAGAGCACGGTGCGAAACTCCGTAAACGCCAGGAAGACCTTGTCGATCGACTCGTCTTCGGTGAAGCACTTGACGACACGGTTCGCGATCGCAACGGCGTCCTCGTGCTTGACCGTTCCGCTTCCCGTGAGTCCGACGTATTCTTCGACAAACGTCATATGGCGCCGTTTGAAAAAGTCGCGCGCCTTGCGGCCGACAGGCATCATCTCGGTCTGCTTGCCGTCGTGGTCGCGAAGAAACGCTTGAACCGCCTTGATCAGATTCGCATTGAAGCCGCCGCACAGCCCCTTGTCAGCGCTGACGACGACGATCAGATATTTCGAATCGCCGCGGTCGTTGAGCAACGGCGAAGAAAAATCGTCGCCGATCTTCGCGCTCATATTGCCGAGCACCGCCGCCATCTTTCGCGCGAACGGACGAGCCGCCGTGACGCGATCCTGCGCGCGCTTGAGCTTCGCCGCCGCGACCATTTTCATCGCCTTGGTGATCTGCTGTGTGTTTTTGACCGACTTAATGCGTCGGCGCATATCCAATAAACTAGGCATATTGCGATTTCGGATTCGGGATTTCTGATTTCGGATTGTCCAAATGAGCAGTCAAATCCGAATTCACAAATCCCAATTCACAAATTTATTTGTTCCAACGCGTTGCTTTGAAATCCTCGACGGCTTCCTTGAGCGACGCCGTCAGATCGTCGTCGATCGCCTTCTTTGTACGAAGAGTTTCCAGAATCGCGGGGTGCGAACTTTCGACAAAACCGAAAAGTTCAGACTCAAAGCGTTTGAGATCTTCGACCGCGATGTCGGACGCAAAGCCATTCGAAACCGTCCAGATGATGAAAACCTGCTTTTCGACTTCCATCGGCTGATACTGTCCCTGTTTCAGGACTTCCGTCAGGCGTTTGCCCTTTTCCAACTGGTCCTGAGTCGATTTGTCGAGGTCCGAACCGAACTGCGCAAACGCCGCGAGTTCGCGATACTGCGCAAGGTCGATGCGGAGCGTACCGGCGACCTGCTTCATCGCCTTGATCTGCGCCGAACCGCCGACGCGCGAGACCGAGTTGCCGACGTTGATCGCCGGACGCACGCCCGAGTTGAACAAATCCGATTCAAGGAAGATCTGACCGTCGGTGATCGAGATCACGTTCGTCGGAATGTAGGCCGAAATATCGCCGGCCTGCGTTTCGATGATCGGCAAGCTGGTCAAGCTGCCGCCGCCGCGGGCGTCCGACATCTTCGCCGCGCGTTCGAGCAGGCGCGAGTGTAGATAGAAAACGTCTCCCGGATATGCTTCGCGACCCGGCGGGCGACGGAGCAGCAGCGAGATTTCGCGGTATGCCGCGGCCTGTTTCGAAAGATCGTCGTAAACCGTCAGCGCGTGACGTCCGTTGTCGCGGAAGAACTCGCCGATCGCGACGCCCGAGTACGGTGCGAGGAACTGCATCGCAGCCGGATCAGAAGCGGTCGCCGAAACGACGATCGTGTAATCCATTGCGCCAAAGTCGTTCAACTTTTGCACGACCTGCGCCACCGTCGAAGCCTTTTGACCGATGGCGACGTAGATACAAATGACGTCCTTGCCTTTTTGGTTGATGATCGTGTCGATCGCCACCGCCGTCTTGCCCGTCTGCCGGTCGCCGATGATAAGTTCACGCTGTCCGCGGCCGATCGGAACCATCGCGTCGATCGCCTTGAGTCCGGTCTGAAGCGGTTCCTTAACCGGCTGACGGTCGATGATGCCGGGCGCGATGCGCTCGACCGGATTGAAAGTATCGGTAACGATCTCGCCCTTGCCGTCGATCGGATTGCCGAGCGCGTCAACGACGCGGCCGATCATCGCATCGCCGACCGGAACGCTCATAATGCGGCGCGTGCGTTTGACCTCGTCGCCTTCCTTGATCTTCTGAAAGTCGCCGAACAACACGGTTCCGACCTTGTCTTCTTCAAGGTTGAGCGCCAGTCCGCGAACTCCGTACGGGAATTCGAGCAGTTCGCCGGCCATCACCTTTTCGAGTCCGTGGATCTCGGCGATACCGTCGCCGACCTTGATCACCGTTCCGACCTCGGCAACGGTCATCGTCGCATCAAAATTCTCGATCTGAGCGCGAATGATTTCGTTAATTTCGTTGGCTTTAATTGCTTCCATATTATTTGTTAATCGTTGATTGTGAACTGTTAATTGTTAATCGGCCGCGAAAGTGAAAGGCATCAATTAACCATTAACGACTAACCGTTTACCAGTTGTTGTTTAAGATTCTCTAATTGCGTTTTGACGGAATTATCATAAACGGTCGAGCCGACACGGGTGACGACGCCGCCGATGATGTTCTCGTCGATAATAAAATTCAGTTTTACCTGTTTGCCGGTCAGCTTCGCGATCGACGCACTGAGTTCGGCGCGATCCGCGTCCGAAAGTTCCCTTGCGGACGTGATCTCAGCTCCGACGATGCCGCCACGCTCGTCGAGGACCGCGGCGAACTTTTCGTTGATCTCGTGAAGTTCTGTCAAACGTCCGTTGCGAAGCAAGATTCGGAGAAAGTTCGCCGTCGTTCTCGACGGTTTGGTTTTTCCGATCAGGGTTTCAAGGACCTTTTCCTTGCTCAAATGCGCGATCGCCGGGTTTGAAAAGGCCCGCTGGAGATCGGCGTTCGAGCCGACAAAATCTTCCCACGATTTCAGTTCGCTTTTGACCGACTCGGTCTCGCCGGATTTGATGACAACGTCCGCAAGTGCGGTGGCGTAACGACGGGCTACTGTTTCAACACTCATTCTAGTTCAAACCTCCGATCGCGCTGATTCCGGCCTTTACAAGGCGCGAATCGCTTTCGGCGTTGATGCCGGCTTTTAACTTCTCTTCTGCAAGGCGCACGGCCTCTTCAGCCGAATAACGCCGGAGTTCGACGCGGACCTGCGCGGTCTTGCGGTCGATCTCACCGGTCGCCTGATTCTCAAGTCGTTTCGTTTCCTCGTCCGTTTCCTTCGCGATGCGTTTCTTTTCCGCTGCGGCCTCTTCCTTCGCGCGGGCGACGACTTCTTCCGCTTCAGCGTCGAGCCGCGCGAGTTTCGCCTCGGTCGCGGTCAATTCCGCCAAAGCCGCCTGCTTCTGCTCTTCAGCCTTGATCAATTCGGCACGTATCGTTTCGCGTTTGGCCTTGAATGCGCCGCTGAGCGGTTTCTTCAAAAGGTAGACCATGATTCCGATGAAGATGCCGAGATTAAGAAACTTCCAGGCTTCGAAACCGGGATAATTCACGTACGGCTCGACCTTGCTCCACCAGCCTTCACCGCCGCCGCCGGCTAGAATCAGTAAACTATAAATAAATGCAAACATACTAAACCTTGTCTCCGCCTACGCCTTGAGAATATTCGCGCTGATTCGGTCGGCGAGTTTTTCAGCTTCCGACTTGATGGTTTCACGGGCCTCGGCGGTCTGCTTCTCGAGTTCGGCCGACTCTTCGGCGAATGCGACCGCGACCGACTCCTTCACGGCCGTGACCTTTTCCTCTTTCTTCTTGAGAGCCTTCGTCCTTTCTTTCTCGATAATTTCGTAGCCTTTCGTTCGCGCGTCGAGCATCGCGAGGTTGTACATCTCGCGTTTGCCCTCAACGTCGCGCATTATTTCCTCGGCTTCGACCGAGCGGCCGCCTTTGTTTTTCTCGCGCGACTCGATGATCCGGTTGATCGGACGAAAGAACGTCCGGTTCAGGATCCAGATCATGATCAAAATCAGCGCAACGTGGATGAGCAATGTGCCGTCCGGCACAAGTTGGATGGAACTTCCTTCAGCAAAGGCTAGCAAAAACATATCTGAAATTAATTATTAAAAGTAGCTCTATGATAAACGCAGCGAAAAAAATGCTCGCTTTTCAAAAGAGAAAGAATAACACGCGCGAAATTTCACGGTCAAGCAAGCCGGTAGCGCCCGCGGTCCAAAAAACACTTGACAGAAAGCTCTCGCAAACCTTAGTTTTGATAACACTAGACTTCACTGCGGAGGCGCATCCTGTCCGGTGACGGGCGCGGTCTTCAAAACCGTCTGTGAGCGTGTGAGAGCACGCTTGGGTGGGTTCGACTCCCACACGCTTCCGCCAAACCGATTTCGGATTTGGGATTTGGGAATTCGGATTGCCGATAATTGGCGGCGATTCGTTAAGTAAAGGCATCTCATTCAAGAAGCGCCCACCTCTCGATTTCGATTCAATAGCCTTAACCTAGGGAACGTGCTTCACCGAATCTCATCGGCGGTCTTTCTTGCCGTTGGCGCATCGAACAATTCTCACGTTTTCTGGGGAACAAGAAAAATCCTCGGAGATCAGCAAAATGACACAAAACGAAATGAAACTTCGCACCAAGAAGTTCGCCTTGCGCATTATCAATCTCGTCGACAATCTACCGAATACAAAGCCGGCGAACGTCATCGGACATCAACTTTTACGCAGCGCAACTTCCGTCGGTTCAAACTACCGCGCCGTCTGCCGTGCAAAATCTGCGGCCGACTTCATCAATAAACTAAGCATCGTCGAAGAAGAGGCGGACGAGTCGGGGTATTGGCTTGAGCTGCTATCCGAAGGCCGTATTGTGCGACACGAAAAGCTGGTTGCGCTTATGGAAGAAGCCGACGAGATCGTCGCGATCGTCGTCGCGGCCTCGAAGACCTCAAAAGAACGGAGAAATCCGAAATCACAAATCCCCAATCCCAAATGAAATTATGAAAACCTGGATCTCACTCAATATGACTCCCGGCGTCGGGCCGCGGGCGGCTACCAAACTACTTGAACGATTCGGTTCGGCCGACGGCGTGTTTCACGCGACACGGCGGGAACTCGAATCGTTGCGGCTTCGCGCCGAAACGGTCGAGAGCATCCTCAAACGCGAGTTTCACGACCGGGCGGAGACGGAACTTGAACGCGTCCGCGAAATCGGCGGCGACGTTTTGCTTCTCGATGACGGCAGTTACCCGTTTCTCCTGCGCGAGATCGACGATCCGCCGATCGTTCTCTATGTCCGGGGAAACTGGCAAGCCTGTTTCGACGATCCCGGGATCGCCGTCATCGGTTCGCGGCGCTGCTCGACGTACGGCGAGAACGCCGCCGAGATGCTGTCGCGCGATCTGGCGGAACACGGGATCGCGATCGTCTCCGGCCTCGCCCGCGGTGTCGACACGGCCTCCCACCGCGGCGCGATCCGTGGCAAGGGACGCGCCATCGGCGTGCTCGGCACCGGGATCGACCGGATCTATCCGAAAGAGAACGCGAAACTCGCCGACGCCATACTCGACTCCGGAGGCGCGATCGTAACCCAGTTTCCGCTCGGCACACCGCCGCTTGGCGAGAACTTTCCTTATCGCAACCGGATCATTTCCGGACTCAGTCTGGGCGTTCTGCTTGTCGAGGCGACCGACCGAAGCGGATCGCTCATCACGGCGCGGCTCGCGTCGGAGCAGAACCGCGAAGTCTTCGCCGTTCCCGGAAACATTACCTCGCGCAATTCGATCGGCACGAACTACCTGATCAAATCCGGCGCAAAGCTCGTCCAGCAATGGCAGGACGTGGTCTGCGAACTTCCAACCGAGATCTCGTCGCGAATACTTCCGCCAAAGCTCGACGACGCGCCGCCGGAGTTGCCAAAACAACCCGGACTGGCGCCGGCTGGGCTATCGGAACGCGAACGATGCGTCTGGTTTCTACTCCGCTCAGACGAAGCGGTTCATTTTGACGAATTGCTCGCAAAGTCCGGACTCGGTTTCGGCGAGCTCAATTCAATCCTCGTCGGGTTGGATCTGAAGGACCTGATCAAGGTCTTGCCGGGCAATCATTACGCGAGGAAGCTCTGAGGGAGAGCGGTCAGCTGCGAGCCGTCAGTACCGCCTCAGCGCTCACATTACCAACTGCGGGAGCGGATGGCTATACCCTGCACTCGGCGGCCGCGACCATCCGATTGGCAGCGCGCTGACAGGTCAGTACCATCTGCGGTAGCGGATGGTTGTAGCCGGCAGTCTACGGCCTTGACCGTCTGATCGGCATCGCACTCACAGGTCAGTACCATCTGCGGTAGCGGATGGTTGTACTTCGCAATTAGCGCCCAAGATAGATCGACAACCATCCGGCAAGGAAGATGAAACTGACAGGCACTTGGACAAATCGAAATAGGAGACTCGATATGCAATGGAATGACACAGATCAACCAGTCGGATTTCTGATTACTTTCCGAACTTACGGAACTTGGCTTCACGGAGATCATCGCGGTTCGGTTAACCGTTTTCGCAACAAATACCGGACCCGCAAACTGCCTGCGCAGGAGGAATGGCAAAGGGTAAACCGTGAACGGATGAAACGCGATCCCGGAAAGCTAGACGCCAAACAGCGCTATTTCACCGAGACAGCTATACGCGAAACATGCCGTAAACGCAATTGGACGCTACATGCTGTAAATGCGCGAACCAACCACGTCCATTCCGTCGTCAGCAACGGAGCAATAAACGGAGACGGAGCGTTGAACGCCTATAAGTCAAACGCAACGAGGACGATGCGGGAGAACGGGTGTTGGCAAAGCGAACTGAGCCCGTGGTCCGATCGCGGAAGTAAGCGCAATCTCTGGACGGAACGCAGCCTTGTTGATGCCATTGATTACGTGCTCCACAAACAGGGCGGACCACTGCCAAAGTATCGCGAGGAGAGGGAAAATGGTACCGATCTGACGGAGTGACGCGCTCGCCGATGCGGCGCTGCGGATGTCAGTACTCACAGTACCATCTGCGATTGCGGATGGTTGTAGCCGGCAGTCTACGGCCTTAACCGTCTGATCGGCATCGCGCTCGGATGCTGATCATCAACCATCCGCTACCGCAGATGGTACTGACCTCTCGGACCGACAGTCTCGGCCGGTGCGGCGCGGTGCGCCGCCCGTACGCGCCATCGGCCGCAGGGGATATCAGTACTCACAGTTCAGTACCATCTGCGGTAGCGGATGGCTGGCCGCGGCGGTGCGGATGTCAGCGCTCACAGGTCAGTACCATCTGCGGTAGCGGATGGCCGCGATAGTCTGCGGCCACACCATAGAGGGATCGGCATCGCGCTCGGATGCCGATAGTCAAGCATCCGCTACCGCAGATGGTACCGACCTGTCGGACCGACAGTCTCGGCCGATGTGTGAGTCTCAGGCACTGAAAACACGGCTCGATTGCCGTTCAGCTCGCGCACGCGCGAGGCTTCCGCGCTGTTCGGCCAATAAAGTTTATGCGAATTGACACGAGCGCAATTTCGGTGTTAGAAGTCAGATGTCAGCGCAAATCCTGCGTCTGACTTATTTTTTTCACTAATGGCAAAAAATCTAGTCATCGTCGAATCGCCGGCAAAGGCGAAAACAATCAACAAGTATCTTGGTAGCGATTACAAGGTCCTGGCGTCGATCGGTCATATCAAGGACCTGCCGATGAAGGAACTTGGTGTCGATATCGAGAATAACTTCGAACCGTTTTACGAGGTCATTCCCGATAGCAAGAAACGCAATAATAAAAAGACGGTGTCTGACTTGAAAAAGGCCGCCAAGGAATCGGAAGCGATCTTTCTCGCGGCCGACCCTGACCGCGAAGGCGAGGCGATCTGCCAGCATCTGAAAGAAGAACTCGTGCCTAAGAAAGGGGGCAAACCGTTCTTTCGGGTGATGTTCAACGAGATCACGAAAAAGGCTGTTCAAGAGGCGTTCAACCATCCGAAAGAGGTCAACCAGAACCTTGTCGATGCACAGCAGGCCCGCCGGATCCTCGACCGGCTCGTTGGTTACAAGGTCTCGCCGATCCTTTGGAAGACAATCGGCGGCAAGCTCTCCGCGGGACGTGTGCAAACCGTTGCCGTGCGGCTCGTCGTCGAGCGCGAACGCGAGATCGAGAACTTCGTCCAAACCGAATACTGGACGATCGTCGCCAACCTGAGCGCGAAACTCCCGCCGAAGTTCGATTCGAAACTCTACAAGATCGAAGATCTGACGGTCAAAACGAGCGGGTTCGATCAGGATCTCAAAAAGACCGAGACACATATTAAAGACGGCGCGACCGCGAGGTCGATCGTCGACGAGGCCGAACAGCAAACGTTCGTCGTCGAATCGGTCGCGACCAAAGAACGCAAACGCAACGCGACGCCGCCGTTCATCACGTCGAAACTTCAGCAGGAAGCGTCGCGGAAGTTTGGTTTTCCGGTCAAGAAAGCGATGTCGGTCGCGCAGAAGCTTTACGAAGGAATCGAGATCGGCGCCGAAGGCTCGGTCGGTCTGATCACTTATATGCGCACCGATTCGACGCGTGTTTCAGACGCCGCGCTCGGCGAAGTTCGCGATTTCATCGGCTCGGAATACGGCGAACGCTATTTGCCCGCGAAACCGACGATGTACAAGACGAAAGGCGGCGCGCAGGATGCGCACGAAGCGATTCGCCCGACCGACGTCAATCGTACGCCCGAGAGCATCAAGCAATATCTGAGTCCCGACGAATACAAGCTCTATCGTCTGATCTGGCAGCGCTTCGTGGCATCGCAGATGATGCCCGCGCTTTTCGATCAGACGACGATCGATATTCGCGCCGGACGTTTTCTCTTCCGCTCGACGGGCTCGGTCCAGAAATTCGACGGCTTTTTGAAGGTTTACCAGGAAGGCCGCGACGAAAAACCGGCGGAGGGCGAGGACGACGACGAGGAACGCAATCTTCCCCTCGTCGAAAAGGGCGAAACGCTGAAGCTGAATTCGATCAACGGCGAGGAGCATCACACCGAACCGCCGCCGCGGTACACCGAAGCGACGCTCGTCAAAGCGCTCGAAGAAAAGGGTATCGGACGGCCGTCGACCTACGCTTCGATTATGACGACGATCCAGGATCGCGAATACGTCGAACGGCTTGAGGGCCGTTTT